>CAMLPZ010000146.1 GCA_946482045.1 uncultured Asticcacaulis sp.
CGCAGGGTCTTGATGTTCAGCGTGGCGCCGATGCCGCCCGAAGCGACGTGGGCCTTGCCGGTCTTGTAGACTTCGAAGCCCGAGACGCTGTCGGCGGCGATATTCGAAAAGTCGAAATTGCGCGTCCCGCCGCCGGCGAACGCATTGCCGGTGCCGATCAGGTCGATGGAGGCGGTCGGCATGGTGCGGCCGTTGAGCGTCACCAGGTTGAAGCCGGGGCCGAAGCCGCGCACCGTGACCTTTGAGCCTTCGCCGTTGACGCGGTCGATCGAGACGCCGGGAATGCGCTGGACCGACTCGGCCAGGTTGGTGTCCGGATACTTGCCGATGTCTTCGGCCGAGATGGCGTCGACGACGCCGGTGGCGTTCTTCTTGATCGTCATCGCACGCTGAAGCGAACCGCGCACGCCGGTCACGACGACGACGTCCGATTCCGCCGGCGCGGCGGGGGCAGGGGCAGCGGCGTCCTGCGCCAGGGTTGCGCCGGCCATTGCGGCGAGGGCCAGTGTCGACACGCCGCCGAGAATGGCTTTGCGCAGCGCACGGGTCTGTTTGTTTGATACGTGTGTGGTCACCTTTGTCATCCCAATCCTGTTATTGCCAATTATGTCCTGACCGGCCTTTCGGGCTTCGCAGGCTTGCAACCTTTTTCAATGGGCGGTTTTGCGGACCCGCCTGTCGTCCCCATCTCCGTTCGACCCTTTGGGCCTTTTGTAAAATGACGGAGCCGCGGGCTTAGGCGGCCCAATCCAGTTGGGAGACAGCCCTTGCGGAGGAAAATCCGAACCGGCGGCGCGGAAAGCCCTTCCCTCGATAAGGGGAGGGCTAAGGAAATAAGGCGGGTGCAATGGAATGGATTGTAAAATTTTTACCTGTCATACCGGATGACAAGACGGGGCAATCGCACACCTCCTCCCTGTGCGCAGCATGGGGAGGGGTATACCGCAGACAGCTTTTACCCTCCGTCATCTTCGCCTGCGCTCGATGCCACTTTTCCACGCAAGCGCAGGGAGGAGGTCGTCATCTTGCCTGTAAGGATCACGCCTTCTGCGGCGTGGAGTCGTTGCGGATTACCCAGGCGGCGCCGGTGATGGCCAGGGCCACACACATCATCGTCCACTCCATCTGGCTGGTCGGGGCGGCGATGACGCGCGGCACATGCAGCAGGACGACAAAGGCCGCGCACATGGCGGCTTCCAGGCCTGCCGCCAGCCGCGCCTGAACGCCCGACACCAGGGCCAGCCCCGCCGCCAGGTGGCCGGCGCCCGTGAGGTAGGCCCAGGCGAGCGGAAAGGGCAGCCAGCCCGGCACCATCTTGGCCGTCGGGTCGGCATAGACGAAGTGGCTGAGGCCAAACACCACCGCGCACAGCCCGAACACGATCCTTGCGCCCAGCAGCACCCGCGCGTCCTGCCTGTGGGCGCCAATCTGCGCCAGGCCTGCGGCCATCAGGCAACCGGTTTCGGCCATCCCAAGCCAGAGATAGAGCTGTGTCGGCTGCTGGGCTACCAAAGGCCCGTGAAAGACGAAGGCCCAGACGCCGAACAGGACTGCGGCGGACACCGCACCCGCAAAGCTTAGCCGCCTGACGGCCAGCGCTATGCCGGTGGCCATGAGCCACAGCGCGCTGATAATCGCCGCATAGGGGATGAGCTTTACCCACTCCGGCGCGGACTGCCATTGCAGGGCGAAATCGCGGAAGACCAGGCAGACCGTACCCAGTCCGGCTATCCCGGCGGCGAACGGCAGCCGGTTCGCTAAAGACATGTTGTTCATATCGCTTTGTTTCCCCTGACCTTTTTCATCGCTTTTTCGCGCCATTTCCAGCGCATGAAGATGCGTGTCCGGCGGCGAGATAAAGCCTGCCGGACACGCGGGCGCGGCGTGCGCAGGCCCAGCCTAAACCGCCGGGCGGCCGGGAAATTGTATTTATTTAACCTCGGACCGAAAATAATGCCGTCCGATTCCGGTTGAAAATTTCACACGATGGCTGACAATATAACCATGTCATTCCAGGCCCACACACCGGGATATCCGCTGAACCGCTACGTGCGCTACTTCTACGCCCCGACGGGCAGGTTGCCGTACCGCGAGGATAAGGTGCTGCCTTCGCCCCAGACCGACCTGAAGATCAATTTCGGCGGCGGGTTCCTGGCGAAACGCCCGGGTGATACCGAGTTCTTCGCCGTCGATCCCAAGGGCTGGTTCATGGGGATCTGGGACCAGTACCACAGCGTTGTCTGGCCGGACGATCCGGACTTCATCGGGATCAGTTTCTGGCCAGGCGGCGCCCACAGCCTGTTGGGGATCGACGTCAACGCCGTGCATAACCAGCTCGTCCCCCTCGACGACATCTGGGGCCGGTTTGCCGGCGACCTTCGCGAGCGGCTTTACGAGGCGGGCGGGGTTCAGGCCCGGTTCGCCCTGCTGGAACGCCTGCTGACGGCGCGCCTGGACCATGCGGCCAAGTTCGAAAAGATCGCCCCGGCGCTGCAATCGCTGCGGGCCGGCAATGGCCTGAGCGAGCCGGGCATTATCTCTCCTCTGCCAGAATTTACGCCCAAGCATATGATTTCGCTGTTCAACTGCGTCGTCGGCGTTTCGCCCAAGCGGCTGGCGCGGCTTTATCGCATCCAGGAGGTGATCGACAGGATCGACGGGGTGCGTCCGCTGCGCTTGACGGCGTTTGCCCAGGACTTCCTGTTTTCGGACCAGGCGCATTTCAACAAGGAATTCAAGTTCTTCACCGGCCACACGCCGGGTGACTACCTGAGCCGGCGCCGGCGCGTGTTCTCGGAATCCCCCGAACACGCGGTCCATACCCGGCTGCTGCCGGTCGCGTAGGGGGAGGGGGAACAGCGGTATTCGCCAAATATCGCGACAAAGCAAAAGCTTAGATCGGAATGGTATTTCCTTCTAAACCC
This sequence comes from uncultured Asticcacaulis sp., assembly GCA_946482045.1. The sequence goes on from CAMLPZ010000146.1 coordinate 2,925, forward strand.
ATTCGATCTGGCGCTTATCGCTCAAAGCGCCAGTAGTCGAAGTCAAACAGCGATGCGTCGCCGGGACCTTTGAAGATCATGTACAGGTCGCGTACCCCGGTTGTCTCCGATACGGTCGCGGTATTTTCCTGCCACTGACCGGCAGGCTGAGAGGGCTTAATCTGCATCGTGCCTATCAACGGACCATCAACCTGGTCCAGGCGGAGTTCAAGACTTGAACCCTGGACATGGCCCGCGACGCTGGCGATGAACCTTTTGGGCGGTGTCTTGCCGAAATCGACACCAGACACCTTTATATAGTTGCGGTTCAGAGTGCGCGTCACATAGACGCCATTGCGGTCGTTCCGCGCCGTGGTCACGCCGGGCGCCCAATCGTACGGACGGTCCCGGTCACGCTTGATCCGTGAGGTCCAGGCAATGGTTTCGGCCTCGACGCGTTTGTACGGGTCCACTGGCTCCAGTTGCCTGACGCCTTTATTGTCCCACCAGGGCTGGTTAGGGATGGTGCCGTCGGCATTATATTCGAACCGGGTTACCGTGATGGATCGGCGCTCATGGTGAATGGGCGTCATGGCGAAGTTCAGCTCATAATTGAAGCCGAAAACGTAAGACCCGCCCTTATAGTCGATGATACCCGGATGGTTGCCGGTGGCCCCCTGGTTCGGGTCCATGATCTTGCCCTTGTGGACCCAGGGACCGGTTGGTTTGTCACTCATGGCGTAGCCAATGCCTTCGGGACAGCAGGTCGAGGCGTAGGCCATGTAGTAATGCTTGTCGCGCTTATAGAACCACGGACCTTCCTGATAGTCGCCGGGCTTGGAGTCGACCCGAACGATGGGACCCGAATAGGAGACCATGTCCTTGTTGAGCTTGACGTACCAGAGGTGCGGATTACCCCAGTAGAGATAGGCCTGGCCGTCATCGTCGATCCATACGGTTGGATCGATGTTGCCTTCGCCGGCCGCGATCAATGGCTTACCGAGGGCGTCCCTGAAAGGACCCGCCGGGGTGTCGGCGACGGCCACCGCGATGACGTTCTTGGGCGATCCGGCAACGCTGATAGGGGCGTACAGGTAGAACTTGCCGCCGCGCTCTATGACCTGCGGCGCCCATGCGTCGTTTGTCTGATCCGCCCAGGGAAAGGTCTTCAGCGAGGCCACGACACCCCGGTCGGTCCAGTTGACCATGTCCGTCGAACTGTAGACATGCCAGTCCAGCATCTTGAAGCCTTCGGCGTCATCCTCATCATGACCGGCGTAAAGATATACGACGCCGTCGTGCACCAGCGGCGCCGGGTCCGCCGTGAAGTGGGTTTGAATGATCGGATTATCGGCCTGCGCCTGGCCCCCCGCCAGGCAGGCAACCGTGAAAGCACCGACCCATATTGCGCGTCGAAGTGTCATGCAGCCAATCCCCGTGTTGCCGGCCCGGTCCTAAAGCTTGTAATACTGGCGCCAGTCCTGCCGCGGCGTATCGCCATCCAGCATGCGGTCGGCCAGGGCATTGTTCGTTATCCGCCGGCGTTTGCGGTCGAAAACCACACGCGTGTTCAGACGCTGCGCGATCACGCCCAGGGCCATGGCCTGGCAGAGTGGGCCGGCGACGGAGAAACGCGACCGGCAGACCTCTTCACCCTTGGCCGCCCGGACGAAATTCAGGAAGTGATCGGACGGGCTTACCGGCACCTCAGGCAGCGCCTTGAGAACGTCGCCGGCGCGCGGCCCGCCGATAATCTCCAGCTCACTGGCGTGCGAACCGCCCTTGAACGTCACGCCGTCGCCATAGATGACCTTGCCCGGCGCCAGTTTTTTCGTTTCGATCGTGCCCGCGGTCGGGGGAGGGATGTTGGGGTCGACAACCGACGTGCCGAAATTTTCGGGCAGGGGCGGATAGTTCTGCTGGCCTTCGTACCAGGTCAGTTCGACCGGAGGCTTGCTGCCGCGCGCCGGAAATTTGAAGCGCAAGGTCGAATTCTGCGGGAACAGGAACGCGCTGTGGCCCTGGGTGAAGACCGGCTCCACTTCGTCCGGCAGGCCCAGTTCAAGGAATTCATGCGCGGTGTCGAAGATGTGCGCGCCCCAGTCGCCCAGGGCCCCATTGCCGAAATCGTACCACGACCGCCATTCACCGATCATGTAGCCGGCGTTGTAAGGGTGCGGTTTGGCGGTGGCGAGCCAGGCATCGTAATCGAGGTCCGAGGGAACCGGCTGTTCCGGCAGGAAGTCGCTCACGGCCTTGCCATGCCACCGGCGCGGACTGTTCATGAAGGCGGTGATTTTCGTGACGTCGCGGATGATCCCGGCCTTTACCCAGGCCTCGAACTGGAAATACCCCTGGCCGGAATGGCCCTGGTTCCCCATCTGGGCCGCCACCTTGTATTTCTTTTCCGCGTCCATCATGAGCTGGATCTGGCGGAAGCTGTGGCCCATCGGCTTTTCGCAATAGATGTGCTTGCCTGACGCCATGGCCTGCATTGCGATCGGGAAGTGCGAAAAATCCGGCGTGCTGATGGCGACCGCGTCGAATTGCTTTCCCATCTTGTCGAACATTTCCCGGAAGTCGCGGAATTGCCGCGCATTCGGGAACTGGGTCAGGATGGCCTGGGTCGGCGCCGACCCGATATGCGTGTCGCACAGGGCAACCACATTGACCAGGCCGGTGGCATGAAGGCCTTTGATGACGTCGACGCCCCGGCCGCCGATGCCGCAGCACGCCAGGTCTATCTTTTCACCCAGCGCCTTGGCCCGCACGAGCGCAGGCATGGCCAGAGCGCCCATGGCCGCCAGCGTACCGGCCGTAAACCCCCGCCGATTGATCGAATCCAACATCTTAAATCCTGCCTGTAATTGTTTCGTTTGGTAGCGAAAAACGGGTTTCGATTAATGTGCCGATAGATCCCGGAGCTTTATGTTGCGGAAAGACACTGTATTCCCGTGGTCCTGCAAAAGTATATGGCCGTCGGCCCATTCCCCGAACCCTGGGATGGCGTTGAACTTGCTTTGCTTGACGGCGGCGCGATACTCAGCCGATCCGCGTTCATAGGATACCGTGACCTTGCCATTCAGCCAGAACGTAACGGCATTGCCTTTTGCCAGGATACGCGCCGTGTTCCATTGCCCCGGCGGATTGACCTGTTTGTCCTTCGCTGCCGGGATAACGTCATAGAATGAGCCGATGGTGCGATTGCCGTCCCGGCCCAGGCGTGCGTCCGGGTGCAGCGCGTCGTCCAGCACCTGGAACTCCATTCCGATCCCAGAGCCCACCTTGACCGGCTGACCGGTATTCTTGTCGATCGGTGACAGGTTGGACTGGGCGAAGATCTTTATGCCGCTGTTCGCGCCGGGCGTGATACGGAAATCGACCGTCAATTCAAAATCCGAATAGCGTTTGCGCGTGATGATGTCGCCACCGCCCTGGGATTCCTCGCCGCCCTTTTCGTGAATGGTCAAGGTGCCGTCGCACGCGGTCCAGCCCGTGTCCGGAAAGCGGTCGCTGTTCAGGCCGCGCCATTGATCCGTCGTTTTACCGTCCCACAGCAGCACCCAGCCCTGGGCCGCCTCTTCGGAGGTCAGCCTGTTGGCGCCGTCATCCGCCACCGCCGCGCAGGCCGTTTCGGCCGGAGCGCTGAATGCCGCGCCCGGCGCCAAGCCGAGAAACCCAAAAGCGAGGGGAAGAAGGATGAACTTTGACATGGCGGTCTCCTCATCTAAAGCGCGCGACCCCCGGTTATAATGCTTCGAAGCAATGCGAAACATGGGGGATTCAGCGGCGGCCTGCTGTCTGGACTTACCAGTATTGTTGACGCATCGTCAACTGGCCTTACCAAAATCGATGCATTAAGGCGCTACCGCTTACTTGGCCGAGAAGGCGTATCCCGCTTCGATCAGGTCCTTGAACCACGCGCTTTTGATCTGGTCGTCCGATTTGACGACCACGTGATGGTTCCACCGGTTTGTGCTGACCTGCTTCACATATTGAAAATGCGAATTCTTGAGCTCGCGATCCAGCAGCACGGTGACGAACAAGGTCCCGTCAGCGGTCTTGCCATAGGTCCACATCCAGCAGAATTTCCGTTTGACGGCGAAGGTTGTCTGCCCTTTCGTTGCCTGTTTGCAGGGGCCCTGTTTTTCGATCAAATGGATGATCCGGTCCGCCAGCGCCTTCGTCTTGGGTTTGTCGGAAAAATCCCCAGTCATCTTGTTGGCTGTCATGATCGTCTCTCTGTCGTTTGCACGCGAACATCAGCGGGAACGGGCGAGGGCAGCCTCGCGCCAAGGGCGTAGGTGCAAATGTGTGATTACGATCGATAAAAAATCGCCTCCAGGTCGAAACCGACGCCAGAAAAATTCCGTAGCCAGGGTGCCATGACGGTGGGTGGACGGGACCAAGCCGTCTGTGGATCGCCAAACGGCTTCATTCAGGGCGTTAGCAGATGTTCGCGGTTTGGAGGATGACTGTGGCGCCGCCCACAGCCACCCCGTCTCGCGCAGAGGGGGCGTCCTGCCATGAAAGTAGCCGCCATGCCGAGCAAAAAACACACGTCATATGGAGGTGCGCAATTGATATCATGTCACCGTAATGCGTAATCGGAAGACCGCGTACAAGCGCACGGCGAACCTTCGGCTCCCCGCTACGCCCGACCATGGGAAAAGCGCCGGAGACATAGTCTCGGCAGCGCTTCGGGCGCTTGTACTTTGGCGGCTTCCACTCCGCACCGTTGTCTTTTTCACAACGGCAAGGCGAGGATTGCTCCGATTGCACGAGCGTGTCAGGCTGCCCGCCTGGCTGGGGAGTCGCGAGCTATGAAGAAGATATGGGTTGTTGTCGTTGGCGTAACGCTCTTAGCGTTCGGCAGCCTGGCTCAAGCGGACACGAAAAAAAGCCCTCCTGAAGTGCCATCGAAAGTCGAGATTACGGGCCGAGTTGATGTTTCCGATGTTACTCAAAGACCGGCTGATCCGACGCAGCAGCCCTGCGATCCCCCCCAAAATGTGAGAAGTTCTGACCTTTGCGCACAGTGGAAAGCGGCGGATGCGGCTCGCGACAGCGCGACGTGGAGTATGGTTTCGGCAATAGTATCCACTGTGACACTGTTCGCCATTGGCTTCGGGTTTTGGCAAACACAAGATACTCAGCAACGTGAGTACCGCGCCTATTTGAAGCCGGTCATTAAGGGAATAGAAGCTGACGATAAGTCGGTCGGAGTACTGGCTACGGTCGAAAATTATGGACGAACGCCAGCTTTTGATTTGCATGGCTCCTATAAAGTCGAAATCGGAACCATTTTCCCAGAAGAGCCGACTTGGCTTTTGTACGACATGCCGGTCAGTTTTAGCGCATTGCATCCTGGTAAGCCCGAGGTGCTCAACGGTGCAATCCCAATGATAGTCGACCCCAGCAAGATGAAGAAGCTCATCGAGGAACAATGCACAGCGCTTGTGACAATAGAGCTCAATTATCGGGATGTCTTTCGGAAGATGCGCTCTGCTTCGTTGAAACGACGATTTGCGGTGTTGCAGCGCAGAGACGAAAAACACATTAGGTTTGTTCCATTGCCCTAAAGGGTGCCACGTTGAAAAGCGTTCGTGGTCCGCGATAGCTATGGGAGCGCTGATGTGGCGTTCACCCTTAGGTCGAGAATTGCGCTGAATACGCGTGTATGTCAGATTGTCGGCTTGGCTGGGGAGTCGTGCGACATGGCTGAAGGGTGGCGGGGCTTTGCGCAAAAAGCTCTGGGCGCAATGGCGCAAGGACTTGAGAAAAGACCGGTAAAGCAATGGACGCCGGTACAACAAAAAGTAGGTTTGGCTATTGGACTGACCGCCTGTGCCACCGCGACTATTATGCTCGTTGCGGCTATGTATTGGGGGTGGCACTTCACACGTAGTTATGACGCTGCAGATTTTGTAAAGCCACCAATCGCCATCAACGAGCAAACCAATGTCGCTTGTGACCGTGGGCGTGACAATCGCTTTTCCGACCTGTGCGCGCAGTGGAAAGCAGCGGATGCAGCTCGCAAAGCTGCCGAATGGAACGTGGCGGCGTTCTTTGTCAATTTTTGCACTTTGGTCGGTGTCGCACTCGGTTTTTGGGAGACGCGCAAGGCTACGCTCGCCGCCGTCGACCAAGTAAAAATGGCTCGCGACGAAGTCGAAACGAGCGCCCGCGCTTGGTTGGGAGTAGATTACGAAATTGGTAAAAAATTTGTTATAACCATTCACGACGGCAAAGAGCATATATATTTGCCAATATCTCTTAAAGTTAGGAATTATGGTCGTAGTCCTGCAACACGTGTTCGTATGTATTCTGATGTTATATTCTTGAATGAGACGGAAAGTGTAATTGGAAAACTTGACGCATTTTGCGAGGAGATGACAAAGGATTCCAATATGAGAGGTGTGGTTGTTTTCCCTAATCAGACGAAGCCGGACAGTCCCGGATTTTTCTCTGACAAAGAAGAAGTTCTCCTGCAGATCGGCGATTTCAAGGGGACCATCATACCAATTGTAGTCGTTTGCGTGGCATATGACTCGCCGTTTATGACACATCGATGTGCTACAGGTTTTTCTCTCGGTCTGCATGGGCCTCAAAAAGACGGACTGTTCACTATGTTCGGTGAAAATGTTACAGAGTGGCCTGATATTGAAATCGGACATGGTGAAATTGCCGACAGCTTCACAGTCTGAATTATGAGGTTTTGAACTGCGATGAATGATTCACTCCTCAACGGCTGACATATAGAGCTCGATAAGCGCCTCTTCTTCGGCGCGGGCGGCGGGGTCCAGGCTGCGGATTTTGACGACCTTTTTCAGGATCTTGGTGTCGAAACCTTCGCCCTTGGCGTCGGAACAGACTTCTTTGAGGTCCTCGCTGATCGCGCGCTTTTCTTCCTCAAGCCTTTCAATGCATTCGATGAAGGATTTCAGGCGGCCCTGGGCGGGGCCCGAGATGACGGCGTCGCCGCTGTTGTGGCCAGGACCGGCGGCCAGGCGGTCAGAGACGATACGCGGGGCGACTTTGTGGGGGCAGGCCGGGAAGCGATCGAGTTGGCCAAGGGTGCTGGGCTGGCTGGACCAAATTACGGTGACATGAACTCATGTCACCGTGACTTCAACCTAACTTACATTCCAAATCCTCGCGGCAATCAGGCTGAGACTTAAGCGCTGACTGTGACGAAAAAGGTGGCGGCGCCGGAAGCCAATCAGGCCGGATCGCCGGGAGAGAAATAGGAGAGAATATCCACAATTACGGTGATCCACAATTACGGTGACGTGAACTCATGTCACCGCAATGTTGGTATCTGACGAAGAGGAGTTTCGGGGGGACAGGTTATGGTTTGTTAGAAGTAGCTGACGCTAAGCT
>CAMLPZ010000147.1 GCA_946482045.1 uncultured Asticcacaulis sp.
AATCGGCGACAATGCGCTGATCGGTATCGGTTCGATCATCCTCAACCGCGCGGTTATCGGCCGCGACAGCATCGTCGGCGCCGGTTCGCTGGTGCCGGAGGGTAAGACCTATCCGGATTGTGTGCTGCTTCTCGGTTCACCGGCGCGGGTGGCGCGCGAACTGACGCCGGAGCAGATCGCCGGTCTCAAGTGCTCGGCCGAACATTATGTCGGTAATGCAAGACGGTTCGCAGCAGAGCTTACGGAACTATGACGCCAGCCGCGCCTCAGTAATGCCCTTGTTGGCCAACTGGTCGGCGCGTTCGTTGAACTCGTGGCCGGCGTGACCCTTGACCCAATGCCACTTGATCTTGTGCGCTTTGGTCGCCGCGTCGAGGCGCATCCACAGGTCGTCATTCTTGACCGGCTTCTTGTCGGCCGTCTTCCAGCCGCGTGCCTTCCAGCCGTGGATCCACTCCTTGATGCCCTTCAGGACATATTGGCTGTCGGCGTGCAGTTCGACCTCGCACGGCTTTTTGAGCGCCTCAAGCGCAGCGATGACCGCCATCAGTTCCATGCGGTTGTTGGTCGTATTGGCCTCATAGCCATAGAGTTCCTTCTCATGGCCATTGGCCATGAGGATAGCGCCCCAGCCGCCAGGGCCGGGATTACCCTTACACGCGCCGTCGGTGTAGATGGTGACCTTGCTCATGGTCATGCTTGCGTAAGGACGCGCGGCAGCTTGAAGGTCACGGTTTCCTGGACGCCGGAATTTTCGATGACCTCGGCATCGAACCGCTCGGTCACTGCCTTGACCAGGTCTGTGATCAGGTTTTCAGGCGCCGAGGCGCCGGCGGAAATACCTAAGACCTTCACGCCGTCGAACCATGACCAGTCGACGTTGCTGGCGTCATCAACCAGGTAGGCCGCGCGCGCGCCGGCGCGCATGGCGACCTCGACCAGGCGCTGCGAGTTCGATGACTTGGCCGAGCCGATGACCAGTACCAGGTCGCATTCGGCGCTTATGTCCTTGACGGCGTCCTGGCGGTTGGTGGTGGCGTAGCAGATGTCTTCCTTGTGCGGCACGGCGATCTGCGGAAAGCGCGCTTTCAGCACGCCGACGATTTCAGATGTATCGTCGACCGACAGGGTGGTCTGGGTGACGAAGGCGAGATTGGCCGGATCAATCGGCGTGAAGGCGCGCGCGTCCTCGACCGTTTCGATCAGCTTGACGACACCTTCGGGCAATTGGCCCATGGTGCCGATGACTTCGGGATGGCCAGCGTGGCCGATCAGCACGATCTCGCGGCCTTCGCTGTAGTGGCGCTCGGCCTCGACATGGACCTTGGAAACCAGCGGGCAGGTGGCGTCTAAGAAGAACATCTTGCGCGATTGCGCTTCGGCCGGGACCGACTTCGGCACGCCGTGGGCCGAAAAGACCACGGGCCGGTCGGGCGGGCACTGGTCCAGCTCTTTGACGAAGACGGCGCCAAGCGCTTTCAGGCGGTCGACGACGTGGCGGTTGTGGACGATCTCGTGGCGCACATAGACGGGCGCACCGTAGAGCTCGAGCGCACGCTCGACAATCTGGATGGCGCGGTCGACGCCGGCGCAGAAACCGCGCGGCGTAGCGAGATAGACTTTCAAAGAAGCGGACATGTCCCTCACATAAGGCCTTTTCGGCGCTTTCGCCACATCATTCCGAAGGTGTCGGACCGGAAGTTGTTCCGCCGTGATTTGGCCGCAGTCCGCCGATAAAACCCTTTGAAATTGCCCGCGCAGGCGTTACACATCGCCTAACGGCGCCGCTTCTACGGGGGAAGGGCAGGCCGGCAGTGACCCCGGCAACGCTGAATGTCCCAGGATAGGTTGTTCATGATCTCTTCGTCGCGCCTTTTTCTTTCCGGCCTGTGTCTGGCGGTAGCGCTGAGTGCGGCATCCACGCCAGTCCTGGCGCAAAGCCGTGGCGGTGGTGACGAAGAAACCGCCGAGGACAAGGCTAAGAAGGACGACGAATGGGGTGAGCGTACGCTCAACCTAAGGAAGCTGAAGGCCGAAGGTCCATGCCCATACGTCAAGGTGCTATACGACGCGGCGCGCTATCATGAGTTCAAGGACAACAGGGAAGCCACCAGCGCCGCCATGTGGACCGGTGAGATCAATGGCGTGACCTCCGACTGCGCCTATAAGGGCGGCGATCCGATCGAAGTCGCCATGGATATCGGCTTTTCCCTCGGTCGCGGCCCCCAGGCCGATGGCCAGACCAAGACCTACCGTTACTGGATTGCCGTGACGGAGAGGGACCAAACCGTCCTGGCCAAGCAGTGGTTCGACCTGCCGGTTACCTTTGCGCCGGGCCAGCAGCGCGCCGACGTCAATACGCGTCTCGACGGCATTGTAATCCCGCGCGCCGATGTCTCGGTGTCGGGCTCGAACTTTGAAATCCTTGTCGGCTTCGAAGTGACGCCGCAAATGGCCACCTTCAACCGCGAAGGCAAGCACTTCCGCTACGTTTCGGGCGCCGAGCAGCAATAGGCTTGTAACGGAAGGCTCAGGTGCGTAAAGGGAGCGGGATTTCTCGAGCCCTTTATGGATTGTCCATGTCCGACGCCTTCGCCCAATCCCAAGACTTCAAGACGCAATTGACGACGGCGGCTGCGGCGGCCTTTACCGCCGAGGGCTTTGATGCCTCTGCCGGTCGCGTCAATGCGTCCGACCGTCCGGACCTGGCCGATTTCCAATGCAATGGCGCCCTGGCCGTCGCCAAGCAGGCCAAGGCCAATCCGCGTGACGTCGCCGGCCGGATCGTTGCGCACTTTGTCGATGATGCCCGTTTGAAGAGCACTGACATCGCCGGTCCCGGCTTTCTCAACTTCGTCCTGTCGGAAGGCGCTTTGAGCGACCGCGCCAATGCGCTGGCGGCCGACCCTAGAGTCGGCGCGCCCAGTGTCGCGTCAAAGCGTAAGGTCATCATCGACTATGGCGGCCCCAACGTCGCCAAGGAAATGCACATTGGCCACCTGCGCACCGCGGTCATCGGCGAGAGCCTTAAGCGCGTCATGCGCTATATGGGCGACGAAGTCATGGGCGACGCCCACTTCGGCGACTGGGGCTATCAGATGGGCCTGCTGATTCTGGCGCTGAGCGAAGAGCAGCCGAGCTTGCCGTATTTTGACGATGCTTATACGGGCGACTATCCGTCCGAGCCGCCGGTGTCCTTGGCCGACCTGGGGCGCCTATACCCCCTGGCGTCGAACAAGGGCAAGACCGACGCTGATTACCGCGACCGGGCGCGCAAGGCGACGAAGGAACTGCAAGCGGGACGGCGCGGCTATCGCGCCCTGTGGCAGCATTTCGTTACCGTCAGCCGCGAAGCCCTGATCCGCGACTATGGTGCGCTCGGCGTCTCGTTCGACTGGTGGAAGGGCGAATCGGACGCAGACCCCTATATCGAAGGCATGGTTGCAGAGCTAAAGGCCAAGGGGCTGCTGGTCGAGGACGCTGGCGCCCAGGTCGTACACGTCGCCAAGCCCGGCGAGACGCGTAAGAAGAAGCTCGACGACGGCTCGGTCATCGAAGTCCCGAGCCCGCCGCCGTTGTTGGTCGTGTCGTCGGAAGGTTCGGCCATGTACGGCACGACCGACGTCGCCACCATCGTCCAGCGCCAGAAGGAATATGGTCCAGACCTCAGCCTCTATATTGTCGACCAGCGCCAGGCCGAGCATTTCGAGCAGGTCTTCCGTACCGCCTACCTGGCGGGTTTCGCCAGGGAAGGCGAACTGGAGCATGCCGCCAACGGGACGGTCAACGGACCTGATGGCACGCCGTTCAAGACGCGCGATGGTGGTACGCTTAAATTAGGTGACCTGATCGCCCAGGCGGTTGAGAAGGCGACGGAGCGGCTGCACGAGGCGGGGCTGGGCGAGGGGCTGGCCGAAGCCGAATTCGCCGACACAGCGCACAAGGTGGCGGTTGCCGCGTTGAAGTTCGCCGAACTGTCCAATCACCGCCTGACCAACTACATTTTCGACCTAGATCGTTTCACTAGCTTCGAAGGCAAGACCGGGCCGTATCTGCTCTATCAGGCCGTACGGATCAAATCGATCCTGCGCAAGGCACGCGAGCAGGGCGTGGCCGCCGGGACAATCACCGTCACCCAGCCGGCGGAACGCGAACTGGTGCTCCTGCTCGATGCGTTCGACGCGGCGCTCAAGGAAACCTACGTCAAGCGTGCGCCGAACCTGCTGGCCGACCATACCTACCGTCTGGCCCAGGCGTTTTCGAAGTTCTACGCCGCTTGTCCGGTCTTGCTTGGCGACGATGCGGCGCTTAAGGCCTCGCGCCTCGGGTTGGTCCAACTGACGCTGCGCCAGCTCGAATTGGGGCTGGACCTGATGGGCATGTCGGCGCCCGACCAGATGTAGAAAAGGCGGGGCATTTGCCCCGCCTTGTCATTTAAAAATCGAATATGTCGCCGAGGTCGAAGCCTTTTTTCTTTTTCTTGTAGGGCTGGCCGTACTTGTCGTAGCCGTACTTCTTATGATCGTCGTCATCGTCGTCGTACTTATACGGCTTGTGGTACTGCGGCTGCTGATAGTGTGGCGGCGGCGCCTGATGTTGGGGCTGTTGATACTGAGGCGCGGACGACGGCATGGGCGCGTGACCCTGCGCCAGGCCGATAAGCTTTTCCAGCTCGCCGCGATCCAGCCATACGCCTTTGCACTGGCTGCAGACGTCGATGAGGATTCCTTCGCGCAAAACTTCGCGGAACGCACCCTGACAAACGGGGCAGGTGATGGCGGACATGGCTTCTCCTTCAATAGCTTAGAGACTCGACATCGGGTTTTAACCGCCGGTTTCAAGACGCCCGGCGCAGAAAATCGACTTTGTATCCGAAAGCTGCTGACAAAGGCGTGAAGTTGGGTTTAACTGTTACCGGAAGATTAACGGCGGGTTGTCATGGCGGGGCGTGAAGGCAAGGGAACCGGTAAGATGCCGCCGAAATCCGGCGGCTGGACCTTTCCGCTGTTCCGCAAACGCGCCGCCTTCTATATCGACGGGTTCAACCTCTACCACGCCGTCGATGCCTATAAGCGCCCCTATCTGAAATGGCTGAACCTCAAGGCGCTCGGCCGTGCGATCGCGCCGAAGTCCGAGGCCGTTAAGCGCGTCGTCTGGTGCTCGGCTATCCGCCCGCAGTCCAAGAGCAAGATCAAGCGCCACGAAGATTATATGAAGGCGCTGAAGGCCCAGGGCGTCATCTGCCGCATGGGCCATTTTGTCCACGCGACGGACGGCTGCAATTCGTGTGGCCACAAATGGCAGCTTTCCGTCGAGAAGCAGGGCGATGTAAACCTTGCCCTGTCGATCGCGGCCGATGCCGAGGACGACCTGTTCGATGTCTGCTATCTGGTGACGGCGGACGGCGACCATGCCGCGACCGCGCGCTATCTCAAGGAACGCTTCCCGAAGAAGAAGCTGGTCCTGGTGACGCCGCCCGGCCGCTATCACAACCGCCATATCGAGCGCCTGGCCGATGCATGCATCGAAATCGAGACGCACCATCTCGAAGCGTCGCTGCTGCCGGAGATGACCAAGGTGCGTAAGCGCCTGCTGCGACGGCCCGACATCATCAGCCGGCCGGAGCAGTACGATCCGCCGCAGGTCCGGCAAAAGGCCCACCTGCGCCTGATCGTCAATAATGGCTGAGGCCTTCGAAGACCGGTTGTATGCGCTGATCGCGGAATATGCAGAAGACCCGGCGGATATCGAGTATTTCAAAGCCAAGGGCGACGCAGCGTTTGTATTCGCCGACCTGAAATTCGACTACGAGTATCTGGACGATGCTCTCTTTGCGCTGATGACCGAATTCGGCGTTCCAATGCCTTATAGCAATTCTAAGCCTCAGGGCAGCCTGTTTTCAGCGGGATACTGGGAACTCAGGGAAGTGACCGTCGGCGAGCTGAAACAGTCTGTACTTTCCGGACGATGGCCCGAGGGTGCTTGGTCATATCATCGAAAGCGCTGGTGGGATCATGTCTTCACCGCCATCATGTTGCCGATTTCGATGATTGCCGGCATTGTTCTCATGCCGGTTCTGCTGATTATGGCCGTAGGAGCTTGGCTCTTCAACCGCGTTTTCCGAAAGCCCGCTTGACTCTTAACCTGCCGCAGCGCACAAGGATTGCACTCTCGCGGGAGAGAGCGTGACTCGCATTCGTCACGCCGCCGAAGGCGCAACCGCCCCGGAAACGCTCAGGCACAAAGGACCGCGCAGAGACACCAAACGCTGGAAAGTGATGGCTTGCCATCCGCCGACGGAGCAAAGGCTGTTGCAAAGCAGGCCGAAATCTCTCAGGCTAAAAAGGACAGCGGGGGCAGATGATGTTCAGTCGATCTGCGAGCCCCCATGCCCGATACTCAAGACACCCTGAAATTCACGCCGCTCTATGACCGCCATGTCGCCTTGGGCGCACGCGTGGTGCCGTTCGCCGGCTACAACATGCCGGTCCAGTACGAAGGCGTTTTGGGCGAGCACAAATGGACGCGCGAAAGCTGCGGCCTGTTCGATGTCTCGCACATGGGCCAGGCGCGGCTGACCGGGGCAGGGGCCGTGGCCACACTCGAAGCGCTGACGCCAACGGATTTTGCGGCATTAAATCCAGGAAAGCAGAAATATTCGTTGCTGCTGGATGATGATTCCGGAATTCTCGACGATTGGATGGTGTCGCGCCCTGAAGCTGAGGGCTTCTTCCTGGTCGTCAATGCTGCCTGCAAGGACCAGGACTTCGCCATCATCGCGGGAAACCTCAAGCCTGACACGAATTTCGAGGTCCTGGCCGATCGCGCGCTGCTGGCGCTGCAGGGGCCGAAGGCGAAGGACGTCATGCAGGCCTTCTGCCCGGCGGCATGCGAACTTTATTTCATGGAATGTGGAACCTTTGAGCTTTTGGGTGAAGCGGCATTGATTTCACGTTCGGGCTATACAGGCGAGGACGGCTTCGAAATCAGTTTCCCGTCCGCGCGTGCCGGCGAACTGTGGGATCAGCTTCTGACCCAACCAAGCGTTAAGCCGATCGGTCTCGGCGCCCGTGATTCCTTACGCATGGAGGCCGGCATGCCGCTCTATGGCCACGAGATGGACGCCAGCTATACGCTTGCCGAAGCCAATCTTGGTTTCGCCATGTCGAAGTCGCGCGTGGCGCGCGGCGACATCAAGGGCTTCGATCGCCTGAGACCACAGCTCGACGGCCAACTCGATCGCGTCCGCGTCGCTCTGAAGATCCTGTCCGGTCCGCCGGCCCGCGAAGGCGCCAAGATCGTCGCCAAGGACGGCGGCGTACTGGGCGTCGTCACTTCGGGTGGCCCGTCGCCGTCGCTCGGCTACTCCATCGCCATGGGCTATGTGCCTCCGGCTGAATCCGCCATCGGCACCCAACTCGATATCGAGGTGCGCGGCAAGCCGTACCCCGCCGAAATCGTTTCTCTTCCGTTCGTCGCGAACGGCTATCATCGCAAACCCAAAGCCTAAACAGGAGCGCGCCGCATGAAGTTCACCAAGGACCACGAATGGGTCGAAGTTACGGGCGATACTGCGCTCGTTGGGATTACCGCCTACGCGGCCAATGCGCTCGGCGACGTCGTCTTTGTCGAAATCCCAGAAGTCGGCAAGCAGCTCGTCAAGGGCGACAGCTTCGCCGTCGTCGAAAGCGTCAAGGCCGCGTCGGACGTCTACGCGCCTGTGTCGGGCGAAGTCCTCGCCGCTAACGACGACCTGCCGGGCAGCCCGGACACGGTCAATGCCGCCCCGGAAAGCGCCGGCTGGATCGCCAAGGTTAAGCTTTCGAACCCGGCCGAGCTGGACGAGTTGATGGATCGCGCTGCCTACGAAGCCTATCTCGACACCCTGTAAGGAGTACCCATGCGCTACCTGCCGCTGAGCGAGGCCGACCGGGCTTCGATGCTCGACACCATAGGTGTCAAATCCGTCGACGACCTGTTCGTCGACGTCCCGCAATCCGCCCGCCGCAGTGGCACGGTCGACCTTCCGAAGTTCGCCGGCGAACTGGAGGTCGAGGCGCAACTGAATGCTTTTGCCGCCCAGAACCTGAGCCCGGCCAAGGCGCCGTTCTTCGTCGGCGCGGGCGCCTATCGCCACCATATTCCGGCGACCGTCGATCACATCATCCAGCGCTCGGAATTCCTGACCAGCTATACGCCCTATCAGCCGGAAATCGCGCAGGGAACACTCCAGGTCCTGTTCGAGTTCCAGACACAGGTCGCGCGTCTGACGGGGATGCCGGTGGCCAACGCCTCGCTCTATGACGGCTCGACCGCGGCGGGTGAGGGCGTGCTGATGGCAAGCCGCATCACCAAGCGCAACAAGGCGGTCCTGTCGGGCGGCCTGCACCCGCATTATCGCGAAACGATCGAGACCCTGGCGCATGCCGTCGGGATCGAAACCGAAGCCTGTCCGATGGTTGTCGACGGCGAAGCCGAGGTCTTAAGCCATATCGACGCCGGCACGGCCTGCGTCGTCGTCCAGACGCCGAACGTCTTTGGCACCGCCACCGACCTGACCAAGATCGCAGAGGCGGCCCAGGCCGCCGGCGCGCTTCTGATCGTCGTCGTCACCGAAGTGATGTCGCTGGGCCTGTTGAAATCGCCCGGCGAGATGGGCGCCGACATCGTTGCCGTCGAAGGCCAGTCTATCGGCGTGCCGCTGTCGTTCGGCGGCCCCTATGTCGGCCTGTTCGCCGCCAAGGAAAAGTACCTGCGCAACATGCCGGGCCGCCTGTGTGGAGAGACGGTCGACGCTGACGGTGAGCGCGGCTTTGTGCTGACCCTGTCGACGCGCGAGCAGCACATCCGCCGCGACAAGGCGACCTCCAACATCTGTACCAATTCCGGCCTGTGCGCGCTCGCCTTCTCGATCCATATGAGCCTGCTGGGCCAGGAGGGTCTGAAGCGTGTCGCCAAGATCAACTATGCAAAGGCGCACGCGCTGAAGGACCAACTGGTTGCTGCTGGCATCGAGGTCGTCACGCCGCGCTTCTTCAACGAATTCACGGTGAAACTGCCCAAGCCTGCCGCCGAAGTCGTCGAGGCCCTGGCCGCCAAGGGCATCCTGGGCGGTGTCCCGGTATCGCGCCTCGATGCCGATCCTGCGCTTGCCAACCATCTGATCATTGCCGCCACCGAGACTGTGACGGACGCGGATATGTCGGCGCTTGTTGCTGGCCTTAAGGAGGTGCTGTGATGGCCGATACGCCGAAAATGAACACTGTCGGTCGCCCCTCTGCGCCGGACTTCGAAGTCGAAAACACCTCGTTCAAGACCCTGCTGGGCGGCCGCGGCCTGCTCCAGTCGGAAAAGCTGATCTTTGAATGGGACGACTATCACCGCACCGGCGTCGATTTCGCCGATGTCGCCATTGATACCTCGGGTCTGGGTGACCTGGTGCGCGGTGATACGCTCAACCTGCCGGGCCTGACCGAGCCGGAGGCCGTGCGTCACTATGTCCGTCTCAGCCAGAAGAACCATGCCATCGACCTGGCGCTCTATCCGTTGGGCTCGTGCACCATGAAGCACAATCCGCGCCTCAATGAGAAGATGGCCCGCGTCTCCGGCCTGGGCGACATCCATCCGCTGCAGCCGGTCTCTACCGTCCAGGGCGCGCTGGCGCTGATGGACAGCCTGGCGCACTGGCTGAAGACCCTGACCGGCATGCCCGCCGTCGCGCTGACGCCCAAGGCGGGCGCCAATGGCGAGCTGTGTGGTCTCTTGGCCATTAAGGCCGCCCACGAGGCAAAAGGGCAGGGGCAGCGCAGGACTGTGCTGGTCCCATCCTCGGCCCACGGCACCAACCCCGCCACGGCTGCCTTTGTCGGCTATACGGTGCGTGAGATCGGCCAGACCAGTGACGGCCGCGTCGATATCGAAGACCTGAAGGTCAAGATCGCCGCTACCGGCGACCAACTCGCGGCGATCATGCTGACCAATCCGAATACCTGCGGTCTGTTCGAGCGCGACATCGTCACCATCGCCGAGTTGATCCATGCGGCCGGCGGCTACTTCTATTGTGATGGCGCCAACTTTAACGCCATTGTCGGCCGGGTTCGCCCGGGTGACCTCGGTGTTGACGCTATGCACATCAACCTGCACAAGACCTTCTCGACGCCGCACGGCGGCGGTGGTCCAG
>CAMLPZ010000148.1 GCA_946482045.1 uncultured Asticcacaulis sp.
TGATCGACCCGTTCAAGGGCCTCCTGCTGGGCCTGTTCTTCGTAACCGTCGGGGCTCGGCTGGAGCTGTCGGCCATCTTCGCCAATCCAACGCTGATCCTGGGTTTGGTCGTTGCCATGGTCGCTATAAAGGCGGTGCTCATCTACCCGCTGGCGCGCGCCTTTGGCCTTGGCCATGTCGCGGCGATCGAAACCGCGGCGGTGCTGGGGCCGGCGGGCGAATTCGCCTTCGTCATCATCGACCAGGCGGTCGGCAACAAGGCGGTGAATGCCGATTTCGGCCAGTCCGTGATCCTGTCGGCGACGCTCAGCCTGTTTCTGGTGCCGCTCCTGGCATCTCTGGCCAGCCGCTTCGGCAAGATGACCGCCAAGCCCGGCGTCCAGACGACCGAGGCGCCCGAAGTCGTCAGCGAGGGGAGCCCGGTTATCATCGTAGGTTACGGACGCGTCGGCGCCCTGGTCGCCGATATGCTCAAGGTTCACGATATCCCGTTCACCGTGGTTGACTTCAATCCGAACGTGACCTCGCGCGCCCGCACCGCCGGGGTCGAGGCCTGGTACGGCGATGCATCTGTGCCGGACTTCCTGGAGCGGATGGGGCTTGAGCGCGCCCGCGCCGTGGTGGTGACGGCCTCGACGACGGCTTTTACGGACGCCGTCGTCAAGACGGTGCGGAGCTTGCGTGCCGACGTGCACATCATCGCCCGCGCCCGCGACGCCGCGCACGCCCAGAAGCTCTATCAGATGGGCGCCACCGACGCCGTGCCGGAAACGATCGAAGCCAGCCTGCAACTGGCGGAAAACACGCTGATCGATTTGGGTGTCCCTATGGGGCTGGTCCTGGCGAGTGTCCACGAACAGCGCGACGTCTTTCGCCGCCAGTTCGGCGTGCGCGAAGGCGCCGCGCCGGTCGTGCGGCCCAGGATGCAGGGGGAGGCCTAAACGCCCAAATGTGCGAACGCGGTTGCCGTTCGCACATTCAAACTGTAGATGGAGCGCATGGGCGAACGCATCTACCTTTATGACTCCACTCTGCGCGACGGTGCGCAGGCGCAAGGCATCGATTTTACGGTAGCCGACAAGCAGGCGATTGCCGCCGCGCTTGACGCCTTCGGCATCGACTATATCGAAGGCGGCTGGCCCGGCGCCAACCCGACTGACGACGCCTTTTTCGCGACCCTGCCGGCCTTGAAGACATCGAAGGTTTCGGCGTTTGGCATGACACGCCGCGCCGGACGTTCCGCCTCGAACGATCCTGGCCTGCAGGATCTGCTGGCGGTCAACACCCCCGCCATCTGCCTGGTCGGTAAGAGCTGGGACTGGCAGGTCGAGACGGCGCTGAAAGTATCAAAGTCCGAAAACCTGCGCATGGTGGCTGAATCCCTGGCGCATGTGAAGGCGCAAGGCCGTGAGGCCGTCTTCGATGCCGAACACTTCTTCGACGGCTACAAGGCCAACCCAAACTATGCTTTGGAAGTCCTGAAGGCCGCCTATGATGCCGGGGCAAGCTGGCTGGTCCTGTGCGACACCAATGGCGGCTCGCTGCCCACCGAAGTTCGCCGTATCGTCTCGGAAGTCAAGGCCGCCCTGCCGGACGCCAGGCTCGGCATCCACTGCCACAACGACACCGAACAGGCGGTCGCCAATTCGCTGGCGGCGGTCGAGGCCGGTGTGCGCCAGATCCAGGGCACGATCAACGGCATCGGTGAACGCTGCGGCAATGCCAACCTGATCGCCATCATCCCGACCCTGATGCTGAAGATGGGCTATGACACCGGCATCAGCGCTGAGCAGCTGACCCACATCGGCCAGCTGTCGCGCCTGGTCGACGACCGGTTGAACCGCGCGCCCAACCGCTATGCGGCCTATGTCGGCGCCTCGGCCTTCGCGCACAAGGGCGGGCTGCACGTCAGCGCCATGAACAAGGACAGCCGGTCCTACGAGCACATCGACCCGGCCCTGGTCGGCAACAGCCGCCTGATCCTGGTTTCGGACAAGGCTGGTCGCGCCAATATCCTCAGCCGTTTCGAGCAGATGGGCATCGAAGTGTCGCCCGATGACGACCGCATCGGCGATCTCGTCAAGGCGGTCAAGGAGCGCGAGGCGCTGGGCTACGCCTATGAAGACGCCAGCGCCAGCTTTGAGCTGATGGCGCGCGAGCTGCTGGGCGTGCTGCCGAAATTCTACAACCTGCACAGCTATCGCACGCTCGACGACTGCCGCGTCGACGCCAAGGGCCGCCACAACACTGTGGCCGAGGCGACGGTGAAGCTCAGCGTCGGCGGCGAAACGGTCATGACGGTGGCCGAAGGGAACGGTCCGGTCAATGCGCTCGATGCGGCGCTGCGCAAGGCTCTGCTGCCGCACTATCCGGAACTTGAGGCCATGCACCTGGCGGACTACAAGGTGCGCATCCTGACGCCTTCGGAGGCGACCGCCGCCCTGACACGCGTCATGATCGAAAGCCGCGACGACCAGGGCCATAGCTGGAATACTCTGGGCGTCAGCCACAACATCATCGACGCGTCGAATAATGCCCTGTTCGACGCCGTAACATACCACCTGCTCAAGCGCGGGGCGACGGTGAAGTAATTCTTTCTCCCTGCTTTACCCCGCAAGCAGGGCGAGGGGGCTTTTGCTTACTTCCCGACGGTCTCGTGAGCTTCCAACCGGTTGCGCAGGACGTCGATCTCGTGGAAGAAGCGCTTGCGCACCTCGGCGGCGAACGGGTTGTCGCGTTCGATCGACAGGAACAGTTCGTCTGAATCACCCTGGACCAGGCCGATTCCCTGCATCATCAGGTCATAGGATTTGGTCGTATGGACGCGGGGAAGGGGCTCCAAGCCGCTCATCACCTTGGCGATCAGGTGGGTCAACCCTTGCACGGCCGCCAGGGCCTTGTCGTGCTCTTCCGGCGTGGCGATCGTCACCCTGAGGTCGAGGGTTTCACTCAGGAAGCGGATGATTGGCTTCATGCGGCGGATACGCACGGGGCAGATGACGATTTCATGGTCGTGCAGCCCCTTGCGCGCCGACTGCGGCCCGAACAAAGGGTGGGTGCACAGGATGTAGACGCTGTCCGGCAGGGCGGCCTTCAGCCACGCCGCCGGCTTCATCTTGACCGAGCCGACGTCAATGACCAGGGCGTGCGGATGAACGTGCGGCGCGATCTTTTCGGCCAGGGCCTTCAACGTGCGGATAGGCGTCGCCAGGACGACGATGCGGCAGGCAGCGGCCTCTTCAAGCGAGCACAGGGTGACATTATGCCGGTGCGCAAAAGCGCGCGCTTCCGGCGACGGGTCGCAGGCATAGATGTCGAAATAGGGCGCCAGATGCTTGACGATGAGGCGGCCGAATGCCCCCAGACCAAAAAGACCGAGCTTATGTACTGTCTTGCCCACGAATGCCGTCGCGCTTGCCAAACTGAAACAGCGCCCGTAACACACTCGAACGGGCGTGGCGAGGCAAAACATGCCTGGCGTGCAATTTACAGCCGATTTTCACGTTTTCCCAAGGTTCTATTGCGTATGAAACGAAGTTTGCGCAATAATTAACCCTGAAACAGCTACCAGCCGAAACGTTTTTTCTTCCCGTCCTTGCCTTTGTCGCCCTTGCCCTTTTCATCCTGGGGGGCTTCCAGGGCGATCTGCAGCGGCGTCTTGGGCAATTCGTCGGCGGTGAGGAAACCGTCGGCATTTTTGTCGAGTATCTCGAAGCGCTGGGCGGTCGCGTTCATCCATTCGACGCTTGAGACGCGGAAATCGATATTGCCATCGGCGGCGCGCACCGGCTGAGGCTCATTGATCAGGCCGTACTGCGCCGCACCTTGCAACGACTTCTGGTAGCGCCCCCTGGTCGGGTCCTGGTCTGTGCCCATGTTCGGGTCGTACTGGGCGCGGAAGTTCTTCGGCTGGGTGATGCGGGGGTCGAGGCGGGTGATTTCCGGCACGATCTTGCTTTCGAACACCGTGTTTTCCGGCGAATTGATATAGCCGTCTTTCGAGGTGTCGAGTCGGACGAAGAAGGCCTTGGCGTCGTTGTCAAATTCCTCGTGGCTGATCTTGCCGTCTTTATCGGCATCGGCAGCGGCGAACCAGGCGACGACTGGGTAGGGCTTGTCGGCGGTGGCGCGGAAAGGCTGTCCGGACGGTGAGGTGAATATCTGGCTGTTCACGCTGGTGACGATCTGCGCGCCAGCAACGCCAGACAGACTCATGGCACCAGCACTGGCAATGGCGATCAGGGAGGTCCGGAGCAGGTAGGGCATTTTACGATCTCGCGCTAACTCAAGAACCTAAAGCGTTAGGCAGGCTTTATGGTCTATTTTGGGCTTGTTTATTGAGTAGCCGCAATCATTGTCTCAGGCAAGCGCACACAAAAAGGCGGAGCGCTCTCTCCGCCTTAAGTTCAGGAAAACGTGTCGGCAACGCCCCTGGTGCCTGGGCGCGGTCCGAACTTATTGGGGCCGGGCGTGCCGTCCAGGACGGTGAAGACCAGTAGCACGATCCCGCCGACTAGCGGAATAAGGCTGATGAGGATCCACCAGGCGCTGCGGTCGGTATCGTGCAGCCGGCGAAAGAGCAGGCCCAGCGACGGCAGGAACATGCCGAGCGCGGCGACGATGTATATAAGTCCGCCGATGTTGGCGATAATTCCGTCGCCCAGCGTCAGGACCATTGAACCGGCCAGGACGATGATTTCGAATAGCCAGAACCACCAGTACTCCGACCGCGAGGCGCGGCCATCGAATTTGGCGTAATTCTTGAACGCGCTTTTGACGGCTTCAGGAAGAGTCATTGGGTAACCTTAGGATGGAGGGAAGGGTTACGCGCACAGGTACTTTGTTAGACGTGCATTCCAGCGATATGGCGAAAAGTATTAGCTGTTCTCGCCGGAAATATCGCGACAAAGCAAAAAATTCAGGCACGCCCTGTTAAGACTTTGGACGACAAAGTCTTAACAGATTATGCACGACTCCCCCAATGCGGAAAGCGCCTTTTCCTCAGGTGCTATTTTGCCGTCATAAGGCTTGGCCTGTCGAGGTCCAGCGCCGTGACTGGGATGACCTCGGCCTTGGGCAGGGTGGCCGTAATGGCGTCGCCCATCTTGGAGTGGTCACCGACGATAATGACGCTGGCCCTGTCCGGGTCGAGGACGGTGCCGGCAAAAGCCGAAACCTGCGCCGGGGTCACGGCGGTCACATTGGCCGTGTAGCTCTGGATCTCCTTCAGGTTGATTTTGTAGAAGGACAGGTCACCGAGGATGCCCGCCAGGCCGTCGGCTGTCCCCAGGCTGCGGCCGTAATTGCCTATCAGCGATGATTTGCGCGCCGTCAGTTCATCGGCTGGCACTGGCTCCGTAGCCAGCCGGCTCAGTTCGCTGCGGATCAGGCCAACCACCTCGGCCGCCGACTCGTTCTTGGTCTGCGCCGCCGCCGTGAAGCCGCCGGTCGTCAGACGCGGGGACAGCGAGGCACTGGCGCCATAGGAGAGGCCGCGCTTGATGCGAATCTCCTGGTTGAGGCGGGCCGAGTAACCGCCGCCCAGCACGGTCGCCGTGACGATGCCGGGATAATAGTTGGGATCGTTCCGGGCGATGGTCGTCTTGGCGACCATGACGGCGCTCTGGCCGGTGCCGGGCAGGTCGACGATGACGTCGCGCGCCGTGCCCGAGGGCTTGATGGCCGGGGCGGTCAGGGCCTGTCCGGTCGGTGCCTGCCAGCTACCGAAGGCCGACTTCGCCAGGGCAAAGCCTTCCTCGGGCGTGATGTCGCCGGTAAGGACCAGTACGGCGTTGTCCGGCCGCCATGCGCCCTTATGCGCGGCCGTGAGATCATCCCGGGTAACCTTGGGCAGCGAGTTGGGCGTGCCGCCCGCGACGTGGCCCATGGCGGTGCCGGCATAGATGACTGGCGCCGTGACATAGCCCGCCAGCGATCCTGGTTGCTGGAAATTGACCTTCAGGCCGTCGAGCGACTGGGTGCGGACGCGGTCGACCTCTTCCTCGGCGAAGGCCGGATTCTGCGCCACGTCGGCCAGGATACCAAGCGCTGGCGTCAGATTGCTTTTGACCACGGTCAGCCTGAGCGACGACTGTTCCCAGTCCGAGCCAGAGGCGATCGACGTGCCGAGCGATTCCGTCTGGGCGGCGATGTCCTGGGCCGAACGCGTGGCCGTGCCTTCGGTGATGACGTCCGACATCAGGCTCATCGTGCCGGCCTTGCCCGCCGGGTCGGACGAAGCGCCGGCGCGCGCGATCAGCTTGACGGCGACCAGCGGCAGGTCGGAACTCTTGGCGACGACGACCTTGAGGCCATTGGGAAGCGTGGTTTCGGCCGGGGCGGGCAGGGACGGATCGACCGGCTTGCCCAGCGGCGGCAGGGCTTCGCGCTCGCCTTCGGGGCGCAAGGTGACGATATCGCCGGTGAACTTGACGCTGGCCACCTTCGGGATATCCGGCACAGCAGGCGCTTCGCCGGCCGGGCGCGCCGATTCCGGCAGATAGCGGATCGTCAGGGCGCGGTCTTCGCGCAGGTACTTCTTCGCGGCGGCCTGGACGTCGGCGGCGGTGACAGCCTGAAGCTCGGCAATCGCGCTGTTGGCTTCGGCGGCGTCGCCTTCGGTCAGCAGCGCGTAACCGAGCGCGAAAGCGCGGTCGTCGATCGATTCGCGCGAAGCGACGGCGGCGGCAATCAATTCTGTCTTGGCCTCGTTCAGCTCGGCCGCGGTGACAGCTTCATCGCGGACACGGGCGATTTCGGCCTTCAGCAACGGCTCGACCTCGTCCAGCGTCTTGCCATCGGACAGGATGGCGCCGGCATAGACCAGACCTGGTTGGGCGGGCAGGTCGGCGGTCGAGAAGACGTCGGCGGCGACCTGCTTGTCGTAGACCAGGCTGTTGTAAAGGCGCGACGACTTGCCCGACGACAGGATGGCGTTGAGCACGGCGGTTGCAGCGGCATCCTTGTCGGACGCCTTAGGCCCCAGCCAGGTGATGACAAAGGCCGGCAGTGGCACGTTGGGACCGTAGGTGGTCACAGTCTTAGAGCCTGTGCGCTGCGGCTCGACCGTGTAGGTACGCGGCGCCTGCGGGCCGACGCTTTGGATCGGCGCCAGATACTTGTCGACCCACGCATTGAACTGGGCTTCGTCGAAATTGCCAGCGACGATCAGGGCCGCATTGTCCGGGCGGTAGAACGTCTGGTGGAAGGCGCGGACGTCGTCGATGGTTGCTGCGTCCAGCTCTTCGATCGAGCCGATGCCTGGGCGCTTATAGGGATGGGCAGCATAGGAATATTGCGGAATATAGAGGCCGAACAGCCGGCCATAGGGCGAAGCGAGAATGCGCTGGCGCAGCTCTTCCTTTACGACATCGCGTTCAGACTTGAAGATGGCGTCGTCGACGACCAGTGCGCCAAGGCGCTGGCTTTCGGCCCATAGCAGACGTTCCAGGCTGGCCGACGGCACGACCTCGTAATAGTTGGTGAAGTCGTCATAGGTCGAGGCGTTGTTGAAGCCGCCGACGTCCTCGGTCAGGCGGTCGAGGGTCTCCGACGGCATGTCGCGCGTTGCCTTGAACATCATGTGCTCGAACAGGTGGGCGAAGCCGGAGCGACCGTGCGGATCGTCCTTGGAGCCGACATTGTACCAGACCTGGACCGTGACGTTCGGCGTCGTCGTGTCGCGCGACCAGTAGACCTTCATCCCATTCTTCAGCGTCCGCGTCTTGTAGGCGATCGGCGGGACGGTGATCCCGGCCTCCGACTTGGGTGCAGCGTGGGCCATGGGCGCGGCGATAAGCGCCGCGACGACCGCCAGGCTGGCGCGAGACAAAAGGGATTTGCGGGAAAGGATCATGGCGGAGGCGCCCCTGAATAGGTCCGGAAGATAATTCCTGAAACTATTTCACAAGGTGTACCGCCGGAAAAGTTACAAGAAAGTCATGAAGCGCCAAACGATCGCCGACGGCACGCGCAATTCGCCTTTTCATTCTTTCCAGTATTTGAGGCTTGAGGCAGGCCCGGTGGGGCGAAGGCCGCCAATGGCGAAATCGGCGGAGCCTTGAGCCGCTGCATAAACCCGATAGTCGGAGCCTACTTGCTTTCGCTGCTGAAGAATTCGCGGCGGACCGACGTCCAGACGTATTCCAGCACCAGGAAGTAGAAGACGGTCTTGACCAGCTTGAAGGTTGCCCAGTCAGTAAAATATTCAAGGCCGATGGCGACCCACAGGGTCAGCATCATCACATAGGCTGCCACCAGCAGCTTTTTCGGCATAATCAGCTTGTCAGCCAAAGACATAAAACGCGTCCTAATGTACAGAAATGACCGCCAGGACACTATGTCATGGCGGTTTAATAAAAGTTAACATTTACGACGCGCTTATAAAAGTAACGTTTTGTCGGCCTAAGCTATAATTTCCGAATACTCAGAAATAAAGATCGTCTAGGCCCGCTTCAAACGTTGCGGTCAGTTCCTCGTGTCCGAGCGGTGCGGCAAGTGCCGCCGCCGTGAAACGGTTGAGCGCTTCGGGGAAGGGGATTACCCGGCGGTCGAGCGCTACTAGGTTGGCCCGGACGAAGAAGCCCAGGACGCCGACTTGGTAATCCTCACGCGAACACATGCGCAGCGCGATAAGTTCGATGATGTCCAAAGCCACGGCTTCGCCACCTTCGGCGCCCGTCTCGAAGTTGACGAGGAAGGCGGCGAGTTGCGCCCTGACGAGATTGGAACTGCATTCGACAAACATGGCGGGGCTCCATACTGACCTAGGATAAAGCTTATCGCCACACCCGTAAGGCGACAGCACTATGTGGCGGGACCGTCGGCAAGAAGTCGATGAGGCGAACCTTCCCATCGAAAACTTACGCGAACGGCAGTTTCGGCAAACGGTCGCGTAACCATTTTGGTCTAGGGTGCCCTCAGTATGGATGAGTAGCGACATGTCCCAATCGCCGAATTTTTCTGACCAAAACTCTTTCGCCGGCGCCCGCCGTCCGACCTCTCTGGCCGGACTGAAGGTGCTTGTCGCCGAGGATCAGGAAATGGTGCGCGACCTGATCACCATCCTGCTGATGCGCGAAAAGGCGGTCGTCACCGCCGTGCGCGACGGTGCCGCGGCGCTCAATGCCGTCGAGACCCAGGTCTTCGACGTCGTGTTGATGGACATGAACATGCCGGTGATGAGCGGTTTCGAGGCCACGCGCCGCATCCGTCAGTCGGGCCTGGCCAGCGCCAACGTGCCGATCCTGGCCCTGACGGCCAACGTCCAGAAGGCCGAGATCGCCCAGTGCCAGCGCGCCGGCATGGATGGCCATATCGCCAAGCCGTTCACCAGCAATGTGCTGGTTTCCGCCATCGCCAATGCGGTCGCCGGCCGGTAATTACGACGTTACATACGCCGCCTGGAAATGCATGCCGTCGGGCTGCGGCCAGTTGCCGCCCCATGCCCACCCCTCTTTGCGAAAAGCATCGATGACGTAGCGGTTTTCGGGCTGGGCCAGGAACGGTGTGTCGTTGCCAAGCGCGTTGCGGACCGGGTCGAAATCGACCGCGCAGCCATAGGCATGGGTCGACAGACCGGCATTGCTTCGGTTTTCCCGGAAATGATAGCCACCACCTATCTGTGACAGACCAATGCGGTCGATCTCGGTCTGGCTTTGTCCAGCCTGCGTCCAGATGGCGGTCAAGGCGCGCTCAAGCGACGGCGCGGCGTTTTTATGGACCTGTAGCGCGCGGATCGGCAGCTTGCGGTTCCAGGCGGCCTTCGCCTTCCATGGCAGCTTGACCATGACCAGGTTTTCGGCCTCCCAAGCAGGGTTGGCCTTGACCTTGCCGTTCACCGACATCGCCGGATCGCCGTAGGTCGTGCGGCAGTCCGCCCATTTCGCGGTTTGTGGAATGGTCTTGATGGTATCGAACAGGTTCTTGGCTGCCGGGAAGTTGACAGCCTCAAATGATGTGCCGACGCAGGCCGACAGGATGCTCAGCGCTGCGCCGAACGCGAGCAGTTTAAACGCTGTGGAATCTTGCATGGAATATGGCGGCTGACCCGCCGGGTTACGCGGTTACTGACGGCGTTCTTATAGCCGGTGATCATGTTTCCATTATGTGTGAACTGTGGCGGAATACCGCCGTC
>CAMLPZ010000149.1 GCA_946482045.1 uncultured Asticcacaulis sp.
CTCGCGCCGTACTCCAGCGTCACCGCCGTCACGATGACAATCGCCAGCAGGAACGGCACCTCATTGATCCGACGCCAGAACGTCTCGCTGCCGGCCGGCTGACCTGATTGCAGCTTCTTGAAACGCGCCAGCAGAAAGTGGTGGTAGCCCGTCATCAGCACAACACCCAACAGCTTTACGTGCAGCCAGGGCTGCTTCATCGCCACCGACCAATCGGGCGAAAAGCGCAGGTAGAGCAGCCACACGCCGAACACCCAAGCCGCGATCATCGCCGGGTTCATGATGATCTTGAGCAGATTGCGCTCCATGACCGCAAAGACGCTGACCACGTCCGGCTTGCCGGCATTCTGAACATGATAGACAAACAGGCGCGGCAGGTAGAGAAGCCCTGCCATCCACGCAATGACCGCCAGGATATGCAGACCCCGAGCTAAATCGTACCAGTTCATTATCCTGCCCTCCTCTTCGGACAGAAGCGATGACAGGCGTCACAATCGTGGTCACCGATCACGGCTTCGGGAGACCCGACGGCTTTCAGCACTTCGTCGTTAAGGGCCTTGATATAGTTCTCGTCGACACCCAGCGCCGGGATGCGGATATATTCGGCAATGCCGGCGTCCTTTGCCAGATGGCCATATTCGATATCGAGCTCGACCAGGGTCTCGATGTGCTCGGAGACAAAGGCGATCGGCACAACGATGACATTCTTGCCGTCCCTGCCCGCCTGGCGAATGGTCTCATCCGTCGATGGCCCGATCCATTTCAACGGTCCGACGCGGCTTTGATAGCAGATGACATGCTCGACCGGCATGTCCAGCACGCGCATGACCCGCGCGACCGTCGCTTCGACCTGTACTTGGTAAGGATCGCCTTGCTTGACGATCTTTTCCGGCAACCCATGCGCCGAGAACAACAACCGGTAATCCTGCCGGTTCTTGACGGTTTTCAGCCTGGTGCGGATCAGGTCCGCGTGCGCCTTGATGAAGTGATCATTGTGCGAGTAGCAGCAGACCTCGGTGACCTTCGCATTGCCCTTGTATGCCTTCTTAAAGGCTTCAACGGCCGTCAGCGTCGTGGTCGAGGAGAACTGCGGATAGAGCGGCAACAGGACGACCTCATCGGGTCGCCACGCAGCGATATCGGCCGCGGCCTGTTCAATAAACGGATGCCAGTAGCGCATGCCGATAAAGACACGCGTCTCGAGGCCCTTGGTGTGGCTGTTGATATAGGCTTCAAGCGCCTGGGCTTGGGCCTCCGTTTCCCGCAGGATGGGTGACCCTCCACCCATACGCGCATAGTTCTTGCGTGCTTCGGGCGCCCGCCGGCTGGCGATCATTGAAGCTACGCCCTGACGGATGCCGAAGGGCAGCCCGATGATATATTTGTCGCGAAACAGGTTGTACAGAAACGGCTTGACGTCTTCCGGGTTTTTCGGCCCGCCAAGATTAAACAACAAGACGGCAATGCGTTTCATCAGCCTCTGATCCGTTTCAGCGCCCGTTCGACGTTTGCGATCGGCGTATCCGGGAAAATGCCGTGGCCCAGGTTGAAGATCAAGGGCCCCTGCCCCCAGGCTTCGAGAATCCCGTCGATCTGTGCGTCCAGTGCCGTGCCACCCGACCGCAGGACTACGGGATCGAGCGCGCCCTGGATCGGCTTTTGTACCTGAAGCTGTTTACCGAGTGTCAGGGGCGTCGCTGTGCCCAGGGCCAGGGCATCGACCGGGACGGCGTCGAGATAGCTTTGGCAGCGGGCTTCTGCGCCCCTTGGAAAGCCTATGATCGGCAGGGTCACGCCCAGTTGGCGGACGCGCCCAATCAGGCGAATATGCGGTTGGGTCACCAACTGATCGAAATAGGGATCCGGGAACCCTTCCGCCCAGCTTTCAAAGATCTTCAAAGCCTGCGCACCGGCATCGGCCTGCATCTTGAGATAATGAGCGGAGGCTTCGATGACGATATCCAGAACCTCTGCGACCTTTTCCGGCTGCTCATAGACGAAGCTGCGGATGAGGCTGCGATCGTGAGCTTTCTTACCGTTGAGCATATAAGTCATGACGGTCCAGGGGCCGCCGCAGAAGCCGATCAGCGTCGTTTCCGGACCAAGAGCGCTGCGAACCCGCTGAACAGTCTCTCCGACGTTCCTGAGAGCCTCGCCAGCGGCTGGCGCTTTGTCACGCATGACAGTTGTGTCAGGCAGATCGCCTAGGATCGGTCCCTCCCCGGCAGCAAAGGTCAGATCCTGACCGAGCGCCAGCGGGATCATCAGGATGTCCGAGAAAAGTATGGCTGCGTCAAATCCAAAACGGCGGATGGGTTGCAGCGTCGCTTCGGCTGATTTTTCCGGGTTCAGACAAAAATCGACGAAGCCAGAGGTCGATGCGCGAAGCTCACGGTATTCCGGCAGGTAGCGCCCGGCCTGACGCATGAACCATACCGGTGTAGGGCTGACGGTCTGACCGGCCAGAACCCGGAGTATGGATGCCTGAGGAGGGGTCATGGAGTCAATCCCGGTGCAAAACGACGCTCCCTCTTAGAGAACCCTCTAAAAAGAAGAAAGAGGAAGAAGAGGTTTTTAGTAGCGGGGATGACGTGGAAAATTGCCGCAGGGTTTTTGGTTGTCCCGCCTTTTTCACAGTTCGTCCCATTCTTGAAAAAGCGTGTCCACACCCCTGTGGGAAATTGGGATAATTAACCAAACGCTAACTATAGTTAAAACTTCGTAAAGAAATTTTCCCAATCGGATGTGAATGGTTAATAAAGTGTTAAACCGTTCACATGAAAGCGTCACACATTCATACATTATTAACCCATTGGTCAGAACCGGGATAAATATGGCGGTTATCAACCTCTGACCACAGGGGAACAACGTTCTCTGTTTTCTCCTGACAGTTGCGCCCAACTTGTCTGGCATTTGTCCACGGATTCGGTGCACAGGATTCTTTTCGATTGGGTTTGGGGCCATGGCCCTAGCCTTCCTGATATCTTTCCTGCTTTCACCCCTTGCGGGTGAAAGCCAGGGAAAGATAAAAGCAGGCTCGTGGGGTCAAGACCCACACCCCGGCACAAAGGCTCCTCATGTCCGAAACCGCCAACACCCTCTCCTCCGGCCGTATCGGCACCTATTTCCACGTCCACCTGGTCTCGGACTCAACCGGCGAAACCCTGAACGCTCTGGCCAAGGCGGCAGCGGCGCGTTTTGAAGGCATCCTGCCGATCGAACATATCTATGTCCTGATCCGCTCTGAAAAGCAGCTCGACCGCGCCATGACGGAAATCGAGAGTTTCCCGGGCATCGTCCTGCACACCATTGTCGACGCCGAACTGCGCACAGCTTTGGAAATGCGCTGCCGCGAGCTGGATATTCCGGCGATCGGCGTGCTCGATCCGCTGGTTGTCGCCTTCTCGCGTCACCTGGGCGCTTCGGTATCCAAGCGCGTCGGCGCCCAGCACAATCTGGATAATGAATATTTTGAACGCATCGAGGCGTTGAACTATGCCATTGCCCACGATGACGGCGCCATGGCGGACAAGCTGCGTCAGGCCGATGTCGTGCTGGTCGGCGTGTCACGGACCTCGAAGACCCCGACCTGCATCTATCTGGCCCACCGCGGGATCAAGGCCGCCAATATTCCCCTCGTCCCAGGCCGCGACCTCCCGGAAGAATTGGACCACCTCAACGATCCGCTGATCGTTGGCCTGATCGCCTCACCCGAGCGCTTGATCCAGATCCGCCGCAATCGCCTGCTGACACTGAATAATGACGACAGGCCATCGACCTATACCGATCAGGAAGCCGTTCGGCAGGAAATCATTGCGGCCCGGCGGTTTTTTGAGCGCAAGGAATGGCCGGTGATCGATGTGACACGGCGGTCCGTGGAAGAAACCGCGGCCAATATCATCAGCCTGTTGAATGAGAAGCGGACGGGTAGGCTGGGCGGAATTTAGTTCAGATTCAGGGGCGGGAGCCCCTGCACCCCGAAACGCGACGGTGATTAGTCACTTTAATAATCAAAAAGCGGGACTCTAAAGAGTTCCGCTTTTTGATTATTGATGTAATTAGCCTCCATCGACTTATGGGGTGCAGGGGCTCCCGCCCCTGAATCTGAATTGACATGACCCAGACACTGATCCTCGCCTCCGGCTCCGCCTCCCGCGCCATGCTCCTCAGCAATGCCGGCATTCCCTTCGTCAAAATCCCGTCGACCGTCGACGAAGACCAGATCAAGGACGAATGCCTGCTGCGCGGCTTTACCCCCAAGGCCATCGCCATGCGCCTGGCCGAAGCCAAGGCTCAGCAGGTCGCGCTCGCAAACCCCGGCCTGGTCCTGGGTGGCGACCAGGTCCTGCAGCTCGAAAACGACCTGATCAGTAAATCACCCGACATGAACGCCGCCCGCGACCTCCTTAAGCGGATGAGCGGCAAGACCCACTATCTCCATGCCGGCATGGCCCTGTGCGAAAACGGCCAGCTTATCTGGTCATCGGTTGAGACGGCCGAAATGTCCGTCCGGCCCCTTACCGACGCCTTTATCGACCGCTATCTCGACGAGGCCGGCGAAAAACTGCTGTCGACCGTCGGCAATTACATGCTCGAAGGCTCGGGCGTTCACCTGTTCGACAGCATACGCGGCGACTATTTCACCGTGCTGGGTCTCCCGCTCCTGCCCCTGTTGGGCAAACTCCGCCAACTGAAGGTGCTGAACCCATGATCGATACCCTCCCCACAGGCGCGGCCAAGGTCGCCGCCATCGTTGGCCAACCCGTCCATCACTCGATGAGCCCGTTTCTGCACAATGCCTGGCTGCGGTCGATGAAGCTGAACGGTGTCTACGCCGCCTTCTCCCCCAAGGACGAACACGCTTTCGAACGCCTGATCCTGTCGTGCCGTAGTAATGGCATAAAAGGTGTGAACGTGACCGCCCCGTTCAAGGCCCAGGCCTTGGCGCTGGCGGATACGGTCGCCGAAAGCGCGCGCCATTGCGGCTCGGCCAATGTGCTGACCTTTGACGACGACGGCTATGTCCACGCCCAGAGCACCGATGGCCATGGCCTGATCCGCGCCTTTGAGCTTCAGGCGCCGGACTGCGATCTGAAATCGGGCCCGGTCGTCATCATGGGCGCTGGCGGAGCGTCCCGCGCAGCCGTCGCCGCTATGCTCGAAGCCGGTAGCCCCGAAGTCCGCATCGTCAACCGGACCCTGGCCCGCGCCGAAGAACTTGTCTTCGCGTTTCAGACCGACCAATCGCACATCCACCTGACCGGCAAGGAAAAGACGATTTCCTTCCGCCAGAAAGTCACGGCCTTCGAACTGACCGATGTCGATCGCGCCTTCGATGGCGCCGTCGCGGTTATCAACGCAGCCTCGGGTGGCCCCCTGCCCCTGTTCGATGCGCTGGATGACAATGCGACGATCATGGACATGACCTACCGGCCGCTGAAGACCAACTGGCTCAAGGCCGCCGAGGAACGCGGCCTGAAGACTGTTGACGGCTTGAACATGCTGATTGAACAGGCGCGGCCAAGCTTCGAAGCCTTCTATGGCCAGCTGCCCGATGCCGATTTCGACATCCGAAGCCTGGCGCTCGACTATTTGGGTGAAAAATGATCCGGCTCGGTCTCACCGGTTCCATCGGCATGGGCAAGTCGACCATCGCGCAGATGTTTCGCGATGAAGGCGTGCCCGTATGGGATGCCGACGAGGCCGTCCACCGGCTCTATGCCACCTCCCCCGCCTTGAAATCGCAATTGGCCGAAGCGTTCGGCGATGTCCTGACCGATGACGTCGTCGATCGCGTCAAGCTTTCAGCCGCGCTGAAGTCAGCAGAAAACGGTTTCGACCGGCTCAATGCCATTGTCCATCCTCTGGTGGTTTCAGATCGCAAGGCTTTCATGGCGATGCAGGAAAAGGACGGGGCGGACATGGTCGTCACCGATATCCCACTGCTCTATGAAACGGGAGCGGAAAGCCACCTCGATTATGTCCTGGTCGTGTCGGCGCCGGCGGATGTCCAGCGTCAGCGCGTCATGGTACGGCCCGGCATGACCGAGGAGAAGTTCGCCGCGATCCAGAGCCGGCAAATGCCCGATGCCGAGAAACGCAAACGCGCGCATTTCCTGATAGATACATCGCAAAGCCTCGACGCCTGTCGGGCCGAGGTTCGCAAACTGGTCAACCGTTTCACCGGCAGCGGGCTCTCTTAACAAGCGAATGCCTCTTGATCTGGACTCCGGATCAAATACATAAACGCTTATGGCTACTGAAATCGTTCTCGATACCGAAACCACTGGCATTGATCCGCGCAAGGGACATCGCCTGATCGAAGTCGGCTGCATCGAGATCGAGGACCTGTTGCCGACGGGCCGGACCTTCCATCACTATATCGACCCGGAGCGCGAGATCGAGCCGGACGCCATCCGCGTCCACGGCATCACGAACGAAAAGGTGAGGGGCAAGCCCAGGTTCTCCCAGATCTGCGAAGAGATGATGGAGTTCATAGGTGATCGCAAGATCATTGCCCACAATGCGCCTTTCGACCGCAGCTTTGTGAATATGGAGCTGGAACGCCATTCGCGTATTTGTACCCCGGATGATCAATGGATTGATACGCTGGTTCTGGCGCGCACCAAGTTTCCGGGCATGCACAATTCACTCGATGCCCTGTGTAAGCGTTTCAATATTTCGCTGGCGGAACGCGACCTGCACGGCGCCCTTATCGACGCCCGTCTCCTGGCAAGTGTGTATCTGGAGCTTCTGGGTGGGAAGGAGCGGGGACTCGACCTCGAAATGGCGTCGGCCAGCACTAATGCCATCAATATCGCGGCCTTCCAGTCCTATGGTCCGCGCCCGCGTCCTCTGGCACCACGCATCACCGAGGTCGAGGCAGCTGCGCATACGGCCTTCGTGCAGAAGTATCTGAAAGAGAAAACCCTCTGGAAATAAACATCGCCCTGCTCGTCCTGTTGCTGGTGGCCTTCGCGATCAATGCGTGGCTCAGCATCGGACGATTCAGAGCGTTGCAATCGGACGTTACGATCGACCGGGTGGCGTTTTATCGCTCAGGCCTGGTGCGATCGCTGATCCTGTTTGGCGGTGGAGCGGTGGTGACGCTGATCCTGCTCAAGCGGACGGATGCACTGGTGACGGTGCCTGAGGTCTTTGGCGCCGAAGTCGTGCGCTCAGTTTTGTCGGGCGTGCCGGCGACGTGGGTCTATGGCGTCATCGCGGTCTGGGTCGGGGTGATCTGTCTGGCGTCGCTGATGGGCGGCCTTCAGATGAAGCGCATTGTCGAGTCCGGTGCGGAAATGCCGAACGGCGCCTTAGGTGCCTTGTTGCCGCGGACGGGGAGGGAGCGCGGCTGGGGATTTTGGGTATCGCTGAACGCCGGCCTGTCGGAGGAATTGTTTTTCCGCCTGGCCCTGCCTTTGTTGTTACTGCCGCTGGTCGGCGACGGTGGACTGGCCTTCTGGCTGGCGGTCCTGTTTTTCGGCCTGGGGCACATCTATCAGGGTGTATGGGGGATCGTCATGACGACGATCGTCGGCGCTGTTCTTGGGTTTGTCTATCTCTACAGCGGCAATATCTGGCTGGCCGTGGCGATCCATGCCGGGATCGACCTGTGGTCGCTGGTCGTGATGCCGGTGCTGATCGGGTGGAAGAAAACGACGGGGTTTGGGGCCTGAGGCCCCAAGACTTCCCTGATCCAATATAAAAGCCTCGCCCCCTAAAGGGCGAGGCTTTTATATTGGAAAAGAAAGGTTTTGTGGGGTCACGGACCCCAAACCCCATACGATTTCTTACGCCTGCCCAGCCGCCTGCTGCTGCGCCAGCACATTGTTGCGCTGTTGTACGTAGAGGGCGCCGAAATCGATCGGGTCAAGGAAGAAGGGCGGAGTGAAGCCGCCGTCGGACGACACATCGGCAATGATGCGGCGGGCGAACGGGAACAGGTAGCGCGGGCATTCGACCAGCAGGGTCGGCTCGATCATCTGCTCAGGGATGTTGCCCAGTTGGAACAGGCCACCATAGACCAGCTCGATGGCGAACATGGCGCCGTCCGGGGTCGAGGCCTTGACCGACAGCTTCAGGTCGACTTCGAACAAGCCGTCATTGCGGCCTTTTGCGCTCATTTCGACGCCCAGATCGACTTCCGGACGCGATTCCATGCGCAGCGACTGCGGCGCGCGCGGATTTTCGAAAGAGAAGTCGCGGATGAACTGGGCCAGAACAGTCATGTTCGGCGCGGGCGGTTGTTCAGGCAGGGCCTCGGGCAGGTCGGACATAGATAAAATAACTCCGGGTGGTCACGCGGTCATTCGCCATGCCACGTGTGATGTGGGAAGGCCCCTATCAGATAAGAAAAATTTACGCAATGAAACGAACGGTTCCCTTGGACGAAACTTATCCTATATAGTTGAGGTTCGCGGACAATCCATATATGCCTGCGACAGCCGTGCCCCTTGTAAGCGTTTCCCGAACAAAATCAGAGATTCGTGCTGTGAATAATATCGTCGTCCTGGTCATCTTCGCCATTGTGGCCGTCATCATCCTGGTTCAGCTGTATAGCGTTCTCGGGCGGAAAGTCGGCTTTCGCGTCGAAGACAAGGTGCTGGCTAAAACCGGCGACGATGTCGACGGCAAGCTGCAGCTGGAACGTCCGGCCGAGCCGCCGAAGTTTCCGAATCTCGATGTCCTGAAGGCGCGGGACGCCAATTTTAACGAAATCAATTTCGTTGAAAAAGCGCGCGAGACCTATGAACAGGTCGTGCTGGCCTTTCATCGCGGTGAACTGGATGCCGTCAAGGACCGCCTGACCGAGACGGTCTACGGCAGTTTCGCAAAGGCCGTTGAAGCACGCGAAGGAACGCCTGTCACGACTCGCCTGAGCTTCGTCGAAACGCCCAAGGCCGATATCGACGTCATCGACTTCAAGGACGACGTCGCCCAGATTCGTGTACGCTTCCTGTCGGAACTTCTCTATGAAGCCGAAGCAACCGAAGCTGACGCGAAGCCAGAAAAGACCTACCGCCGCACGGCGGAATACTGGACCTTCCAGAAGGGCATGAAGTCGCCGGCCAATCCGTGGCTGCTGGCGCGCGTCGAAGCAGCAAAAGCATAAGAAATAAAAAGAGGAACGACCTTGGGCGGCTTGAAATTAAAAACTCTGGCCGCCTTGGCCATGATCCTGTTCGTGGCCGCCTGCGCCGAGCGCGCTCCACCGCCGGTGGTCACACCTCCCACCCAGCCACCGGTGCAACCGCCCTTAGGTCCTAATCCGGTTCCCGCAGGCCAGCGTCTGTCGGAACTGCCAGGTTGGGAGGCCAGCGACGCCTTTATCGCGCTTGAGGCTTTGCGCAGCACCTGCACCTACAAAAAGGGACGCCAGTACGCCAATCTGTGCCAGGCGATTACCAGCCGCGATTTCAATTCGCCGGAGGAAATCAAGACCTTCCTCGACCACAATATGAAGGTCGAAGTGCTGGACGGGCAGGGGACGCTGACCGGTTATTTCGTGCCCGACTATCCGGCGAGCTACGTAGCCACCGAAGAGTTTTCACAGCCTGTACGTCCGCGCCCATCGGACCTGGTGATCGTCGCCGGTTCACAGCTTACTCCGCCGCAGGCCGCCGCTAAGATTGCTGCGCGCAAAGAAGGTGACACCTATGTCGCCTACTACAGCCGCGCTGAAATTGAACAGATGCCGGTTACGACCAGCTATTACATGCGGCCGGAAGACTATTTCTTCATGCAGCTCCAGGGCTCTGGCTTCCTCGACATGCCCGACGGTAAGCGCGTCTATGCCGCCTATGCCGCGGACAATGGCCGGCCCTTTGTCGGCATCGCCAAGGTCATGCAGGATCGTGGCCTGCTGGCGAAGAACGAGACATCCGGCGACAATATTCATGCCTGGCTGGCCGCCCATCGCGGGCCAGAAGCGCAGGAGGTCATGAACGCCAATCCGCGCTACGCCTTTTTCGTCATCAATCCGGATCAGACCCAGCCTAACGGCGCCGCTGGCATTTCCCTGCCGCCGGGCTCAGCGATCGCCAT
>CAMLPZ010000150.1 GCA_946482045.1 uncultured Asticcacaulis sp.
GCCGAGGGCGCCAACCGCTACTTCCCGCTGTCGCTGGCCGCCGAAGGCACGGCCACGGTCGGCGGCGTCATCTCGACCAATGCCGGCGGCACGGCCGTGCTACGCTATGGCGTGACGCGCGACCTGGTCTCGGGCCTCGAAGTCGTCCTGCCCAATGGCGAGGTCTTCAACGGCCTGAAGCGCCTGCGCAAGGACAATACCGGCTACGACCTCAAGCAGATGTTCATCGGCGCCGAAGGCACGCTCGGCATCATCACCGCGGCGTCGCTGAAGCTCTTCCCGATCATGAATTCGCGCAGCGTCGCCATTGTCGGCTTCGAGACCGCCCAGAAAGCCATCGAGCTT
Organism: uncultured Asticcacaulis sp.; assembly: GCA_946482045.1. The sequence continues at coordinate 346 of CAMLPZ010000150.1, forward strand.
CTGGTCCGCGCCAAGCAGGAGACCGGCGGCACGGTCGAAGCCTTCGAGCTGATGGGCCGCTATGGCCTGTCGCTGGTTCTCAAGCACATCCCCGATACGCGTGAGCCGCTCTCCGCCGAATATCCGTGGTATGCGCTGATCGAAGTCGCCTCGGGCGATCCCGAAGGCGCGCAGGCTTCTATGGAACGCCTGCTAGAAGCGGCCTTCGAAGAAGAACTGGTGCTCGACGCCGCCATCGCCCAGAACGAAACCCAGGCGGCCGAATTCTGGCGCCTGCGCGAAGACCACTCCGCCGCCGAAAAAGCCGAGGGCGCCGCCTGGAAGCACGACGTGTCCGTGCCCCTGTCGCGCATGGCCGAGTATATGGAAGAAGGCGACAAGGCGATCCAGGCGTTTCTGCCGGGCGCGCGTCTGGTGGCGTTCGGCCATGTCGGCGACGGCAATGTCCACTTCAACGTCATCGTGCCGGAAGGCATGGACGCGGGCGAATTCAACGCCATGCGCGACGCCGGCGCAAAGGTCGTCCACGACCTGGCGCACGCTTACGAAGGCTCGATCTCGGCGGAACACGGTCTTGGCCGCATGAAGACGCAGGAAGCCTTGCAGTACAAGGACCCGGTCGCCGTCGCCGCCATGCAGGCCGTGCGCCAGGCGCTCGATCCCAAGCGCATCATGAACCCGCACGTGCTGTTTTAGGCGCGGAAGCTAGAGCATGATGCGATTAAGTTGAATCGCCATCATGCTTTAATTGTTTGTTTTAGCGCGATGTTTAAGCGGAAAACCGCTCACACTTTTCCGCACATGGCACTAGTCTTCCACTTTACTGCTCTTGGTCCTAAGCGAACTCGTGGCCCATTAAGGTGATAGGAAAACGTAAGTGAACTCGGCTCCCACGGGCGTTTCCATGAAATTTGTTGAGACGCCAGCAATTTCGAAGCCGCTGAGTGCGGCTTTTGGCGCAAAGCCGCGAAAATGACCTCTCAATTATCTCGATAACTGATGTAAATTTCGGCATAAAGGCATGTGCGATGCGTGGCGCAAAGCACACATCATACATAGAATTTAAAGGGCTGTCGCTCAGCGTCTTTTGCACTGCCCATTACCAGTATATCTCCCACCTTTTGCGCAAACTTGATCGTTATTGGTTCGGAATCGCAATAGTTACACGCATTATAGTTGATCTTGGTGAGTGCCAAAATGTCGCTGAGCACCAATTTAAGATCCGGCTGGCTCCCTGTTGATTTGAGAACAGTGATGAAAAGCGGATTTGGCGTTTCAGGTCCCAAATATGTGTCAATTCGCGGCGCATAACCCGACGTCCACAAGAACGCATTTTCGTCGTTGAGCTTGACCGCCGTGCCTCGTAGGCAGGGATAGTCACCCTCCCGATAAAGTTTCATGTCACCAAAAGTATTTTTAATGCGAATTGCAATGATGTCCGTGCCTTCGGGCGCTGCCTCTTGGAAAGCAGACCACTCGTTCTCGTCGAACGACGTCGTCCCATGGATAAACAATTCTTTGGGATAGCAATCAAATTTGGCCCGATATGTGTCGAGCACGGTCTGAATAAGCGCTTTCGCGCTGGCCCCGGACAAATGAAACTCTTTGTTTTCAGTTTGCCAGGGACCGTTAGCGCCTCGGAACACGACGCCATCGCCTTCGCTCAAAAACATTTGAGCTGCACAACACGCATGATTGTTTGGGTGATTGGGCAGCAGTTTGAAAACCAGACCCACGTAACAAACACCCGGGCGCATATTGGCTATTTTCCAAGGCGGCTCAGATTGCGTTTTGTAATATAGTCCCGTCGCTAGGTTCCAAGCCACGGTCGCTACGTCTTGAGTACCTCTGATTGGATAGCCCGCCTTATTCAAGAATTCTTCACGCGCTATGGTCGTCTCGCGAACAATCTGGGACGGCTGAGCCAATTTCAAAAGCTTGGCCTTTACCTGCCGATGAAAATCCGGAACATCATCAAAAATTTGTTCGTCAGCTTCTTCGAATATGCCGGCGAAAAGCGGGGCATCGGTGCGCGATTTTTGGTTTTTGCTGAATTCACCGGGTGTCAAAGTAGCCTTCCGCTTGCCTCCCATCTGCGGGCGACAGCGGTCGAAAACTAGTTCGGGAACGACCATCACCCAAACATCCACCTGACGCTCTTCGTTTTTTCCGTGCCTTACGATTAAGTCGATATAAAGTTGGACCGTCTTTGACACTGCCTCATGATGGTTTTCGATGACGGTGGCGGCAGCGATAGCGTCGGCTGAAAGCTCGTAGGATATCAAATCATCAGGCTCTGAATATATCCCGAAGGCCTCTTCTAGACCCGGAAAGGACGATAGGTGTAGTCGTTCTTTTTTCTCGCGCTTTGTGGGTGGAGGTACGCTTACCCCTTTCATCAGACCGGACATCCAGTTGCGAAAATAATCTATACCAACCGACGTGCCGATAACTCCAATGGTTATCTGCTTGCGATTGGGACGCGCTTGGGGACCGTAAAGCGTGAGACCATCTTTGGGATGATCAACAGCCTGTCCGTGACCGAACCCTAAGTCTGGTTCGTCGATGTAGAAGGTCTCAAGTGACTGCTCCTTAAACTCAGTCATACGGCGTCTCCGGCCGGTTGCTCTGAAAGGGGCGTAGGCGGCAGTTCCGGTTCATCCTGATCATCGACGAGATCATCAACAATCCCACCAGTGATTGTTGTCGGATCTTCCTCTGTCGCGTCTTCATCCATGTCAAATCTTTGCTGTGCAGTGACAGGTGAAGTTACCTGTACAGGCATGGCGTCCGCGGTCACGAATAGTCCGTCGCCTACAGCCATATCCACATAGGGTGAATCACCGGCTAGAACTTCCATGAAGGCCATCAGACGACCGTGCCAGGCTTTGTTTCGCCACCCGGAACATACACCGCGTCTCAAGGCATGTTGCGCCCGCTTGTCATCTATAACTTTTGCGGGTCCGCCATTGATGCCAAGATCGGAAAACAATACACGCGATTTCAAGCGAAGGTGAGGCCAAGGAAACAAGCTGGGTGTGACACTAACACCGTAAGCCCATTCCTTCTTGCGGGCGAGATTCCGCAATACAGACTTTCTGCGTTGTCCTTGACGGCCCCAAGATACCCGCCTGTTTAGTCCTACGTGCGCGTCTGTCGCATGGTAGGCCACGCTATTCGAATAACCGTGCGCCTTAAAGTTTCGGCTAGATAGGTGCTTTTCCCAAGCCTGCCTCAACAGATTTAGAACGATATTTTTTGCATCCCTGGCTTCCAAACCGATATCAGAACATCCATCAGCGATAAAATCTGAAAACGGAATTGTGGCGATCGCCTCAAATGGCCCAATAGCGGTGAAATGTTCTTCAAAATCAAACGGAGAGGCGAACGAAAGGAAGCCGCGGTTGTAAGGCGCCAATGGGTAGCGGAAGGAGCTCGATTGAGACGCTAAGGTCTTGTCGTTAAAGGGGTTTTTAGGTGATAAGTAGTAGATGTCGTCGGGTGTGGTTAGTATTCTCAACCAGTTTGATGTCAGGACTTCGGGACGTTGTTCGACTTCCACTGCCATACGTCGCTGACACTCTTGCCATTGCGACTGAATTTTTCCAGCGCTCGCCTTAGGAACATTCTGCTTTTCAAGGGATTTTAGGAGCTTGACCAAACCTCGCGCCCAACCCGGTTCGAAATCGATATATTGCAGGCTCCCCACGCCAAACAGCTTCTGAAATGGTGCCACTCTGAGGGGAAGTATAAAATTGGGATCGCCAAGGCTCTTTGTAAGATCCTTTGCGATTTCGATTTCTTCAATGACCCCCTCGCGTGCCAAGGTCGCGTCAGAGCAGCACAGCAGCATTTTGATCGCTTTTTGCTGTAAGGTGTCCGTGAGCTTTCGGCGCCACCCGTCGCCAGTATCGAGCCCAACAATATCGGCAAATACACGATATCCTGCTGCTTCGAGACGAGGGGCGAGCCACAGGGCGAACGCGTCGTCTCCCGGAGTCGCTTTCGAAATAAAAATGGTATCGCGAATCGGAGTAGGAACTATCATGGGTGGAAAATAAGCCATAGTTCGTGGAAAGTTGCACGCCGATCTACAGGCGCATATCGAGTTATTTTGAGATAGAGGTCTATCTTCGGTCTAAGAAGCAAATGCGGGTCTACCATTTTATAGGCGAAAAATTTGGTCTTGAAGCCGTGGGGCTGCGACGCCTTAAAATATCTCGCATTGACCAACTCAATGACCCCTTCGAATTGATGGCCGGAACACAGTCAAATCGAATTTCTCGTGTGGGGATGCGCATTCTGCGTGACGCCTGGGCGAAGCAGATGGGTCTACTTTGCTTTAGCCGAGACTGGCACAACCCGGTAATGTGGGGTCACTACGCCGATCGCCACCGTGGACTTTGTCTCGGATTCGAACTCGATGACACGCGCGCCATGCCCGTTAGATATGTTCATCACAGGCTACCGGCTGACAGGATTTTTCATCCTGAAACAAGTTTAGAAGACGCGGAGAAAATCGTACAACAACTGGTCAGCACGAAATTTTCTCATTGGCGCTACGAGCAGGAGGTTCGCGTGTGGGCTAGCTTGGATCCCGCTGGACCTCCGGTACAGTTCAAGTCTTTTGCAGAAGACATGCGACTCACACATGTTTTTATTGGAGCGAGTTCTTCGTTTCGGCGACAAATGATTGCCGATGCCCTTGGAAACGACTTGTCTGCTGTCAAAATCGTGAGCACCAGACTGGCTTTTCGATCATTTAGAGTTGTCACGCAGCGAAATCCTGCGCTCTGGGATCGATCGCCTGAACCCTGGGAGTGACGTGCTCAGCTTCAGCAATGTGCGGTTTTCGATGCGCCACATAATCTCCAACCAAATGTCCGCTTTGAGACGCATGCCGGCCACCACGTAAAACGGGCGTTGGCTCAACATGTCCAACGCCCTCCGCCCCTCGCCTGCCGCCTGGATCACGGCGTCCGGAAGCGCCAGCGGCCGGTGGCGCTTTTCGGGTCGAACTTGACCAGGGCGGGTGTGCTGGCGCCGATGGCCACCAGCGCCACAGGCGTCGTGGCGCCCGGCGCGGCCTTAGGGATGATGCGATAGGTGCCGTCGGTCAGTTGATCGATCATCCACAACTGCTCCGGCGCGCCGGTAAAGGCGGGCAATGCCTCGACCTTGCCATTCGCCGCCGCGGTCAGGGTGCGTTCGGTGCCGGCCAGGACGATCTTGTAATAGGGCGTTCCCCAGACACCGCCCGCCTCAGCAACCGGCGTAACCGTCCATTGCTGATGGGCGCGGATCATGTAGGCGCCGAGGTCAACATCGACGCGGCCCGCCGGCCAGGCCGCTGAATCCTGCGCCAGGGTCTGGTTCGGGATGGGTGCGACGGGTTCATTGGGCGCGGCCATGAAGCTGCGCCGGCGATCGAAGTCCATGCGCACGAAGTCGGTGGCGAGTTGCAGGGCAAAGCCGCTGCGTTCGGACTCGATCTCATAGGTCCCGGCCTTGATGTTCTCGCCCTCGATCGGCCAGCCGTCCTTCCACAGCAGGGGCGCGATGGCCAGCACGCTGCGGCCGCTGCGGTCGAGATCGGCTTCATAGTGCATCGAGAACTTCTCGACGCCATCGCCAAGCTCGATCAGTCCGAAATGCCCCGGTCCATATTGCCGCCCACGGCCGTTGGAGACCAGCTTGCCGCCGCCCCTGAGCAAGGGCATGCCCATATGGTCGAGGTAAGGCCCCTGCACGCTCTTCGACCGGCCGACGCGGATATTGTAGGACGAGTTCGGGCCATCGCAGCAGGTGCCGTGCGTCCCCAGCAGATAGTACCAGCCGTCGCGGTACATCATCGCGGTCGCTTCCATATCGATGGCGATGGCGACCGGCTGGTTGCCGGCGATCCTCTGACCGGTCTTGGGATCGAGTTCGACGAGCTGGATATAGCCGTAATAGGTTCCGTAGCTCATCCACAGCCGGCCGTCGACATACAGAAAGGCGGGATCGATGGCGTCGGTGGCTTCGATGCCGTCGCTGGTCGCCACGTCGCCGACCTCCTGGAAGCCGTAATCGGGCGATTTCGGATCGAGCGACTTGGTCCGCAGCATCTTGATCGCGCCGGCGTGGCCGCCGTTCATCCCGCCGCCACCCGCGGCATAGGCCACATAGTACCAATCGCCGATCTTGATGGTGTCGGGCGCCAGGCCCCGGCCGGGCCGATCGGCGCCGCGCGTCCACGTCCAGCCGTCTTCGGACACCAGGCTGCCGGTGCCGGTGCCGTAGGTATAGTACTTGCCGTTCGACTCCACGATCGTCGCCGGATCGTGGATGAAGGGCTCGCCGGCAAGCTGCGCCGCGGCCGGCAGCGATGTCAGGCAGGTCAGGACAGTGAGGGCGACCAGCGCCCGGGCGGTTGGTTTCATAGGACGTCTCCTGTTTTTATACGCAGAACCTTCGCGGGCTGCGCCGCCGGACAGGCCTGCATTCTGAATTCACATGCCGTTGCGGCGGGGTCCCGGCCTAATCCAGGCGGGTGGTGAGATCGGTAACCGGCTGGCCGTTTTCGTCGATGAAGCGGACGCAGAAGTCGCTGAGCCCAGGGCCGTTGATGACGGCGCCACGGATGACATTGCGGCCCTTGCGCAGGGTGATCGGCGCGGACACCACATCGTCCATCACCATACGGCGGTCGCCGAACAGGCCCGCGGCCTCTTCGCCATTCACCCACCACATCGAGGCCGAGTTCGAACCGGCGGCCAGACGGACGTTTTTCATCTCACGCGGACTCTCCACGACCGTCTCCGCCCAGAAAATCACGCCGTAGGTCGGCTTTTTCAGGCCTTGCGCGAAATAGAACAGCTTGACGTCGAACAGCTTGGCGTCAAGCGCGTGCCATTGCAGGGTCTCGGTTCCGACCTTCACGGTGCTGCCCGCCTTGGGCCTGGCCGTTACACCACCGGGAAAGCCCTTGAGGGCCAGCGCCTCGCGCACATAGGTGCCGGTAAAGCCCGTATTGCTGGTATTGGCCTTGGTGATCGGCTCCAGAAGCAGCCAGCGTTGCAGGAAGCCCTGATCGTCCGGCGCCTTGGGCGTCTTCGTTGTGGGTTCGAAGAAGGGCTCCATGCCGCGCGTGTCGAGCGGCGGCATGTCCCGGGATTCGGCGCCCCATGCCAGGGCCGTGCCCCCAAGGTGCAAGGCGAGCACCGCCAGAGCCAGCCGTGAAATCGTCCTCATATCCTGCTCCTGCTATAGGTGTTAAGCGTCAATCATTGATTCAGCCACATACGGTGAAGCACTGCCGGCTTTCAAACACCGGCTTGAAAGGATTTCGTCTCGTAAGCGTACGTCGTGACGCGCCACGCCGCCTTCCCGGAAGGCTGCGACAGGCAGTGCGCCCGGCCTACGCACGGGCTCCATTGCGGAATTTCGCCAATACTCTTCTCCCTGCTTCCCAATTGCGTTTGGGTCTTTTTGGTAGCGCTACCACACTAGAGGCAGTTCGACGTTTCTGTCAATTGATTGGCGCCATCGCAGGTAAGTTTATACACGAGAGCGGAGGTCGCCTCGACACACAAGCGTATAGGGAGGACCGTCTGACGGCCAAACAGCTCAGCCTTTCACCGCCGCTTCGATCCTGGCGACGTCGATCTTGTGCATGGTCATCATGGCCTCGAAGGCGCGTTTGGCGACGTCACCGCCTTGCGCCATCGCTTCGGTCAGGACGCGCGGCGTGATCTGCCACGACAGGCCCCACCTGTCCTTGCACCAGCCGCAGGCGCTTTCCTTGCCGCCATTGCCGACGATGGCGTTCCAGTAGCGGTCGGTCTCTTCCTGGTCTTCGGTGGTGATCATGAAGGAAAAGGCCTCGCTGTGGTGGAAGGTGTCGCCGCCATTCAACCCAAAGCACGGTATGCCGCAGACGGTGAAGTTGACGGTCAGCACCTGGCCCGCCTTGCCACCCGGAAAGTCGGAGGGCGCACGGTACACGGATGTGACTTCGCTGTCGGGAAAAACGCTGGCGTAGAAGTTGGCAGCCTCTTCGGCATCGTGGTCGTACCACAGGCAGATCGTGTTCTTGTTCATGGGGTTCATGGCGGCGCTCCTCTGTAATATGGGCGGTTAGCGGGGGTAGACCAGGCTGGCATAAAAACCCAATGCGTGCCACTGCGTGTCAGCAGCCCTGTCCGAGATGTACTGACCTGAGAAGACCCATGATCGTCCCCAACGGCCTCTCCGCCTTCCCGATTACGCCCTGCACCCGCGATGGCCGCGTCATCGAACCTGATCTGCGCCGTATCATCGGGCGATTGACGGCGGCGCGCGTCCATTCGATCGGCCTGCTCGGCAGCACCGGCACCTATATGTACCTGACGCCGCAGGAACGCAGGCGAGCGCTCGATATCGGCTTGGACGCAGCCGGTGACACGCCGGTCGTCGTCGGCATCGGCGCGCTCAGGACCGATGAGGCTGTGTGCTACGCCAGGGACGCAAAGGCGGCGGGCGCGAAAGCAGGCCTACTGGCGGCTGTGTCCTACGCGCCGCTGACTGAGGACGAGGTGTTTGAACACTTTGCGGCGGTGGCGCGGGAGAGCGGGCTTCCCATCGTTATCTATGATAATCCGTCCGCAACGCATTTCCGCTTTTCGCCGGAGCTGATCGTGCGGCTGGCACGGGTACCGGGAATCAAGGCCATCAAGAATCCCGGCAGCGACACGATCGCGCAGCATCTGGCCGAACAGCGCTTAAGCCTGCCGGCGGATTTTTCAATCGGCTATAGCGGCGACTGGTTCTGCGCCGAGGCCATGATCGCCGGTGCCGATACCTGGTTCAGCGTATTGGGCGGGATTTTGCCGGAGCCCTGCCTGAAGATTGTCGCGGTGGCGAAATCCGACCCCGCCCAAGCGCGCCAACTGAACGCGGCGCTTGAGCCGCTGTGGACACTGTTCCGCAGGCACGGCGGCCTTCGGGTCGTCTACGCCATCGCCAACGTGCTTGGCCTGACGGACGCCGCCCCGCCCCGGCCCATACTGCCAATTCCTGAGATTGACCGCCAGACGCTCGCAGCGGTTCTCGCCGGGATATAAAAAACGCCGGCGGATGGGGTGATCCGCCGGCGTGAAAGTTGGGTTTGGTGGTATTAGTTCGTCTTGCCGGCCTTGGCTGAGGCGTTGCCGCTGGCCGAGCCTGACGCCGTCGCCGTCACGGGCGAACCCGGAACGGAGACACTGTTGCGGGTGCTGTCGGCCAGGCCACGGGCGCGGCCGGTCGCATTTCCGGCGGCGCTTTTCGCGCTGCCCACGACGTTGTCCGTGCCCGTCACGCCCAGATTGCCATTACCCTGGCCCGATCCGCTCAGGCCCTTGTCGAGCGAGGCCGAGCCGGAGCCAGCGATATCGCCCGCCGCTTCGACGCCCTTGGCCGCACCGGCGATGCCACGCGCATCCGAACCGGTGGCCTCAAGGACGCCACGTGCCTGGCCGGCGGTCGAGCGGGCATTGGCGGCGGTCGATTTCAAGGCGCCGGTCGTGCCGGAGCTGTCGAGCGTGGCGTTACCGGCGGCATTGCCAGCCGCATTGCCGGCGACGTCCTGGCCCAGCAGGCCGCCGGTCAGACCGCCATTGGCGCCCGCCTGGCCACCGGCGCTGACCGGCTGCTGCGCCTTGCGCGCCGTGTC
>CAMLPZ010000151.1 GCA_946482045.1 uncultured Asticcacaulis sp.
GTTTATCGGAGGCCGTGATGATTCAATTTCGCAAGGGATCAGGATCTAAGATCCTGATGGTCCACGGCTTGGGTGGAACCTGGCGCTCCTGGAGTCGGATCTTGGATGACCTCGCGCTCGCGCGCGAGGTGATTGCCATCGACCTTCCCGGACACGGGGAAACGCCTGCAGCGACCGATAGCGGCACTTTTTTGGGGCTAACAAACAGCGTTGAACGCTTCCTTGAAACGGAAGGTTTGACCGAAATTGATATCGTCGGCAGCTCGATGAGTGCGCGCATGGCGCTGGAGCTGGCACGCCGCGGCAAGGTTGGCGCTTGCATTGCCCTTGATCCTGGCGGTTTCTGGCATGGATGGGAGGGCAACTACTTCGATGCAACGCTGTTGGCGTCTGGGGCGCTGTTGCGCGTCTTAAAGCCGGTGCTGCCAGCGATGGGCCGGAATTCTCTTTTCCGCAGCCTGCTCTTCGTGCAATTGGTCGCGCGTCCATGGGCGCTGCCACCAGGGTTTGCCGCAGGGGAATTGATGAGCTTTGCCACGACGGAAACCTATTTCAAATTAGTTGCCGACCTTTATCACGGGCCATTACAAACTGGCCCTTCAGCGGCTGGTACGGGTCCCGTAGTTATTGGCTGGGGCCGCAAAGACCATCTCTGCCTGCCGGCACAAGCGGCGCGCGCAATGGAACAATTTCCCGAAGCCATGCTGCACTGGTTTGAACGCAGCGGCCACTTCCCGATGTGGGACGAGCCTGAAGAAACGGTAAAACTTATTCTCGAGAATACAGGTCGAGCTTGATCAGCGTAATGCCCTTGATGACGATCGAGTGGCGCCGCCTGTGACCGTGCCTCCGGCTTATCGATGCGCTCTGCCTGATTGTCGCGCCAGTCGTGCTTGCTTCGGGCAAGGCTTATTTCCAAGGCCTCGGGGCCAATGTTGAGCTTTATTTCCTCGTGGCCTCCACTCTACCCCTTACGCCGATTTCACAGCATAGGCGCCAACATAACGGAAATTTTCGAGGACATCCGCACCGCTAAAAGCTGGGCAGGAATTATCTAACCCCACATTTCGATAAAACTGCCCCAAAGCGGATGCCAGCGCGGATATGAAAGGTTATGGGAAACATTCGCAGCTATGAACCTCCTGGCCTTTGCCTTCCACACCGTGTGCGACTGTATAGAAAACCTATGGATATCCGCTCGACAAGCCAAACGTGCCCGAAAAAGACTCTTCGAACACATCCGAACCATCACGCCTTATCTCGTCTTCCCCTCATGGGACACATTGATGCAACCGATCATCGACTCCAAACCGCCTCCCGAAATTGAAGCTCAGATCGTCCTGTGAATTATCGTAATCCGCCATTTAGAATTGCTTATAATTCGGCGCCGTGGAAGAGGCGAAAACAGCGCGGCGGCGACCTGGAGGCGCAGGCTGTCCGTCGTCAGCGCGTATTGGCGTCGTACACGACCACGCGGGACCAGAGGTGGCCGCAGTCCTTGACGAACTTCTGGTGAAGGGGATGGACCTGATAGGCGGCCTGATCCTCGAGGCTGTCGAAGAACATCACCTCGGAGACGTGATAGCTGTTGTCGACCACGTCGCGCTTCTCGGTCGAGGCCGGTGTGCCGACATACAGTTGGCGGACGACGTCGATCTGCTTCAGGGTACGCACGCCCTGGATCAAGCGCTCCAGATCCTCCTTCGAGTCGGGATTTTTCAGCCAGAAAAGAGCGTGGTGGATCACCGGGTGCGCACTCTCGGATTTGGCGCCGGGCTCGGTCGAGGCCGCCCGCGCCGGGCCGCCGGCCGACAGGGCGGCGGACAGGAAGACGCGGCGGTCGAAAGAAGGGGTCATGGGCCCTAGTCTCCAGCGACCGGTACGGCGCTGAGGTTCAGCATAGGGCCATCGCGCGGGTACGTCAAATGGGACGATGACCGACCAGCGATCCTAAATGCGATGGATGCGCATTGTGAATGTGGGTCTGGAAAGCCACATGCTGGCCCGCGACTCGCAACCGGACGCCTGAGCCGAAGCGGTCGATCCCCGCCGCGCACAGCCAGCACAATCCGGCAAACGGGACCGAGGCCACCAGCGCTATCAGCAGCGTCAGACTCATTGTGGCTTTCCTTCCTCGTCCTGCACGGAGTCGGCATCGAGGATCGGCTGAAGCTCATCCCGTTCCTCCGTGCTGAGCAGCTAGCTGCCGGTAAAGGCGGTCGCGGACAAGGGACCGGACACTTCGAAGACGCCACGCAGCTTGCGCAGAAAACCACCGAGGACTTCCAGCTTGGCGGTGGCCGGCGCATAGACGGGGGTGCCGTGGACCTGCTGGCGGGCAAGCAGACCCTCCTTGCACATGCGCTCAAGCACGGTGCGGGTCGTCGAGTTTTCATTATCGCCGCCGGTGCAGACCGGCAATCCCTAAACGCGTCTTGCTATATCTTCCGCTTAGCGCGACCTGTCAACGCAGGCCACATGCGCTCTCCCGCCTCTTGACGCCGTCTGATGACTCCGGCCAGCGCCAAAAGCGGCCATCTGTCGAATTGATAGCGAGACTGCCTGTAAGCGGTCATTTCCATTTACTCGCCTTGCCAAATCTCCCAATTAGTGTAAGTTAAAACTTCCACTAATTGAAAGTTACTCCATGGGACGGCCAGAACGTACAGATCTTGAACTCGTGAGCACCTCGGAAATTGCCAAGGCTGCTGGCATTACCCCTCGCAACTTTGCGCTTCTCATCGATAAGGGGCTTGCTCCCGATCCGGTGCGCGATGCCGGCGGCCAGAGCGGCGCGCGGGCTTTCGATGGCGTAGGCATCGCGCATGCGGCGATGATCGGCGCTCTCAACCTGGCTGGCTTCGAACTCCTCGTATCAGCACGTGTGGCGGAGGCCTTCGCAGAAGAACACCGCTCAAACTACGGTAAGATCCCGTCAAACTTGAACACGTTCATCCGAAAGCCGGGCATCCCTTCCGGGCACGCGCCGTGGCCCAGCAAGGCGCCGGGCTGGGACAAGATTGATCGGGACTTCTGGCTCCACCGGCTTTTGCGATCCTCGGACAGCTATGCCAGGGGACGGGCGCAGGTCGGCGACTTCGTTGTGGAAATCGCGGACCACAAATGGGTTATGAGCACGTCTCACGGCCTGGACAACATCAAGGTCTTCTCGCCCGTGTCCAGCGACGGTTTGCCTGTCGGACTCGATTACCGCATCGAAGGACGCGGGTCCGCCACTCAGATCATACATCTGACCGACGAGTATGACGTTGGTTCTGTCTTCTCCGATCCGGAGACGCGACGCCGTGTGAAACAGATTGAGGAAGAATTCCTCGCCGCCCGACGGAACGCAGTCACCTTGGTTCGCATCAATGTCGGTCTCGCCATTCGCGACGCCTTCGACCGTTTGTACGATCTGCGTTCCGCCTAGCGCCGCCGAAAGACATTTTTTGTCGGCATATCCTTGATCAAGTCATAGGGCGCCCAGGTCATGGTCTCGACCAGGCCTTCCCGGTCCGTTACCATGTGCCTGACCGTGTCGAATTTGGCAAAAACGCCCGTGCGGGATTGGTTGTAGGATGTAGCAACCTCTACTGGAGCCAGCTGGAAGGAATAACAGCGGAAGAGGCAAAAATCCGCATCCGGAGCCTATTGCAACGTGCGACATACTTACGAAACGCCGACCCAGGCAGCGAGATAAAGGCGATGCGCAATCCGCCGCGGCAACCTCTCTGACATCGAACTTGGCCGCGTCATTGTCAGGCGGTAAACTATTGAGATGGGTCCAAACGTAGTCTACCGCGTCCGCAAAAAGTGAGCAGACGCGACTTCACAAAACTTAAGCCATTGTTTTTGTTAGCACCTATACTCTCACCATGACGAAACTTGAAAAGGGGACGGCATGGAGGTAGTTATCTTAATAAATTAAGCAGTGTGACATCATGGCCAGCCCCATTACCAATTACCTGTCGACACATGGCCCAACCCGTGGCTCCGTGATAATCGAAGCCCTGATTAAAGACGGCATTTCAGCCGAAGCGACGAGACAGCGCCTGTCCCGCGCGCAAGCGCCAATACGGCGTTTCCCGGTCAAACTGCTGCCCAAGAACGAAGGATTCTACTACCTCCAGAATGACCGCAACACTGAGGCCTTCTGGGCCAATCTCATCCGGGACCTTCGGGCCTCGGGCTCGGTTTACGGTCTGGCCATGGACGGCCTGGCGGCTCGGGGGCATATCGTCCCCGAAGATCAGTATGCCGTGATTACCGGCGCGCCGGCCCTTCCCATGAAGGGCCAGGTCAACGCCGAAAGCGTGCGCAAGACCTTGATCGCCGGCGACCTGATCATGGAATTCCGCAACGAGACCGGCGACGTCTATGTCCGCACCAGGTTTGAACCCGTCTTCACGGATGTCCGTTCGACGCCGGAACGCATCATCCTCGACGCCGTGCGCGATTGGGCGCGCAAGCTAGGCCTCGCCGCTTATAATTCCATCGCGATCCGTGGCGAGCCGGAATTGCGGCCCATCGGTCCGTTCCTCTATGACCTGGCCGGGCCAAGCTATCTCTCGCCCCTCCAGGCTTCCGGCAAAGGCCGACCGGGCTTCCTGGTGGCCGACGTGTTCGCTGGCGGGCCGCTCAACGAACATCACGTTCAATACTTCATCCGCAAGGTCTCGATGACGGCGGCAATGGGCGGCCCCAAACTGCTGCCCTTACTGATCGCCGATAGCTTCACGGGGGCTGCCCTTAAGGCGGGTCATGCCGCAGGGATCAGCTTGGCCACGCCGACCATTCTCTTCGGGCGCCGTGTAGGCGCCGCCCTATCGACCTTGCTGGAAACGTTGAAAAACGTCGCGGCCTACGCCTCCGCGGACACGCCCGACCGCATCATCAAACTGGTCGATGACCTCTCCGATATCGAAGGCCGATCGCTGAACCTGCGCGGCACTCTTTTCGAGATGATCGTCGCCTATCTGGTGCGCCGCGAAGCCACGTCGATCGATATGGGGGTATTGGCGCGCGATCCCCTCTCCGGCGCCAGCGCCGATATCGATATCCTCGCCGTGAAGAATGAAGGCGCCAGCGTCACCTGCATCGAATGCAAGGGGCGCGATCCTGGCGGAACAGTAGGGCTGGACGAGGTCCAACGCTGGCTGCAAAAGACCGCTATTATGCGGGCGCATCTCGCGAACAATCATCTGCGGGAGGCGGCGGTCACCTTTGAGATTTGGACCAGCGGGACATTCGAAACCGATGCCATGGCATACCTGATCGCGGAACAGGCTCGCCGCAAGAAGGCGCCAATCGCCTGGAAAGAAGGCGTCGACGTGCTCCAGTTCGCGACGGATCGAAAGCAAAAAGCAGTAGCCGACGCGTTCCGCCAGCATTTCCTCAATCATCCGCTCTCCGAGTACGTGGCCGAACCCATCAAGGTGAACTGGCCTTCCGAAGTCACGACGACTTCCGACAAACTCAAACTGACCGGCCCCGCGCCCTATGGCGGGTTCATGACCTTGCCGTCGCTGCCGGATAAGTTCGATTGAAGACCATGGTAGACAAACATCGGTGTCAGCCGTTCCTCCGCGCAAAGCGCACTTGTTGGTAGTGGAAAATCGACATAAGGCTGGCGACGTCGAGGCGTAGGTTGAAGCAATCGCACACAACCCTGTCGAGTAGAATCAAACCTTGATGTATATTCCTGGAGCAGGGGGCCAGGATGTACCTAGAATCCATAAAATTAAAGAACTTCCGGTCGTTCGAAGAGGGCCATATCCGGTTTCAATCGGACCTGACGGTATTTGTCGGCGAGAATAACGGTGGCAAGAGCAATGCCATCGACGCTGTCCGTCTTTTGACCACTCCCTTGAGTGGCCGGCGCGAAATCTATTGCGAGGCAACGGACGCGCGCTTTCAAAGCCCATCCAAGATGTTCGAGCTGGAGTCTCTTTTCACCGGCCTTTCCGCCGGCCAACAAGGTAGGCTGCTCTCCGCCGTAACCGATGCCACGCTCGAGCGGGCGGCATTTGGTCTGCGGTTTGACGGGGCGCGCCTGGGCGCAAAGCCACAGGTATGGGCCGGGCGGCCGGGCAATTCCCCGGAGCCTGGCAGCCAGGAGATGATCCGGCACGTCTATTTGCCGCCCCTGCGTGACGCCAAACGCTCGCTTGCCTCTGGCAACCCCACACGCATTATGGCGTTACTAAATCATTTTCTGGACGGCACAACGCCTTCAGAACTGGCGGAAAAGCTGGCCCGCGCCAACGAGCACGAAGTGCTGACCCGCGTCGATGAAGCCGTTGACCGGAGCCTCAACGCCCTGACGGCGGGTGTTCGACGGCAGGGCGCCTCTCTGGGATTCGCCACAAACGAAGCCCTGATCGATATCGCGCGCGATCTGCGATTCCGCCTGGCCGACCACGGCGTTGTGCCGGAGGACCTCCGATATTCGGGGCATGGCTACGCCAATTTGCTGTTCATGGCGACAATCGCCGTCGAACTCGAAAAAGTGCGCAGCGCCGACCTGACCCTGTTCCTGGTAGAAGAACCCGAGGCCCACCTCCATCCGCAATTGCAGGCTGCGGTCCTGAGCTTTCTTAAGGACCAGGCAAAGCAATCACGTGCGACACCGCCCGCCGACTATTCCGCGGCCGGTGAGCTACAGGTGGTCGTTGCCACCCACTCGCCCAATTTATCGGCATGGGTGACGAACCAGAAGCTGGTCGTCTTTAAGTCGGTCACTACCGAAAGCCCCACCGCAATAGAGGCGGCGGATGAGGTCGCCCCAGCGGCAGCGGACCAGGCTGTGATTGAAACCGCGCTGACCAACGATCCCGCCGGCGAGGATGGAACCGGCGCCAAGACCATTGAAGTCGCGCTAACCGCCGCGGTCCTGCGACGTTCGACCCGCTGCATTACGTTGGCCGAAATCGAACTGACGGCGGTCGAACGGCGAAAGATCGATCGCTACCTTGATGTGACTAAGGCAGCGATGCTGTTCGGCGGCCGCGTACTCTTGGTAGAGGGCATTGCCGAAGCGCTGCTGCTCCCGGCGATCGCACAGATGCACGTCCTGAAGAATCAGGTCGAAAAGCTGCGGCTTTTCCGATCGGCCGTTTTCCTGCCGATTGATGGTGTCGATTTCCTTCCCTACGCCAAACTGCTGTTGACCGCGCAGGATGGGGCTCGAATAGCGGACCGCGTCGTGGTCATGACCGATGGAGATCGCGGCACAAAATCCAAGAAGGGCGATGACGAGCAGGACGACGCGGACGACGCCAACGTCGAGGCGGAAGCGGGGGGCGACGGCGGCGCGGACAGCGAAGACCTTGAGGCGTCATTGGTTCCGTTCGTCGAAGGCATGCTTCCCGGTGAGCGCCGAAAGAAGTCTCTGGACAAACTCGCCGGAGACCTGGGGGCGGCAGAACATCTGGAGGCGATCCACAGCACCTATTCACTTGAGTCAGAAATGGTCGAGGCCGGCAACAATGCCATCATGCGAAAGGCCTATTTGAGGCTCCATCCACGGTCGAAAAAGAAGTGGGACAAGGCAACAGCGTTGACAGGTGACGACCGAGCCAAGGCAATTCAAGCGATTTTCGAAGCAAGCCGCAAGGGCGATTTCGCGCAGGTTCTTGCCCGCTTGATCGAAGATGGCGAGCCGTTCACCGTGCCTGACTATATCAAACGCGCGATCGAACACGTGGTGGCCTGATGATTGCCGCCCCCTTTAAACCCACCGAGCAACAAGTAACGATTGTCGGGCATGATGGCCCCGCCTTTGTGCGTGCTTGCCCTGGCGCGGGCAAGACGCGGACCATGGTGGAGCGGGCGCGGCGCGCGTTGTTCGACCCCAAAGACCGTCGGGGCGTCGCGTTCCTCTCATTTACCAATGCGGCGATCGATGAATTGCAGACGCGCTTGGCCACCTTCGGCGCACTGCCCTCCCCATTGTTCCCAAGTTATATCGGTACGTTTGACCGGTTCCTGTGGCAGTTCATCATCACGCCCTTCGGCGTCCCCGGCTGTGCCGTCCAACCGCGGTTGATCCCGGACAAAGGGAAATGGGAAATCAAGCCAAGCTACCCCAACGCCCAGGGATTACCGCTGTTTTGCTTTGACCGGCAGACCGGTCTCGTTATTCCAGCCCTCGCGCTCGACGAAGGCTACGACACAACGGAACGCAACATCAAGGCGCATGAAGCCGTAGCCAAAAGGGTGATCGACCGCGCTCTAAAGGACGGGCACGTCGACTTTGACGATGTTCGGGCCTGCGTGGAGCAGCATCTGTCTGATGCAGCGTTTGAAGCACGGATCGGCACCGCTCTCTCGGCACGGTTCCGCGAGGTCATTGTCGACGAAGCTCAGGACTGTAATCCAGGCGATCTGAGGATCATCGAACGTCTGAAAAAGGCCGGGATTCCGGTGAAGGTCATTTGCGACCCCGACCAATCGATCTATGCTTTTCGCGGTGGCGTGACGGTGGAATTTCAAGCATTCGCTGGTTCATTCTCGGCGGATAACACCCTGCCTATGACGGGGAATTTCCGATCCACGCCAGCGATCTGCAAGGCGATAAGCGCACTGCGTCCTTCTGATCCCTTAGGCGTGCCCGATGACGCCATAGGCGAACTGAACGACGACGTAACACCGGTCCATGTCGTTGCCTATCCGGGGAACAGCGTACCCGCCTCGATCGGCACTACGTTCAGGGGCTTGGTCACAGATGCGAATATCGACCTTGCGGAGTCTGTTGTGCTGGCCTCGACTTGGAAGAGTGGTGCCAAGGCGATCGGCCAGGCCTATGTCGATGCCAACAACAACATGACATTAAACCTGGTCCGAGCCGTAATGGACTTCCATTTCGCATTCGCCCTGGGCAGATTGAAGGACGCGCTGACGGACCTGCACGCCACCATTCTTTGGATACAGGGGCACATCTCGACGATCGGCGGATACCATCGCTACATTCAGGCGGCCGGCCTGGACGACGGGCGCTGGCGGCCCGCCCTCCTCGAATTGGCAAGGTCGTTGAAATACGATCCGGCCGAAGGTGAGATGGCCTGGTTGCTGAAGGCCCGCGCGGCGCTTTCGCCAGACTACGTCGCGCCGACCGGGATCAATTTGCGCCTGAAAGGCACCAAGGACCTCAAAAATGCTCTGGCGGCCGCACCTGCAAAATCCTGCTCCTCACGCACGATACATTCCGCTAAGGGCTTGGAATTTCCTGCCGTTTGCGTCGTGCTGACGACGAAGACAGCCGGCAAGATTATGGACCTGCTGGAGGGAACCGCCAATCCGGCGATTGAGGAAGAAGCACGCAAAATCTACGTCGCGGCGTCTCGTGCACAAAAACTTTTGACCATGGCGGTTCCGGCCAGCCAGTGCGACCGCCTGGCAACACATCTTGCAAAGTCAGGCGCTGAAATCATCGTACATAAGATATGATCGGCGAGAGACACTGCAAGCAAACGTTTCATCGCTTGGAAAAAAGTTCACTTGTTGCCAATGGCTGAACTCGCGTCTGTCTTGGGCCGCCTAACTGTTTGCCATGAACATGTCCGCTTTTTACTCATGGGACGAAATCGGTAACGTCATCTTTGGGCCAAAGGCGGCCATCGATGTCGGCGCTCAGGCGGATGCGTCGTCGAGGCCAAGGTCGAACCAGACCTGCCTGTTGGGTGAAAGCTGAGCGGCCGTGCGGGCGCAGGCGCCTATGTCATCGAATATCCTGACATCGCTAGGCGGCTCGCTTGTGCCAAGGAGCAGGTCTGCTTGCGTGTCAGGCTGGCGGAGGGCGATGACAAACCCTCCGGTGTCGGACGGCAGAACGGTAACGGCCGCAGAGGCGTCCGATAGCGCGGCGCGCCTGAAGGTATCCTCCGAACATGGATTTGGCGTCTCTGGCCTGTCTGGTGTCATCGGCTTGTCCAAAGGTGCTGGGACGTCGGGCATCTTGGGAAGCCAGGTTATGGAAGCGGCGAAACCAGGGCGATTATAATCGGATTATAAT
>CAMLPZ010000152.1 GCA_946482045.1 uncultured Asticcacaulis sp.
TAGCCTTCGGGTACGATGCGCTGACCCGTATAGACGGCAATCCAGCTCGCCGGCGAGAACAGGCCATCGCGATAGCGGTGGATATGCCCGCGCCGCCGGAATATCTCGATTTTTTCCAGAAGGGAATCCGGCACAGGCATATTCTGCGTATAGCGCCACAGCTCTTCGCTGCGGCCGGCCGTCGCGCGATAGTGAAGAATGAGGAAATCACGCACACGGTCGTATTCCGTATCGATACGGCGGTTGAATTCGCCGGCCAGCTTTGGATCGATGACCTTGCGCGGGAACAGCTCAATGAGCGTCGTGATGGCGATCTGCGACAGGTAGATGCTGGTCGATTCGAGCGGTTCCAGGAAGCCGCTGGCTAGGCCGATGGCGACACAGTTGCGATGCCACGAGTTCTGGCGACGTCCGGATTTGAACTTGATGAGGCGCGGATCCGCCTGAGCCTTGCCATCGAGATTGGCCAGCAGAAGTTCGGCGGCGCGTTCTTCCGTCGTGAACTGGCTGGAAAAGACATAGCCGTTGCCGGTGCGGTGCTGCAGCGGAATGCGCCATTGCCAGCCGGCTTCACGGGCCGTTGCACGCGTGTAGGGAGTGAAGGCGCCGACGCGCTCGCACGGCACGGCAAAGGCTCGGTCGCATGGTAGCCACTGCGTCCAGTCTTCCCAACCCGTCTCAAGCGCCTGCCCGATCAGCAGCCCCCGGAACCCCGAGCAGTCGATAAAAAGATCGCCTTCGACGACTTCGCCGGACGCCAGGGTCACCGACTGGACATAACCGTCTTCGGGACGCAGGGTTACGTCCACCACCTTGCCTTCGGTCCGTTGCAGACCTTGCGCTTCCGCCCACTTACGAAGGTATCGGGCGTAAAGGTAAGCATCGAAATGATAGGCGTAAGAATAGGTCGAGCGGATTGAACGCTGATCCGTCGACGGAAAATCGAATTTGTTCTGCCGGCAGGCAACGATCGGATATGAGAAATCGTCGATGTTCAGATCATGGCCCGCCTGCCGGGCACGCTGATAACATTGAAAAAACGGCACATTGCTGATCGCCTGGCCGTGAATGCCAAACGGGTGAACATAGCTGTCACCAGCCTGGGCCCAGTCACAGAATTCGATGCCAAGCTTGAACGTGGCATTGGTCTCGCGCATGAACTCGGCCTCGTTCAGGCCCAGCACCTCATTGAAGTCACGAACCTGCGGAAGCGTGGCTTCGCCGACTCCGACGATACCAATCTCTTCGGATTCGATCAGTCGCACGGAAAGGAATTCCGGCTTGAAGGCACGCGTCAGGCCCACGGCGGCCATCCATCCGGCCGTGCCGCCCCCGATAATTACAATTCTCATGCTGTCCATTCCGTTGGTCCTTCGGACACGCGCAATGCCCGGGACTCATTTCCCTGGCAAGACTCGCGCCTTACTGGACGCTGGTCAAGGCGCGTTTGCCGCCCGCAGCGCCAAATAACACAGAAAAAAGGCGCGCTGACCTTTGGCCGCGCGCCTCTTCTCTTAGTCAGAGGTCGTCTCTTAGTACTTCAGGCGGACCGAAGCCGTCAGGCGGCGGTCGTTCTGCAGCCAGGAAGACGTGACGAACTTGGCCTCACGGTCCGGATAGGCCGTCATGGAGCCGTCAACCATCTGCATCAACACGGTTTGGGTGTTAAGCAGGTTGCTGCCTTCCAGCGACAGTTCGATAGCTTCGTTGACGCGATAAGCAAAACGAGCGTCGAGATAGCCGGCATCCTTTTGGAAGACCGGGAAGACGGTACAGCAGTCCTGCGCCGTCACCATAAACTTCGAACGCCAGTTATAAGCGACGCGCGCCGAGAACTGACCCTTTTCGTACATACCGATCAGGTTGTACGAGTTGTCCGACAGCTGTTCGAGCGGAAGCTTGGTGAACGAGTTGGCTGAGCGGGTGACGCCACCGATGATCGGGTCGGCTGAGCCGTTGTCGTCCGCCGTTTCCTTCTTAACGGCAGCGCCGGTGATGCCGGAGTTCTTCAGGTGCGTGTAGTTCGCCTGAATACCCAGACCATCAAACGGAGCCGGCAGGAAGTCGAAGAACGATTGATAAGCGATTTCGAAGCCCTTGATCGAAGCACCGTCACCGTTCATCGGGCCACTCATCAGAACTTCACGGGTTACGCCATTGTTGGTGAAGTTGCGGTAGTAGTTGCCGTACTGGATGTAGTCGTGGAACTTCTTGTAGAACAGGTTGAAGGTCACGCTACCGGTGCTGGAGAAGTAGTTTTCCACCGACAGATCGACCTGGTCCGCCGTGACCGGTTTCAGGTAGGGGTTCTGCGCCTGGCCGGTATACTTCACCTTTGCCTTCGTTGGAACACCGGCGGTGCATTCAAACCATTCAGAGCAAGCCGTTTCCAAGCTCATGCTCCCAGGTGGATTCGCACGCGCCACCGAAGAATAGGCCTTCAGGTTGCCGATATCGGGACGAGACATGGCGCGGGACGCTGCGAAACGCAGGAACCACTGATCCGTCAGGCCGAAGCGGACGTTAAAGCTCGGCAGCCAGTGCTTGTGGGTAATGCTGGCTGTCGCCAGTTGCGTGGACGCTTTGACGAATTCGCGATCTTCCTGCGGGATGAAGTAGGTGTAGTCGTAAACTCGGACGATAATGCCCGACCCCGCCGGAGGCACTTCCTGGTCTTCATAAGGCACAGTGCCGTAGGTGCTGGGATCCGGATTCGGATAGTTCACACCGCCGGTGCTGATGTTCTGGGTCTCGACATAACGGACACCGACGTTGCCGGTCACCGTAACACCGTTGAAGATGGTGGCATCGTTACCGCCGAACTTCAATTGAACAAAGGCCGCGTTGGTCTTTTCCTGAACCTGCGACAGTTCCGCCGCCTTGAAGCAACTATTCGCCAGCTCATCGGGACGATAGCAGATCGGCACCCATTCGTTGGTCGTTGCGCCGCCGCCCGTATTGTGCGGCTGGTAGCTTTGGTTGCCGAAGGTTTCCGCCAGACGCTGCTGATCCTTGATCAGATCCATCGAGTAGAAGACTCCGCCCGGATTGTTGATGGCGTCGCCGCCCATCCAGTTATCACCCAAGGAAGCCGCTTCGTAGCTGCCTGCCGGGAAGACCGGACCCGTGACGTAGTAGTTATCGCGGTCATAGGCCTCCCAGTCGCGGATAGTGACCTTCCAGTTGTAGGTCGACCAGCGTACCGTCTGTTCACGATCGGCGACGCGGACGCCGAACTTCAGGGTGTTCAGCCACGGCGAGTCGAAGCTATAGGCCGCGTCGAGACGGACGGCAGTCATCTTGCCGTCGGAGTCCGTAACGTGATCCATGATATGCGCCGGCGCATAGTTTAGAGGATTGTTCACGCTAGGCGGAAGGTCGTCGTCGGTGGAACCCGGCGCATCCTGCACGTCGTTGAAGCCCAGCGGATCAGAAATGGTGATTTTCGGATCATCACCCGAAAAATCATAACCGACCGTCGCGAAGGTCTTCATAGTGGCGTCGATGTCATAGTTAGTCTGAATGGCATTGACGCTTTGGACATCAAAGTTCAAAGTCAGCTTGTCGCTAACCTTCCACTTGAAATTGAAGCCGATGTCCGACGTGTCGTTGACGCTGTCACTCCAGCGCGAGGTCGCAGCGTAACGCGTGCCGCGAACGGTTGAATCGTCGTCCGAACAGGTCCACGAATAGCAGGTCAGTTCCGAACCCGTATCCGACGCGCCCGCATTGTTCGGGAAGCCGGTCATCCAAACGTTAATGTCAGTGCCCAGAGTACCCGAAATCAGGCCACCCTCGTCGTTGAACTGACAGGTGGTGACGCAGATCACGCCTTGAGCATTCGGGCTAACATAGTCCAGAGGCTGCGCCCAAGTGTCGATGCCAGAGTTCGCTGTCAGAACCCGCTCTTCCATCGTCTCGTGCTTTTTGGAGCGATTGTACTGCAGCGTGGCGACCATCGAGCCGTCGTTGTTCTTCCACTGACCGGCGACGGACACACCGTCGCGGACGCGGTCATAGAAGCTGTCGCCCAGCATGACTGAGGTCGGCAGATATTTCTTGGTCGGATTGTCCCAAACCACATCGCCCGAACCACCGAAGTTCGAGTGAACCACGGCGCCGTAACGACCCAGTTTGAAACCTTGCGAGTTGGTGTAGGTCTGCGAATGCGCGGCGTTGATCAGGAAGCCGAACTCACCGATTTCCGTATCCCAACGCTGGGAGAAGATGCCGGAGACGGAAGGCGTGCCCTTCTTGGCCAGGTCGCCCCAGGTATAGTCAGCCGAGACGGCCAGCAGACGGCCCTTCTGGTCGAACGGGAGACGAGTCTTCAGGTTGACCGTGCCGGCGATACCGCCTTCGATCAGTTCAGCCGTCTGGTTCTTGTAGACATCGACGCCGCCCATCAATTCCGGCGAAACGTCCGACCAGCTGAGGCCGCGGTTCGAGTCAGCGCTGAAGATGTCACGACCGTTGAATTCCGAACGGACCTGCTGCAGGCCGCGGACGACGACGCCCGACGGTTCGGCAGAGAAGTGGGCCGTATCGTCCGAAGCGGCGAAACGGTTAACGCTGATACCGGCGACACGCTGCAGCGCTTCAGCAACCGACTTGTCCGGGAACGAACCAATGTCGTTCGCCGTGATCGAGTCAACGATAGTATCGGCATCCTTCTTGATCTGCTGAGCGCTCTTCAGCGACTTGCGGACGCCAGTGACAACGACTTCATCAGCGCCATCAGTAGTCGTCTCCTGGGCCATCGCCGACGGCGCCGCAACGGCCATGGCCGTTAACGCTACCAGCGAAACACCGCCCATTAAAAGCTTCAGCCCAAAGGCTGCGCTTCCGGTATTCTTCATATTTTTTCTCCCTAGTTGCTCCTGACCGCCATATGCAAGCGACGGTGAAGACCGAATTAGCCAACTGAAATCGCCTCGGGCGACGTCCTCTTTTTGATAATTACAGCAGGTACAGAATCATTCTTAAAATTCTCACCTCGCCGCCCGAATTTTGACCCTACCGTCAATTGGTATTGCCAAACTTCATGCGGACTGGTGTTTTGTTACCTTGCAGATGGACGTACTTCTTCCCGATTAATTATTTCATCTTTATCAGATACCCAAAGGGCAGGTCAAAAGCTAGGCGAAATATGACGAAATAACGAAGACAACGCCGGACAATGGCATGAATGTCACACTCAGCGTGTCGAACTGCAAACGATTTTCACCCTTCAAAGACATACGGCTGCCTTTTGACTTGTGTGTTAAAAAAGTCTTAAAACCCGTTGGCTTGTGTTGCCATGCCAGCTGCATATAGAAGCATGTGGCAATGCCGTTCGAAGCGTGGCAAGTCGATCCTTATGCTTGAAGAATTCACCCTTCCGTCCGTTGATGTTCACTATGACGCGACACCTGACGTGTTCGTGCGGGAAATCCTTCCCCAGGCGCGCCCCACGCTTCTCAAAGGCCTTGTGGCAACATGGCCGGCCGTTACTCAAGGGCAAACGTCGGCGGAGGCTGTCGGCGCATATTTGAAAGCAATGGACTCAGGGCGCCTGGCAACCGTGTTGGAAGCCGGTAGCGCTACCAGGGGGCGGTTCGCTTATGGCCCCGATATGCATGACTTCAATTTCAACCGGCGGACGCGCTCAATAAGCGACGGGATCGATCAGTTGCTGGGCCTGATTAATCATCCCAATCCACCCTATGTCTATATCCAGTCGACGCCGGTGGCGCAGTACCTCCCGCGCTTTATGGCCGAAAACGTTAATCCGCTTCTGGCGCCTTTTGTTATCCCGAACATCTGGATCAGCAACCAGACGCGTGCCCAGACCCACAACGACAATGACCACAACATTGCCTGCGTGATCGCCGGACGCCGTCGCTTTACCGTTTTTCCACCGGACCAGACCGGCAACCTTTACATTGGCCCGCTGGAGCATACGCCTTCCGGCCGCGCCATCAGTCTCGCCAGCCTGGAAGAACCCGATTTCACAAAATATCCTCGCCTGCGGGAAGCCATAAGGCATGCCCAGGTAGCGGAAATGGAGCCGGGCGACGCGCTCTACCTGCCACGGTATTGGTGGCACCACGTCCAGTCGCTCGACCGCTTCAATGTGCTGGTCAACTACTGGTGGGGTACGCCGCCGAACCCGCTGGAAAATCCCGTCACATGTTTCAACATGGCGCTTCTCGCGCTCAAGGACCTGCCTGCACCCGAGCGCGAATACTGGCACGCCATGTTCAACGATTACATTTTCAGCGCGGACAAGGCGCCGATCGCGCACATACCGGCGAAACACCAGGGCGGTCTGGGGCCGCACACGGCCGAAATACGCAACGGTCTCATCCGCGCCCTGCAGCAAATCCTGCGCGGCTAATTATCTAGAAGCGATAAGCGCGTTCGCCGCCTTTTCAAGCGTGGCCGGCGATTTGGCGAAACACAGGCGCAACACCGGAAGCTCCCGGCCGCTCTCGCAGAAGGCCGGCAAGGGGATGGCCGCCACGCCGTGGTCGCGCACCAGCCGCCCGGCATAGTCGATCGCGCGCTCAGTAATGCCGGAGGCAGCAAGGTCGAGATTAAGGAAATAGGTTCCCTGCGGCGGCAGGACGGCAAAACCGCCATCGGTCAGCCGCGACGCCAGGATATCGCGCAAGTCCTCAAGCTCGGCCAGGGCGACGGCAAATCGCTCCGGCGGCAACCCTAGTCCGAAAGCGACGCCATGCTGAAGCGCAGGCGGCGTTGCAAAGGTGATGAACTGGTGCGCCCGCGCGACCTGATCGACCAGGACTTGCGGTCCACAGAGAAAGCCGACCTTCCAGCCAGTAAGTGAGAAAATCTTGCCCGCTGACCCAATCTTGAGTGTGCGCTCCGCCAGTTGCGGCAGGTGCAGAGCGCTCAAGTGTGGCTGACCGAAAACGATCTGTTCCCAGACCTCGTCACTCACCAGCCAGGCGTCATATTGCGCGCAAAACCTTTGCAGCAATTCCAGCTCGTCGCGGCTGAGCGCATGAGTGGTCGGATTGTTGGGCGTGGTGATCAGGACCAGCCGCGTCCGGTCGCTGAACGCCGCTTCAAGATCGGCTTCACCAAAGGTCCAGTGCGGCGGCTGGAGCTGCACGATCCTCGGTACGCCGCCAGCGCGGCGGATCAGCGGCAGATAGGCATCGTACATCGGCTCGAAGACCACGACCTCGTCACCCGGCGTGACCAGCGACAGGATGGCGGCGCACAAACCTTCGGTGGCGCCCGAAGTGATCAGGATATTATGGTCCGGATCGAGCACCAATCCTTGAGTACGCTGATAGAAATCCGCCACCGCCTGCCGGAGCACCGGCAACCCGCGCATCGGGGCATACTGGTTGGACTGTTCCATCAAGGCGGACGCGGCGGCCTGACGCACGTCAGGGAAGCCGTCGCTTTCGGGAAACCCCTGGCCGAGATTGATCGCGCCGCGCGCCTTGGCTTCGAGTGACATGACTTCGAAGATGCTGGTCTTCAGGTCGGCGAAAACAGGGTTCATATCCAACATGTAGCAAGCCCGGCCGCAACAAAAAAGACCCGAAGCTGCCGGGGCTGGCGGCACGCTTCGGGCCAAATCGAAGGATGTCAGGCCGGGATTCGCCTGGGCGCCTTCGAACGCTGTCGGGCATTGTCAAGGATATCGGGTCGCAACCACGTATCTACGTCATGGTTGTCCGGCACCAGGTGGCGCGTCTTTAGCCAGGCCTGCAGGTCGGCAAGTTTTTTCAGGCGATCGGCCTCGAGGCCAAGACGCGCGCCATCAGCCAGCTGCGCGCCATAGGCGGCGGCGGCATCGCCCTCCTCGACCTTGCCCTCGATAGCGACGTGGCGCAGCGCCTCCTTCGGAAAGCTTTCCGCCCACGGCGCTGCCTGGAGGAGGTTGTTCAGGATGCGCGCCACCACATCGGGACTGGCCTCGATAAACGGTTCGTCCGCGGTCACGGCCCGCAGTTCGACCAGGCCGGCCAGTTTCGGTTGCTTACGAATCTCATCGGCGGTGAAGCGGTGGACTTCGTGCAGGTGCGCCGAACGCGCTAGCTCCAGTCCTTTGGCGCCGAGCAGGATGGCCACATCCGTGTGCCCGCCCAGCAGCGCCTCGACCTCACGGCGTGCGATGTCGCCAAACGGCACGGATGGGTGGTCGGCGACGACCGACGCGAATTCGATATCGTGCAGGGAAACGCCGCTGGTGCGCAGCACCGTGTCCCAGGCGCGTAAGGCGCGCACCTGGGCCGGTGAGAAGTTGCCAGCCTCCTTGGGCAAGGACAGGCGACGGCCAATAAGGTCTCGCAAGTTGGACACCTGGGCCTTCGGACGCGCGACGACGCTCACCGAATGCCAGGTCTCACCCAGTGCGATCAAGCGCGAACGCCCGTTTAGTCCGTGCGCCCACAAGGCGGTGGCGGCATCGGCCTCGCGGATCAAGTTGGAGAGAGTATGGTCGAGATGGCCCTGACGCACGGACGGCGTGTCGGTTTCGCGCACCGAAACCATCCGGACGTTTTCCCGCAGGAATTCGCGCTGGAACACGCCGCGATTGGCGACCAGTCCCGTGGCGGTCAGGGTCGGGCAGCGCGCATACCAGACCAACGGAACATTGGCGGGTGCGGCTACCTTGTTGGTAAACGTCATAGGGGAATCTCCGGGTGGCGAATATTTCCTATCATTTAAGTGTTGATTTATCGTGCGAAAATTTCTGCGCACACGATTAAGAAAAAATCACCACTTGCTTGTGCTACCCGGCCACTTGCCTTATCGTTGCAGCGTGAACAGGGGAATAAACCAGACATGCTGTCCCAGCGCGCCAAGTATACTATACGTGTAATGCAGGAATTAGCCCGTTGTGGTCCTGAAGCGAGCCTGCAGGCCGGCGAACTGGCCAGCCGCATCAAGGCGCCGCAACATTTTCTCGAAGGCATATTGCTCGACCTGCGCCGCGAAGGCCTGCTGACCTCGCGCCGTGGCCGCAGCGGCGGCTATACCCTGGCCAAGCCAGCCGACCTGATTTCCATCGCTGACCTCATTCGCCTGACCGACGGCCCCCTGGCCCTGACGACCTGCGCCAGCCGCACCGCCTATGCGCAGTGCGAGGATTGCCCCACACCCGACGACTGTTCGCTGCGCACCATCCTCGTCGCGGCGCGCGATGCCATGGCCCGGGTTCTGGAAGGCTCGACCCTCGCAAAGCCTTTTCCTGTGTAATCCTTACCCTCTATTCTGACCGTCCCAGACATAGGTGCGATCCTTGGCCGTTGGCTTAGCGACCTGATCACCCAGCATGCGGGCGATGCGGAACAAAAGCTTGTGGTCGTCGAACGGCTTGGCGACATAGTCCTTGGCGCCCAGGGTCATCGCCATCTTGATATCTCCCATCGCCTGGCGCGCGGTCAGCATCAGCACAGGGATGTCTTGATAAGACACGGTCGCCTTGAGGCCCTGCAGGAAGGAGAAGCCATCACGCCCGGGCAAGCCGATGTCGAGCAGGATGCCGTGCGGTTTGAACTCCCCGACCAGCCGCATGGCTGCATCGGCGTCCTTGGCCTTGCAGGTGGTGTAGCCGGCAAGCCCCAGGCGGATGGCCACCAATTCGGCAATATCGGGATTGTCTTCAACGATAAGGATGCGGCGGGATTCAGGCATGCTGGGGTCCTTAAGCGGTCTTGTACTTGGTTTCACTGGCCATGCGGATGGCCGCCATGGGGTCGAAGGACGCCCCTGACGGAACATTGAGCCAGAGCGCCACTGCGTTGAGCAGCACGGATGGCATGATGGGTTTGGCCAGCATGGCATTCATGCCGGCAGACAGACAGGCGTGGAGACGGGCGTCCCCGCCCGCCGCGGTCAGCCCCAGTATCGGAGCATCGGCGTTGAACGGGCAGCCGCTCCGGATAGACCGCGTGGCGGCGAAACCATCCATGACCGGCATGTTGATGTCCATCAGGATCAGGT
>CAMLPZ010000153.1 GCA_946482045.1 uncultured Asticcacaulis sp.
TCGCCATGGCCAATCCTGATCCGGAAATCACCCCGGAAGACGTGGCCAAGGTCCGGTCCGACGCCATCGTCGCCACCGGCCGGTCGGACTATCCCAACCAGGTCAACAATGTGCTTGGCTTCCCCTACATCTTCAGGGGTGCCCTCGACGTGCGCGCCCGCCGCGTGAACCACGAAATGAAGATTGCCGCGGCGCAGGCCCTGGCCATGCTGGCACGCGAAGACGTGCCGGACGAGGTGGCGGCTGCCTATCAGGGCCGCCGGCTGAAGTTCGGCAAGGACTACATCATCCCGTCGCCCTTCGATCCGCGCCTGATCTGGTACATCCCGCCCTTCGTCGCCCAGGCCGCCATGGATACCGGCGTGGCGCGCAAGCCGATCGAGGACATGGATGCCTACCGCAAGCGCCTGGAACAGCGCCTCGATCCGTCGGCGGGCTTCCTGCAAACCATCACTTCGGCCGTGCGTTCGCGGCCGTCCAAGCGCATCGTCTTTGCCGAAGGCGAGGACATCAGCGTCATCCGCGCCGCCCATGCCTTCAAGGCGCAGGGGCTGGGTACGCCTATTCTTTGCGGCCGGGAAAACCTGGTCGAAGCCAATATGCGCGCCGCCGGCATCGATCCCAAGGAAGAGGGCATCGAGATCATCAATGCCCGTCTCAGTCACCGCAATGCCGCCTATTCGCAGCTGCTGTACTCGCGTCTGCAACGCCGCGGCTACCTGAAGCGCGACGTCGATCGTCTGATCTATCAGGACCGCAACTCGTTCGCCGCCGCCATGGTGGTGTCCGGCCACGCTGACGGCATGGTGACCGGCGTGACGCGCCAGTTCGACCAGGCCTTAGATGAGGTCCTGCGCGTCGTCGATCCGGCCCCGGGTGGCCGCATCATGGGCATGTCGATCGTCCTGGCCAAGGGCAAGACGATCTTCGTCGCCGACACGACCGTTTCCGAACTGCCGACGCCGGAAGAGCTGGGTGACATCGCCGTCGAAGCCGCCATGGCCGTACGCGCCATGGGCCATACGCCGCGCGTCGCCTTCATGTCGTATTCGACCTTTGGCAATCCGTCGGGTGAGCGTTCCGACCGTGTCATGCGCGCTGTCGAACTTATGGAGGAGCGCGGTGTCGATTTCGAGTTCGAAGGCGAGATGCCGCCCGACGTTGCCATCGATCCAGCGCTATGGGCCAACTATCCGTTCCAGCGTCTGACGGCGCCCGCCAATGTGCTGATCATGCCAGCCATCCACTCGGCCTCGATCTCGACTAAGCTGATCGAAGCGCTGGGTGGCGCGACCGTTATCGGTCCGCTGCTCCTGGGCCTGTCGCGGCCAGTGCAGATCTGTCAGTTGTCCGATCCGGTGTCGAAAATCCTGGCCATGGCGACGTTTGCCGCTTACGACGTGCGCTCGGTGGTCAACCGCTAAAAGCGATATGCCTGATGAAAAGGAAGCCGGGGTTACGCTCCGGCTTCTTTCGTTTCAGCCGCGTCCTGCGTCTTTTGAATGCGTGTCAGCCAGACGCTGAGGACGATGGCGATAAAGCCGATGACTGCGGTATAGAGAAAGAAGACGACGTAGCCGCTGCCGAGCGCCTCACGGCTGACGCCAAGCGTCGCTGCGGGCTTTTCATAGGAAACGGCGGGTAGGCCGGCGAACAGGCCTTTGAGACCCGAAGCCAGGCCGCCATGGTCCGCGCCTTGGGCAATGGTTTCGATCATCCGGCCCGATTGTGACGCCAGGAGCTTACCGGGCAGGGCATAGAGCGAGGTGAAGAGCGCGTATTGCTGCGCGACATAGCCACCCGTCGAAATCAGCGACGACATGTAGGCGATCAGCACCGTCCCCGCGACGCCGGCAGAGATATTGTCGATGGCCAGTGCGACTGAGAAGGCGAAAATACTGTTGCCTTGCGTCGCCAGCCAGGCATAGGCGATGTTGGACGCTCCGCAGACGATGGCGCCAAAGACCAGGCTGGGGCGGATGCCGAAGCGCGTCATGCAGAAACCGCCGAGGCCGACGCCGATCATGGTCATGACGACGCCGAAAATCTTGCGCACCTCGGCAATGGCGAGTTTGTCGAAGCCGAGGTCGAGATAGAAGGCGCCGTTCACGTTCAGCAGGAAGTCTGAAATCCGATAGAGGCAGATGGTCGCCAGGATCAGCCCGGCCAACCGTTCGTGGCGGCTGAAGAAGGAGGCAATCGGCTCGACAAAGGTCTGACGCAGATAGGCGCCCGGCCGGGTTAATGCGCCCGGGATCGGCAGGCAGGTGACAACCAGCAGGCCAAGGCCGGCAATGACCGCTGCGAACTGGACGAAGATGCCGAGGCCCTTGGCAGTCCACACGCTGTTGACGGCCTTGAAAGCAGTTTCGTTGGGGAACAGGCCTTTGAACAGTTCGATATTGGCCGTAAGGCCGGCGCCGAGCAGGCAGATGGCAGCCGCCATGAGGAGCAGGCGTGCGACCCATTCGATCAGCTCAGCCGCTGGGCGCGCCGGCGCGTCGCCATATTCGATTGGCCGGACGGTGTGTTCTGCGCCGCGCGGCGCCAGCAGGACGCCGATAATGCCAAGCCCCATCAGGGCGGCCATAAGTGCATAGGCAAATCCCCAGCCAAGCGTGTCCGCTATGGCCAGCGGCACGATGCCCGACACGAAGGGAGCAATACGTGCGCCCCAGGCGGCGGCGGTCGCCAGCACAGCCTGATTGCTTGACTGCGCACCGGCGGTTTCGATGCGCCAGGCGTCGATGACAATGTCCTGGGTGGCGCCTGCGAGGCCGATGATGACGGCGGCAACGGCCATCCAGCCGAGATGCTGCTGAGGGTTGAGACCGGAGATGACCCATAGGCCCGCCATGATGACGGCCTGGCTGAACAGGATCCAGCCGCGACGATGGCCCAGCATGAAGGTCAGGCCGGGGAGGCCGACGCGGTCGAGCACCGGGGCCCAGACGAACTTCAGGCTATAGACGAACGTAACGAGTGAGAAATAGGCTATGGTGGTTAGAGACAGGTCGACGTCACGCAGCCAGACCTGGAGCGTATCGAAGATCAGCGACAGAGGCAGGCCGGACGAAAAGCCCAGCAGGATCATCACCAGGGCTGGCCGGCTTACGAAAGGCCTGATGCTTTCGATAACGGATTTGCGCGGTGCGTCTGGCAGCGGCGTTTCGGTCATGCTCTACGTTCCCTGTGTCTAGAGCGATATGCCAAAAAGTGTGCAGCGGTTTTTGGCAAAATATCGCGTCAAAACAAAAATCTAGAGCATGATGCGGTTCGTTCTAACCGCATCATGCTCTAGCAAAGGAGCGTAAGAGGGTTTGATGACGCTGTAAAGTTACGCGCTGTGGCGGAGCGGGCCTTGCGTCCAGGTCGCGAGGCGGGCGCGCAGGGCGGCGATCTCGATCGGCTTTGTCAGGAAGTCATTCATGCCGGCTGCCATGCAGGCGCGTCGGTCTTCTTCATAGGCATTGGCGGTCAGTGCGATGACCGGCGTGTGACAGCCGAAAGCACGTAAGGCGCGCGTCGTGCCGAGACCGTCGAGCCCTGGCAGGCCGAGATCCATGAAAATCAGGTCGAAGGCGCGCGTCTTGACCATGTCGAGGGCGTCTTCGCCCGACGCCGCGCGCTCGACACGGCAGCCTTCACGCTGCAGCAGGATGGAGGCCAGGAGCGCATTGACCGGGTTGTCCTCGACCAGCAAAACCATGGTGTCCTGGCCGGATTCGGCGGCGACGCGTTCGTCTTCCTGGGCAATGGGCGCGGGCGCCGTTTCAAGCGGAGACTTGAGGGCATCCAGACGCTGGATCAGCGAGTTACGGCGCAGTGGCTTGATCAGGTAGCCGGCCCAGCCATGATCGCGCCATGCCTGGATTTCGCTGCGTTCTTCGGGTGCCAGCAGGATCAGGCTGTGCGGCGACGGTGCGGGCAATGGACCCATTGCTGCGGCACGATCGTAAAGCGTGATGGTGGTGGACAGGTCGGCACCGAGCGCCGGCAGGGTGCGGACTTCGGTATCGATGGCGCTTAGGTGGCTGTGCGCGCCTTCGGCCAGAACGCTATTGCGCGTGACGAGGATTACGTCGTGCGTCGCGGACCTGGCCTGGACGGTACGTAGGGCGTAGGGCGCGCGGAACTGGACGGCGAACTCCGAACCCGCGCCGACTTCGCTTTCGAGCGTCAGCGTGCCGTTCATGGCTTCAACCAGCTTCTTGACGACGACGAGGCCGAGGCCTGCACCGCCATAACGTGTCGCATGGCTCGGATCGGCCTGACCGTATTCCTCAAAGATGCGCGAGCGCGCTTCCGGAGCGATGCCGGAACCCGTGTCGCGAACACTAAGACGAATCTGGTCGTCATCGGTCAATGCGACGCGAATAAGGACGCCGCCGGTTTCGGTAAACTTGAGCGCATTGCCGGCCAGGTTGAATAGGATCTGGCGCAGGCGGCCTTCGTCGGACACGATCGACTCCAGGCGCGGATCGAGCGCCCAGACGATTTCAGTGCCGGCGGCATGGGCGCGCGGGGATAGCAGCTCGGCCACGCCTTGCAGCAGGGGCTCGAGACGGACTTCGCTGGCTTCAAGTTCGATGCGGCCGGCGTCGAGACGGGCATAGTCGAGCAGGTCGTTGACGAGCGTCAGCAGGTGTTCGCCGGACTCGCGCGCGGTCGCCAGGTAGGATTGCTGATCCGGAGTCAGCGGTGTGCGCGCCATAAGCTGCAGCATGCCCATGACGCCGTTGAGCGGGGTGCGGATCTCATGGCTCATCAAACGGAAGAAGTCTTCGCGCGCCTTGAGCCGCTCTTCCAGCGTCTGGCCGTCTGCTTCCGGGATACCGTCTGTCGTCATCTGGCGTTTTGCCACCCTGCTCTACCGATTAAACGACCTTACACGACAAAAGTTAAGGTTGGTCA
This sequence comes from uncultured Asticcacaulis sp., assembly GCA_946482045.1. The sequence goes on from CAMLPZ010000153.1 coordinate 4,915, forward strand.
AAGAGCGGTGACGATATTTAAAACGGCGCGGGTGCGCGCGCGCCTTCCGGCTCGATCGCGCTGCTGCGGCGATAGACCAGTGCTTCGGCGACATGCCGGCGCAGAACCGCGCCCGATTGCTCGAGATCGGCGATTGTGCGCGCCAGTCTGAGCGTCCGTGTCCAGCCGCGCGCCGTAAGGCCAGTTTGTTCGGCCGCCTTGGTCAGCAGGGCGGTCGCCTGCGGATCAAGGGCGCAGATTTTTTCCAGGCCCGTTCCGTAGGCGGTGGCGTTCAGCGCGTTTTCCGGTGGCAGGTCCATCTTCCGGGCGCGTTCCGCCTGCATGTCGCGGGCAGCGGCGACACGGACAGCCACCTCGGCGCTGCCTTCGGCGGGCGCGGGCAGGGCCAGGTCAACGGCGGTGACCGGCGGCACGTCGATCTGCAGGTCGATGCGGTCCATCAAAGGGCCCGAGACGCGGCCCTGATAGTCGCGCAGGCAGCGCGGTGCCTTGCCGCACGCACCCTTGCCGGCGCCGCCGACCGGCACGCCGTGGCCGCAGCGGCAGGGGTTCATCGCCGCGACCAGTTGGACGCGAGCAGGATAGCGGACATGATGATTGGCACGCGCGACCACAACCTCGGACGTTTCCAGCGGCTGGCGCAAGGAATCGAGAGCCTGGGGTGAAAATTCCGGCAGTTCGTCGAGAAACAGCACGCCATTGTGCGCCAGCGACACCTCCCCCGGACGGGCGCGCATGCCGCCGCCGGTCAGGGCCGCCATCGAGGCGGAATGGTGCGGATTGCGGAATGGCCTGTCGCGCGTCAGTTCGCCCTTGGCGATCAGACCGGCCATCGACCAGATTTGCGATGTCTCCAGCAATTCCTTGGAATTCATAGCTGGCAGAATGCCGGGCAGGCGCTGGGCCAGCATAGACTTGCCCGAACCGGGCGGCCCGACGAAGAGCAGATTATGCCCGCCGGCCGCGGCCACTTCCAAGGCGCGCTTGGGCACCTCCTGCCCTTTGACTTCGCGCAGGTCGTAGACATGGCTGGTGTCGCGGAACGTGCCCCGGGCAGGGCGTTCCAGTACGGTCAGTCCCTTGAAGTGGTTGATCAGGGCAATCAGCGATTTCGGCGCCAGGACATTGACGGTGTCACCCGCCCAGACGGCCTCCGGTCCGTTGTCATATGGACAGATCAGACCCATGTCCCATTGATTGGCGGCGATGGCGGCTGGCAATGCGCCGCTGATCGTCCCAATCTGGCCATCGAGCTTCAGTTCCCCGACACAAACATAACCGTCGAGCGCATCTTGCGGAATGATGCCCATGACGGTCATCAGAGCGAGCGCGATCGGCAGGTCGTAATGCGAGCCTTCCTTCGGCAGGTCGGCCGGTGACAAATTAGCGACGATTCGTTTGGCAGGGAGCCCCAGGCCTATGCCGGCAAAAGCGCCGCGCACGCGCTCTTTGCTCTCGGCGACGGCTTTGTCGCCGAGCCCAACCACCTGAAAGGCAACGGCACCGCCCGTTAGAACCACTTCAGCCTCAACGCGACGCGCCTCTGCGCCGTCGAACGCTATCGTCGTTACCCGCCCCGGCATATGTCTCTGCTCTCACCCAGAAAAATTATCCACACCCTAGGTCAAGGAAGTAGACAAAGCAAGAACAAAATTCGAACAAAAGCGCAATCGATCACATCCCCGTGGGAAATCAGCCACGCGGAGGGAGTCGGCAAGGGTATACTTGAAGGGCCGGTCGCCTCTTTATCAGGGGCCGGGGAGGAGCCTTATGAACCTCGTTTGGCCTCGATGCAATCCCACAAAATGTCGCCGACATCGATTTCTTCAAATGTCTTTAACTGAACGGCGCCCGTGGGCGAGGTAACATTGATTTCCGTGAGGTAATCTCCGATGACATCGATACCGACGAACATCAGCCCGCGTTCCTTCAGAACGGGTTTCAATCGTTCGCAGATCTCACGGTCCCGATCGGTGAGGACCAGCGGTTCGGCGCGGCCGCCGACCCGCAAATTTGAGCGCACTGCGCCTTCTTCGGGCACACGGTTGATGCCGCCCGCGATTTCGCCGTCGACCAGTATGATGCGCTTGTCGCCGGCGCTGACGGCCGGGATGAACTTCTGCAGCACGACGGGTTCGCGGCTGATGCTGGCCATCAGTTCGATAAGCGCGTCAAGATTGCGGTCGCCGGCCTTTAGTTTGATGATACCGTTGCCGGCAGCGCCGTGCAGGGGCTTTAGGATACAGTCGCCGTGTTTGGCGAAAAAGTCGTTGAGCGCCACGGGATCTGCCGAAATAAGCGTTGGCGGCTGCAGGCCTTCGAAGCGCGTTGCCAAAAGCTTTTCCGGCGCATCGCGGACCGAGCGCGGATCATTGACCACCAGAGTCCTGGGGTGGACGGCTTCGAGCAGATAGGTAGCGGTAATATAGGCGACGTCGAATGGCGGGTCCTGTCGCATCAGGATCACGTCAACATCGGCGTGCAGGTCGAGGTGTTCGAAATCGCCGAGGGTGACGTGGTCGCCCTTGACCTCGCGCAGGGTGACCTTACGTGCGCGGGCGAAGACACGGCCGGTGTCCTGGCTGAGGTGGCGCGGTTCATAGACCCACAACTCATGTCCGCGCCGTTGCGCCGCCATCATCAGCAGAAAGGTGGTGTCCGAAGCGATATTGATGCGCTCGATCGGGTCCATCTGGACGGCGACGCGTAAAGCCATGTGCTATGCCCTCTTGGTTTCCGCTCCATATGTGGAGGCACATCGCCGCTGGCAAGCACTAAAAACGTTCGATCTTCTCGAATGCGTTAATCGCATGGCGCGGCCATTGTCCGGGCACCAGCGTATAGAGGTCGATATTGAGGTCCAGCCGCGCCAGTTGCGGCTTGCGCGCCTGCAGCGCCAGGCCGGCCTGCCAAAGCCGTTCCTGCTGGATCGCCGAGACGGATTCAACGGCGGCCTCGATCGTCATGCGGCTCTTGACCTCGACGACCGCCAGTCTCTGCCCCTTCTGCGCCAGGATGTCGATCTCGCCGCGCGGCGTTTTCAGCCGGAAACCAAGGATGCGATAGCCCTTCAGCATCAGATGGATGAGGGCGACATATTCGAGCACGTGGCCGCGTTTGCGCGACGCACGGCCCGTGGCCGCCCTATCCACGATCGCGGCCTTTCATCTCCAGCGCCTTCTGATAGATCACCTTGCGCGGCAGGCCGAACATTTGCGCCAGTTGCTGGGCGGCGTCGGATGGGGAATATTGTTCGAGCGCCAGCTTCAGCGCTTCTTCGAGATTGTCTGCGGATGGTCTTTCCTCCGCTGGCGGCGCAACGATGATGACGATCTCGCCCTTTGGTTCGGCAAGGTGCGGATCGGCGACCAGGGCGCTTAAAGGCCCGTGGTAGGCGCTCTCATAGAGTTTGGTCAGCTCGCGGCAAATGCAGGCCTGGCGGTCGCCCAGGACCTCGGCCATGTCCTTCAGGGATTCGTGCAGGCGCGGGCCGGTCTCGAAAAAGATGAGCGTCGAGGCAATGGGAGCAAGGTCGCTTAATGCCGTGCGCCGCGCGGCAGACTTGTTGGGCAGGAAACCCGCGAACATGAAGCGGTCGGTCGGAAGGCCTGCCAGGCACAGCGCTGCCAGCACCGACGAGGCACCGGGGATCGGGTGGACGTTGGCGCCGGTTTCCCGCGCCACTTCGACCAAACGGAAACCGGGGTCTGAAATCAGAGGCGTACCGGCGTCGGAAATCTGGGCGACCACGTGCCCGGCGCGCAGGCGCTCGATAATCTGCGGCAAGACCTGCGGCCCGGCGTGGTCGTCATAGCGCAGCAGGGGCTTCTTGATATCGTAGGCAGACAAAAGCTTGCCGGCGACGCGGGTGTCTTCAGCCAGGACAACATCGGCGGCGCGCAGCACATCGAGCGCTCGGAGCGTAATGTCACGCAGGTTACCGATCGGCGTGGCGACGATGTAGAGGCCGGGCGTTACGGGGCGGGGTGGTGGGGCGAAGAGCGATTCCATCGGGCGTGATTAGCAGACTTTACGGGCCAAACGCAAAAGCGCCGCCCTTCGGTATGAAGGGCGGCGCTTTCATCATCCAATACGCGGCTTAGAAACGGCGAACGTAGGAGACCGAAAGCTGGTCGACATCGTTGCCGTCGAAGTCGGCGCGGGTGAAGTCAGCGCGAACGCCATGAACGCCGCCGTTCGGGAAGTAACGAACGCCAACGCCGGCCGCAAAAGCATCGTCATCGATCGAAACCTTGGTGTTGCCGGACTTGCCGCTCAGTTCACCGCGCAGGAAACCGACACGGCCCAGGATTTCGACGTTTTCCGACACGGGGTAGGCGCCAACCAGATAGGCAGCAACGATGTTGTCGACCTTTACGTCAACCGTGATGCCTTGCTCGGTGTACGACTGTTCGGAAATGCCGAAGGCCGCGTTGGCTTCTGCGCCGAAATACTTGTTGAACTTGATGCCTGCGCCGAAGTTCGCCGCACCGAAGTTTTCACCGTTGAAATCGACGTTGGCGTAACCGCCTTCGACGTAATACTTGCCGGCGTCCTGGGCCTGAGCGGCGCCAGCGAAAGCGGCAACCAAAGCGATGGCGGACATGGCAGCGATTTTAAGCATAGTAATACCTTTTATTTAGGAAGGACGGGGCTTTCAGCAGGCTTCGCGGTCTGGGTCAATGACTACCGTCTTCACAAGCTCAGGTTACATTGCGGTGCGGCAAAATAGGCACAGGTGGTGTTATGCCAGCAATTCCATAAGCAGCCGGTCGAGCAGTACCCGGCCCTTCGGTGTGGCGCGTAGGCGATTGTTCTCAAGCGCCATAAGGCCGTCGGCGACAAGCGGCGCTGCGCGCGTTGCAAGATCGAGCAAGGGCGTGCGCTTAAGATAGAGCCCGTCCGACAAGCGCAGGCCCAGCATGGTCGCTTCTTCCTCGGCCTCGAGCGGGGACATGGCTTCGATATCGTGGCCG
>CAMLPZ010000154.1 GCA_946482045.1 uncultured Asticcacaulis sp.
GGAATAACCACGAACCACACGAACAGACACGAACATCGCGCAGCACCCCGCCGGTGACACCGCACGAACCGTTCGTGTCCGTTCGTGTGGTTCGTGGTAGAAGCCTACCCCCTTCCAGCCCTTACATCCCCCGGCGCGGCGTCAAAGCGCCGCCGGAACGCGCGATAAAAGGCCGACACGTCCGAAAAACCACAGGCAAAACCGATATTGGCTACCGACACGCCGTCGAACGCCGGGTCCAGCAACAGCGCCTTCGCCCGCTCGGAGCGGAAATCACCCAATACGTGTGAAAAGGTCGTGCCGGCGCCTTGCAGCACATGCTGCACCATCCGCTCGGAAATGCCCAGTTCGGCGCCGACCCGCGCCGCCGTCAGGTCCTCCGACCGGCAGTCGCGGCGCATGATCCGCCGCACGAGCGCCAGCCGCGTCTCCGCCGCTCCACCCGCCAGACCTTCGTCCCGGCTGCTGGCCGCCCCGAACCCCACCCCGATCAGATAGGCCAGGTGCGCCGCCGACGCCGCGGCGAACCCCGCATCAGGCAAGGGCTGGTCGCACAGCAGTTTGGCATAGGGCGCCAGGAACCGCAGGGCCGAAACCTGGGCGTCGACCGACCGGCCCGCCAGGTCCTCCGGCAGCACGCCCCAGCCGTCCGTCCAGCGGCGCGGCAGGGTAATCCCCAAAAGGGTTGCTCCCTGTTCCACATCGAAGCGCAAGGAGGCGTTGTGGACGCTGACCGTCGCCGCTCCGGGCGCAAGCACATAGTCGCGGCCCATCTGGCGCCCCACGATCGGCGCCGTGCCTAAGTTCATCTGAATAAACAGTGCGTCATCGTCGTGGCGGGCGATGTGGGCGGCCGTCCGTTCGCAGGTAATGCTCATCCCCGACATTACGCCGACGACGATGTCCGGACTGGCCGACAGCCTCAGCCGCCCGGCGTCGCGCACCTCGCCCTTGGCGTACATGTCGCACAGGCTGCCGACCACGCCTTCCAGCCGTTCGTGCACGCGGCGCACCTTCTGGGCCGCGCTCAGCTCCGCGAGATCATCGGTGATGACTTCGATGGTTTGCAGCATATCGCCTCCCGGTGGCGCATGCTTTCAGCTTACCATAAGGAAGGATATTGCATAGGGCGCAATGCCATTGCGCCCTGGTCATTGAATGCGGTGCAACAAAGGCCAGAATGGACGGCGGGCACTATATTGGCCCGAGACGATTTTAAGCAGCATTCCACAAGGTGCTGGCGGCGGTGGCCGCGCGTTTTGGAGCATCCGTGGCCGTTCCAACCCGGCTCGCGGCCCTGCCCATCAGGCCAAACCACCGCCGCCCGCTCCACTGCGGCGCCCTCCCTGCGCGAGCCTGGCGGTCCTCTCTGCCGCCACATAACACAAAGTTAAATGGCCGGCCGCCCGGTCATGCTCTACCGTGGCGCAACGTGCGGAAACATCCGAATCGACGGCGGTAACGTCGTGACCGCGCCATAAAAATGATCAGGAGAGGAGATAAGATGAACCACCCCACCCGCCGCGCCCTATTGGCCGCGACGCTGGCCCTGCCCGCCATCACCCTGCCCGGTGTCGCCGTTTCGGCTGCCGGACCGCGCATCGTCAACCGTGAGACGCTCGACCGCGTCCTGTCCGGCTTCGTCAAGGACGGCCGCGCGGCCGGGTGCTCGGCCCTGGTCTGGGAAAAGGGCCGCGAAGCCTATTTCGGCGCCTTCGGCCAGGCGAACCGCGAAACCGGCCGCCCCATGAAGCGCGACGCGATCGCCCAGATCTTCTCGATGACCAAACCGGTCACCGGCGTGGCGCTTATGACGCTCTTCGAAGAAGGCCGCTTTGCCCTCGAAGACCCGATCGCCAAGCATCTCCCTGAACTGGCGGACCTCAAGCTCTTTGCCGGACTGGACGCGGACGGCAATATCCAGACGAAGGCGCCGGCGCGGCAACCGACCGTGATTGACTTCATGCGTCACACCTCGGGCTTCGCCAGCGGCGGCTCCGAGGGAAAGCTCGGCGCGCTTTACCGCGACGCCTCCGGCGACGGACCGGTCAAGAGTTTCGCCGATTACGTCAAGGCCATCGGCCAGGTGCCGCTGGAGCACGAGCCCGGCACGGCGTGGCGCTATGCCGACGACGTCGAGATCCAGGCGGCGCTGGTCGAGCGCCTCACCGGCAAGCCGCTGATCGAGGTCTTTTCCGAGCGCATTTTCAAGCCGCTGAAGATGACCGACACCAGCTTTTTCGTGCCGGAAGCCAAGCGCGACCGTTTTGCCGCCATGTACAATCGCGACGATGCCGGCAAGCTGAACGCGGCCGGCGCCGCCTTTTCGGGCGACATTAACTTCAAACAGTGGGCGCGCACGCCCGGCAGCTATGCCCTGGCTTCGACGCTCGACGATTACATGCGCTTTGCCCGGATGCTGCTGGGTGGGGGCGTTTTGGGCAGCACCCGTATCCTCAAGGCCGAGACAGTGCGCCTGATGGCGACCGACCATCTGCCGGCCGGCCTGACCGACAAGGCGTGGCTCGGCAACAAGGGACGCGTCGGCTTCGGGATCGACTTTGCCGTGCGGGTCGGGCCGCCCGAGGCCGACAGCGAGCCCTATGGCCACGTCGGCGAATTCTTCTGGGACGGGTTTGCGACGACGATCTTCTGGGTCGATCCGGCGAACGACCTGACCGCCGTCTTCTTCACGCAGGTGACGCCCTATCAGGACCCGATCCTCAAGGACCTGCGCGATGCCGTCTATGACGTGACCGCGCGCGGGCGAGCGAAAGCCTGAACAACAAAGGGCCGCCCGTGACGGGGCGGCCCTTCCATTGTCTTGCAATGCACTCGGACAGCTCAGGCGAGCCGGCCTCCGGCGATGAAGGCCGTGCTCTTAAGACTTGCCGCGAGCGGCATTTGACAATGAGACATCGGACCACCTCCTTTCGCTTGTTGAACGTTAGCTAAGGATGTAGGCGCGCCGGTCGCAATGTCAAGACGCGCGTGCCCGCACAGGTCAACGCTCTCCCCTGCGTCGGCGCATTTTTTAGAACCGCGCCGTCGCGGATGATGATATGCCGCACCGCAATATCATTTGACGGACATGGCGATGCGTAGCGGTACCAGTGCGACGACCCTGGGAATATTATGCGGCATGGGCGCGGGCGCGGTGTGGGGCCTGGTCTTCCTGGCGCCCGAACTGGCGCGCGCCTTCCATCCGCTGTGGCTGACGATCGGCCGCTACGCTGCCTATGGCGTGATCTCGGCCGTCCTGATCGCGCCGCGCTGGAACGCCCTGCGCGCGCACATATCGCGCAAGGAATGGCTGGCGCTCACCTGGCTGGCGCTCGCCGGCAACACCCTCTACTACATCCTCCTGTCGTCGGCCGTGCAGCTGGGCGGCATCGCCATGACGTCCCTGGTCATCGGCTTCCTGCCCGTCCTCGTCACCCTGATCGGCAGCCGGGCACAGGGCGCCGTGCCGCTGGTGAAACTGGCGCCGTCCCTCGTCTTCTGCGTCGCGGGCGCGGCCTGCATCGGCTGGCAGGCCTTCGTCGGGCCGCAGCGTGGCGTGACCGGGCTGATCGGGCTCATCTGCGCGATCGGTGCGCTGATCTCGTGGACCCTTTACGCCGTCGGCAACCGGCACTGGCTCGAAAAACTCGACGCCGTGTCGGTCCAGGACTGGAACCTCCTGACCGGTGTGGTCACGGGCGCGCAGTCGCTGGTGCTCATCCCGTTCGGCCTCCTGCTCGCCCCGGGAGCCCACTCCGCACCCCAGTGGCTGCGATTTGCCGCCGTCTCCGTCGCCGTGGCAGTGCTGGCATCGATCGTCGGCAACGCCCTGTGGAACCGCGCGAGCCGCCTCCTGCCGCTGACCCTGGTCGGCCAGATGATCCTCTTCGAGACCCTGTTCGCGCTGATCTATGGCTTCGTCTGGGAACAGCGCTGGCCCACCGTGTCCGAAGCGCTTGCCTTCGTGCTGATCAGCTGCGGCGTAATATCGTGCATCTCGGTGCACAGGCGCCCGAGCTGATCGAGACTCTCCCTGCGTGGCGCGCCTGTCCCAGGTTGGAATTACGAAACCGTAACTTGCCCGCATGTTGGCCATATGGCGAGATGGCCATCAGACGGAGGGAGCAACCGTGGACAATCAATCACATACACCCGGATACGCACGCGACACGGGCGGCGCCACTGCGGCCATTGCCGGAGCGCTATGCGTTATCGGCAGCGTCACCGTCGGCATCCAGTTGATGACCGCCATAGGCGCGGGCAGCCTGGTCGAAGCCGGGGGCGACCAGCGACTAAGCCAGCACGCCCCGCTTCTCAGCGCTGCGGAAATCCTGAAGTTTGGCTCCGCCGTCACCAGCGCCTGGGTCGTGGCCTCCGTCGATAATCGTTTCAAGGTCCTGCGGGGCAAGGGCAGCGGGCTTATGCTGGCATTGGGCATGCTGGCGGCGGCCCTGCTGGCGGCCTCCGCGGTCGCCGGCCTGGCGCCGTTGTGGCTCGGCATCGGCGATCCTGCCCAGATCACGCCGGTCGCGCATGGCCTGGGCCTGGCCTCGGCGGCCGCCAACGGCGTCTGGGCATTGATCGTCGCCGTGTCGGCATGGCCGGGCAAGGTCCTGCCGCGCTGGCTCAGCATTGTGGGCGGACTGCTGGCCATCGCATCGCTGGCCGTCGTCGCCGTGCCGCCCGTGGGGTTGGTCACGGCCGTTCTAGGCGTCATTTGGCTGACCGGGCTGGCCGTCACCTTCCTGCGCAAGTAAGCGGCGGCAACGACGTCAACCAACGCACAGGTTGTGCCGGAATACCGTCAAACCGATCATTTTTTTATAACCGATTTCTTATCATGCCGGTCTCCAACAGGGATTCAGGCGTGAGCAAGAAGAGCAGCGATATCAAGGACAATCCGGCCAAGACGAACGGTTCAGAGGCGGTCACGCTTCACGATCTCAACAACATGTTTGCCTCTGTCATCGGTGGCCTGCAACTGCTCGGCATACGCTACCGCGACGACCTGAAAGCGCAGGAAATCGTCTCCAGTTCGCTCACCAGCGTCAACAACATCCGCGATTATCTGGCCACCGCCTACCGTACGCGTCGCGGCGCCCCGCCCCAGACCGATTTCGCGCCCAAAGGCCACAGGAGCGACCATGGCCATGCCATGATCACCGACAGCGCCGACCGCCACGACCTGTTCTTCGCCGCGATCGAAATGACGCGCATGCCGATGATCGTGACCGATCCGAACAAGCCCGACAATCCCGTCGTCTTCGCCAACCAGGCCTTCCTCAATACCACCGGCTATGAGATGGACGAGGTGGTGGGGCGCAACTGCCGCTTCCTGCAAGGGCCTGGCACCGACCGCGAAGCCGTCGCCAATATCCGCCGTGCCATCGCCGACAAGACCGACATCGCCGTCGAAATCCAGAACTACCGCAAGGACGGCACCATGTTCTGGAACGCCCTGTTCGTCAGTCCGATCTTCGACCGCAACGGCAAGCTTCTCTACTATTTCGGCTCGCAGCTCGACATCACCCGCCGGCGCGAGGCCGAAACGGCGCTGCGGCGCGCCCAGAAGATGGAGGCGATCGGCCAGCTGACCGGCGGCATCGCCCATGACTTCAACAACCTGCTCCAGGTCATCATCGGCAACCTGCAGATGGCCCGCACCGTGGTGGACAAGCCGCACCGCATCGGCCGCTACCACGACGCCGTCATGTCGGCGGCGCAAAAGGCGCGGACCCTGACCCAGCAACTGCTCGCCTTCTCGCGCCAGCAGCCGCTGGAAGCGCGCGTCGTCAATCTCAACCGCGTCATCACCGAACTGCGCGACCTGCTGTCGAAGACCCTGGGCGCGCATATCGAGATCGAGCTGGAGCTGGCGCCTGACCTCGCCAACGCCCAGATCGATATCGTCCAGCTCGAGATGGCGCTGATCAACATCCTGGCCAATGCGCGCGACGCCATGCCGAACGGCGGCAAGGTGACCATTTCGACCGGCAATGTCACCGTTGTCCAGGGCGGCGTCAATGCCCGCAGCGGCCGCTATGTCGAGCTGTCGGTGCGTGACAACGGCGAAGGCATGACGCAGGATGTGCTGGCCCACATCACCGAGCCCTTCTTCACCACCAAGGAGGTCGGCAAGGGCACGGGTCTGGGCCTGGCCCAGGTCTACGGCTTCGTCAAGCAGTCCGAAGGCGGCTTCGGCGTCGACAGCGAGGTCGGCAAGGGCACGACCATCCGCATGACCTTCCCGGCTTCGGACGGTGCGGCGGACGGTCCCGTTGAGCGCCCACGCGACGACCATGTGCGCGGCCAGGGCAAGGGGGAACGCGTTCTCGTCGTCGAAGACAACCGCGAGGTCCGCGAACTGGCCTCGGCGATCCTGGAACAGGAGGGCTATATGGTCGTGGAGGCGTCCAACGCCACCGAGGCGCTTCAGGTTCTGGACGGCGATCCCGGCCGGTTCGACATGCTGTTCACCGACATCATCATGCCGGGCCATATGAACGGCGTGGCGCTGGCCAAGGAAATCAAGCAGAAGGTGCCCGACATCGCGGTCCTGATCACCACGGGCTTCGCGGATGATGTGCACGGCCACACTAATTCGGCGGCCTTCGAGACGATCTACAAGCCCTACATGCCCGACGAACTGGCGCGCAAGATCCGCAGCGTGCTCAACCGCAAGCTCGACCACAGCAACTAAGGGCGTCCTCCGCGCCTGACCGCCGGGCTATTCCAGCGCCTGGTAGATCAGCGTCCGGAGCTTGCCGTGATCGTCGATGTCCCCCGACGGCAGCAGTTGCGTCATATAGACGACGGTAAGTCCCTCGGCCGGATCGACCCAGTAGGTCGAATGGTAGGCGCCACCCCAGGCGAATTCGCCCTTGGAGCCCGGCTCACCCGCCTTGCCGACGTCTTCGCGGATGCTGAAGCCAAGGCCGAAGCCCTTGCCTGGCTCGTAGGGAATATTGAGATGATTGCTGGTCATCAGCTCCACGGACTTGCGGCTCAGGTAACGGCGGCCATCGAGTTCGCCTCCCCGGCGCAGCATTTCGAGGAACCGGCTGTAATCCGCAGCCGTCGACAACAGGCCCGCCCCACCCGAAAAGGCGACGCGCGGACCGTTGAGATAGTGTCCCTGGCCGGCGGCGTCGGCCGGACGGATGCCGCCCTCGCCCGCCGCGTAAACGGTCGCCAGCCGGGACGCCTTGTCGCGCGGCAGATAGAAGGACGTATCCTTCATGCCGAGCGGCTGGATCAGGCGTTCGCTGAGGAAGGCATCGAGCGTCTTGCCGCTGACCTTTTCGACGATCACGCCCAGGATGTCGGTGCTGTAGCCATAGACGAAGGCCTCGCCCGGCTGCGCCGCCATCGGCAGCGCCCCCATGCGCGCGACCACGGCCGAGACAGGCTCGCTGCGGTCGGCGAAGTACCAGCCGGTAATGCCGGCGTCCTTCCACGCCTTTTCGCCCGGTCCGTAACCGTATGAGACGCCGGAGGTGTGGGTCAGCAGGTCGCGGATGGTGATGGGACGCTTGGCCGGGACGACATTATAGCCGCCCTCCGGCTTGGCGACGGCGACCGTCGTCTTCGACCATTCCGGCAGGTACTTTCCGACCGGGTCGCTCAACAGAAGCTTGCCGTCCTCGCTCAGCATCATGATCGCGACACTGGTCAGCGCCTTGGACTGGGAGGCGATGCGGAAAATGGTGTCCTTGGCCATGGGCGACTGGCTTTCCTTGTCGCGCCAACCGACGGCGGCGGACAAGACGTCACGGCCATCCTGCCGGACCTGCACCACCGCGCCGGCGATCCGGCCCTGGTCGACATAGCTTTGCAGGACCTGCCGGACGCGATCCATGCGCTCCGGCGACACGGCGTGGGCCGCTGTGGCCGGACGCGCCTGGGGTAAGGCCTGGGCCGTCGCCGTGCCTCCAACCATCGAAGCGGCCAGTACGGCCCACGCGACAACGCGATATGCGGATTTCATAAAGCTGGCTCCCTTTGCAGACTCACCTATGGTGTTGAAGGGCACCGTATTGCCACATAGCGGTCTTGCAAAGACCAGGTCTTGAGGAATCTTCGCGTTTCGCCAAAGCCGCGCGCTCCGATAGCGCGCCTGTGCCAGCGCAAACGACCTGACCATCCTTGCCGTACACCTCCCGGCCTGTTAACCCTTCGTAAAACACAGAGGGACGAGGCATGCACAGGGTGACAACGGCCGTCTTGCTGGCGGCATCGGTTCTGTTTTCGGCCCATACCGTCCTGGCTCAGGACGCCTGCAAGCTTGACACAAGCGAACTGGTCTTCAGCCAGACGCCGAGCGGCCCCCTGAAGGCGCATGTGTTCGCCCCGCCAGGAACCGGAGGCAAGCCGCGCCCGGCCATCGTCATTTTCCACGGGGGCGGCTGGGTGATGGGCGAACCGTCGTGGGGCTTCGGACTGGCCGATCGGTATAGCTGCCACGGCATGGTGACGATCGTCGCGCAGTACCGCCTGTCGGACGAGAAGACCGTCACGCCGGCCGAAGCCAGCCAGGACGCCATGGCGGCCATTGCCTGGACGCGCACACACGCGGCCCAATTCAATATTGATTCAGATCGTATTGCGGCGCTGGGATGGTCGGCTGGCGCTCATCTGGCCGCATCGGCAGCGGTCTTCGCGACCGACAAGGCGCAAAGCCCGAACCTGCTGGCGCTGGTGTCGCCAGCCGTTTCGGTGGTCGAGGACAACCACTTCCGCGCCCTCTTCCCGCCCGGAACGAAGATCGAGGACTTTTCGCCCGCCGAGCACGTCCGCGCCGACCTGCCGCCGACCGTCATGGTGACGGGTCGCACCGACACGGTCACGCCGCTCACCGGTGTGACCAGGTTCCATGAACGCATGCTGGCGGCGGGCAATGTCTCGGTCCTGCACGTCTATGACGGCGTCGGCCACCTGTTCACGCCCGCCAGCCTGCCCGACGACGGCTTTCCGAAACCCGACCCGGCCGTGCGGGACAAGGCCTATGCCGCGATCGACGCCTTCCTGATCGAACGCGGCTATCGGCCTGCAAAGTAGTCCCGCGACAGGGAATGACCACGCTGAATCCCAATTGCGCAAAAGTGGGACGATTATAGCTGACGGCGCCCCATTTACTCATAGCCTGTCCAACGGATGCAGAAGAGCAACAATCCCGTCTTAAGCTTGACCTTAGACCCTTGGGCAGTGAAATAGCGCGCCCTTCACTTCATTCTCCTCCCTATCGATTGCCTGCCGGCGAGGCTGGGGAGGTGGCATTTGCGTGAGCAAATGACGGAGGGGTACAACAGACCGTTACCCCCCTCCGTCAGCGACGCTTCGCGCGCTGACACCTCCCCACTTCGTAGGGAGGAGAAGGTCGCTCTACCCTTCTCCCGTCTCCAGTTCGAAGCCTTCGTCGATCCAGCCAGTAATGCCGCCGGCCATGATCTTGACCGGCCGGTTGAGCTCGGCCAGCCTCAGCGCGCCCCTCGCCGCGCCGTTGCAGTGCGGGCCAGCGCAATAGGTGACGAACAAGGTATCCTCAGGCCACTCCGCCATCTTGGACGCGATGATCTTGCCGTGCGGCAGGTTGATCGCCCCCTTGACGTGGCCCTTGGCATAGAGCGCCGGGCCACGGACATCGAGCAGGACAAAGTCGGCGCCCTTGGACAGCGCGTCATGAACGTCCCAGCAGTCGGTCTCATAGGTGAACTCGGCGGCGAAGTGCTGACGGGCAAGATCGCTTGGCGCGGCCGGAATGGCGCTGACGGCGGTTTTCATGGAAGCTCCTGTTATCGTGTTGGTTTCCCGACACTACACCAGGAGG
>CAMLPZ010000155.1 GCA_946482045.1 uncultured Asticcacaulis sp.
ACGACTACCTGACCAAGCCGTTTCACACCGAGGAACTGCTGGCCCGCCTGCGCGCCCTGGTGCGCCGGGCCGCTGGCCACGCCCAGCCGCTTCTGACCTGCGGCGGGTTAAGGCTCGATCCGCGCGCGGCCCGCGCGTCGGTCAACGGCGAGCCGCTGCGCCTGACCTCGCTGGAATACCGGCTGCTGCACTATCTTATGCTGCACCAGAACCGCGTGATCTCGCGCACCGAACTGGTCGAACACCTGTACGATCAGGATTTCGACCGCGATTCCAATACGATCGAAGTGTTCATGGGGCGGTTGCGCAAGAAGATCGGCAACGATCGGATCGAAACCGTGCGCGGGCTGGGCTACCGCTTGAAGCCGCTGCACGGCGAAGTCGAAAACCTGTGACGGTTGCGGCGTGGGATAACCCCGCCCACCGCCTTCGGCGGTCCATGCGCTTGCGAAAGCTATACTTTCGCTGCGCTTACCCCATAATGGGGAGGGCGAAGCGTTTAGCCGCCTGTCACTATGAGTGACACGGCGCCGCTTGCAAGGGAAACGGAGCGCGTACGCGGCTTCTGGCGGCTGATCACCAGCCGCAGCAATTCGCTGGTCGGTCGGCTGATCCGCCTGGCGGCGGGGTGGTTTATCCTGATGCTGGTCATCACGGGCATCGCCCTGACCTACTATTTTCATGAAACGGCCTTGCGCCGTTTCGAGATGGGCGTCGGGCAGATCGCCGACAACCTCTATGTCGATACCGATGTCGCCAGCGACGGCCGCATCGTCACGCCGCCGTTTTTCGATACCCGCACCAACCGAGTCTATTCAGGCCTCTATTGGCAGGTCAGCGAGATCGGCAAGGATGGCAAGGTCAGCGACCCGGCGCGTTCGCGGTCGTTGTGGAACGCCCGCATTCCCATTCCGGCCGAGGTCCTGGCCGAGGTGCGCAACACCTCGGGCAAACCGGTCTTTTACAACAGCTTCGGCCCGCAGGATGAGGCGTTGCGCGTGGCGGCGATTTTTTCGATGATCGATGGCCGCGCCTTCGTCTTCGTCGCCGCCGAAGACCGCCGGCCGATGGACAAGCAGGTTGAAACCTTCGCCCTTATGACGACCCTGGCTTTGCTGCTGCTGGCGATCGGGTCGCTCTTGGCTATCTACTTCCAGGTGCGTTTCGGCCTGCGGCCCCTGTTCGACCTGACAGGAGAGATCGCCGCCATCCAGCGGGGCGAGCAGCAACGCCTGCTGAAGACCTATCCGGCCGAAATCACCCCGGTGGGCCGTCAGATCAACGCCTTCCTCGACGACGCCCAGGAGATGATGGAGCGCCAGCGCATGCATGTCGGCAACCTGGCGCACGCGCTGAAGACGCCGCTGTCGGTGCTGATGACGGCGGCCGGCACGGACAATGGTCCGCTGAACGAGATGGTGCGCAAACAGGCCGAGGCCATGCGCGCCCAGGTCGACCACCACCTGCGCCGCGCCCGTGCCGCCGCCCGCGCCCAGTCGATGGGCGAGCGCACCCAGGTCGAGCCGGTGCTGGACGAACTGGCCGTCATGCTGGAGCAGGTCTTCCACGACAAGGGCGTGGTCATCGACTGGCGGGCGCCCGAAAGCCTGATGTTCCGTGGCGAAAAGCAGGATCTGCAGGAAATCGCAGGCAACCTGCTGGAAAACGCCTGTATCTGGTGCAAGCGGCGGGTGCGTATCACGGCCGAGTTTTCCGAAGCCGAGCACGTCCTCGCGCTCAATATCGAAGACGACGGCCCCGGCCTGGACGAGGCGCGCTTTGATGAAGTGCTGAAGCGCGGCGCGCGGCTCGACGAAAGCGTGCCGGGAACGGGGTTGGGCCTGTCGATCGTCGACGAACTGGTGCGCGCTTACAGTGGCACGCTTAAGTTCGAGCGCTCGACCCTCGGCGGACTGAAGGTGCGTATCCGCCTGCCCGGCGGTGTCCAGGAACTGGAGACGTAGGCGCCTTCCCAGCGCGATTTGGTTAAGTGTACTTTGTCACACAAATAGTTCAGTTTTGTCGATAACTTAAAGCAACGCGCCATCTTTTGGGTTATTGGCTACCGTCAGACAAAATTAACCAGATATCTCTAAAGATTTTACTCTGACACAGTCGGCACTTCTCGCGTACTACGGCTGCCGGGGACTATTCCATCCAATGAGCGTGATAGCGGACAAGCGGCTGGTATTGCTGAAAGGCCTGATCAAGACCTTACCGCAGGCATCGCTGCGTTCGCTCGAACTCGCCTTGGGCCTGACCAAGGAAGAGGCGCTGATCGAGGTTCGCGAGCTCATCAGCGTCGAACTCGAATTCCGCTACGCCAAGGCGGCCGTCTTCGCGCCCTACCTGCCGCTGTTCGAAACGCGACAGGATGGGCTGAACGCCGTCGAATTCCCCAAATGGCTGCTGGATAACCTGTGGCGCGCGCTGGAAAGCCATGAGCCCGAACTGTATCAGCAATCGCGCTTCGCACTCCGTGGCCTGCGCGCCGACGATCCGACACCCGTCGTCTTCTTCCGCCTGGTGACATCCGCCGCCGCCATTTGCCGAGACCACCCGGGTGATGTCCTGCCGAAGACGCAGTCGCGCGGCGACGCGGAGGAAGTCGCGGAATTCGCGAATTACCTGGACCTGCACCGGATCGTCCGGAACGTCCTGGCCAAGCTGCCTGACTTCCTGGGCCGTATCGACGCCGAAAAGGCCGCCGCGCTGCGTCTTATGTTCAAGGACGCCTGCGCGATTTCCGACGAAGGCGGCATGCGCTTCATGGAGGTGATCTTCTCGAACCTCGAGGATGGCGCCCAGATTATCAAATTCATCGCCACCGTTTCCGACCGCCCCAATGACCGTTTCCTGGCCGAGTCGGAACTGGCCGACTTCGGCGAGCGCATCCTGGAGCGCATTGAGGAAGGTATCGTCGATCTCAAGGCGGCCCTCGGCGGAAAGGGTGACGCCCAGGAGGGCGCGGGCCTGCGCGTGGCGCAAAGCGTCGCGCAGTTGCAATCCTTCGGCCACTATATCGAACTGTCGCGCGACGGCCCATGGAGCAAGCGCGTCGCCGAAGCAAGCAAGCAGATCGCCGGGCTGGTCGAAAGCCGTCTCAAGGGCGCCGAACGCATTTTCGAAGACACCCTGGTCATGAGGTCCGAGCGCGTCTACGGACGCGTGAAGAAGGACGTGCCCAAGATGGACAAGTATCCGACGCCGGAAGTTGTCGATCGCGCGCGCAACTGCGCCGCCTTTATCTGCGAAGTGCGTACCACCGCCAATGCCGGGGGCTTCGCGACGCTGCACACCAAGACCGTACAGGCGCTTGAGGCGCAACTCGATGCCTATTTCGAGGCCCTGCTTGACATAGCCAACGGCGAAGACCCGTTCGACACCGAACAGGTCATGAGCTTCTTCGAGTTGGTGACTGACCTGATGGAAGCCCTGTGCGGCGAGGAAAAGGCCGTGGTCGCCCGTCGTCGCGTGGCGTCTTCCAATGTAATGAATCCGCCGAAAGTGGCGTGAGTTGAATTAAAGTTAATTTTCTCTTAACGCCAGATTGCGCGTGTGACGGTTCCCGCGTGGAATTAATCGTTTTGCGGGTTGATGTGCGCGGCAGCTAAAAGTCGGGACATTGTTTAACGAAGCCCCGCCATGATCACCCTGACGCTCGGTACGCACTACGAAGAGTTTATCCGCCAGCAACTGGCGGCCGGGCACTTCGACACCCCCTCGGACCTGGTGCGCGAGGCCTTGCGGCTCATGGAAGAGTGCCAGCCAAAAATGCCGGACGTGTCTTCCCGCGGCCGTCCGTTGGGTGTGCGTGAAACCCGGTCGATTTTTGAACAGGTTCGCAGTCAGTTGCGCGCGCAGTCGTAAGTGTTGGCCCCGGTAATATTGTCGCACGACGCTCCGGGGACTTGGCTTTGACACAATTTGCGCTATGTCAGGAGACCTATGATCGGTCTCGTCCTATCTTGCGTCGTCATTGCCGCCGTGCTCATCGCCATGGTGAGCCTGTGGCATCGCCGCGCGCCGGCAGCGGACGCCCTGGCGCTCGCCAAGGCGCAGTACGAAGGCTTTGTCGCCGATGTCGACCGCCGCGAAGGCCGGGGCGATATCGACGCCGAACTGGCCAATGAGGAACGCGTCGAGGCGGCGCGCGCCCTTCTGAAGGCTGAGGCGGCGGCGAAGCCTGCCTACAGCCTTAAGCCCGCCCATGCGGCGATTGGCGCCTTTGCCATCGCGGCTTTGAGTTTCGTTGTCTACGCACTCTATATCGGCCATCCGGAACTGAACGATCAGCCTTATGAGGCGCGCGTCGTGCAGTGGACCAAGGCGGCGCGGCAGGATATCGACAGCCTGCCGCCCGAAGCCCTGTCTGCCGTCCTGCATCGCCGCGCCCAAGAGCCGGACAATGCTAAGAACCCCGACTTCTGGCTGTTCCTCGGCAAGGTCGATATGATGGCAGGGCGTTATTACGAGGCCGCCAAGGCGTTCGACCGATCGATGAAGCTGTCGCCCACGACCTTCACCGGCTGGTCGGATATCGGTGAAGCGCTCTACTTCGTCGCTGGAGGTTCGGTCGGTCCGGATTCGCAAAAGGCCTTCGACGCCGCGCTAAGGCAGGACCCCAAGGATGCGCGGGCGCATTACTATCTCGGCCGCCTCGATCTCGATCAGGGACGCTATGAGAGCGCGCGGACGCATTTCCTGACGGCGAAGGCGGCGCTGGCTGTCGACGATATCCGTCAGAACGCCATTGCTGAACAGCTTGCGGCCGTCGAGACGGCGCAATCGGGGGAGGCGGCGGCGAAGACACGTATTGCTGGCATGGTGGCGTCGCTGGAAGCGCAACTGGCTGAAACGCCTGACAACGCCGACGGCTGGGCGCGGCTGCTGCGTTCCTACGATGTCATGGGGGATGTGGCCGGCAAGGCGCGGGCGCTGAAAGCCATGCAGGCGCATTATCGCGACCGGCCGGCTGTGGCGGCGGATATCGTGCAAAAGTCGCAGGGCGCGGTCGGCGCCGAAAATACGGGAGGTCAATGATGGGCTTTTGGCCAAAATCCGTAAAGGCAAGGCGACGCCTGACCATTTTCCTGATTGCCGCGCCGCTGTTACTGGCGGCGGCTGGACTGAGCCTTTATGCGCTCAAAGGCACGGCGATCTATTTCTACACGCCGGCTCAGATGATCGAAGCCCAGGTCAAGACCGGTGAGGTCGTCCGCCTGGGCGGTCTGGTCAAGGCCGGCAGCGTCACCAAGCTGGCCGATGGTTCGGTGAAGTTCACCGTCATGGACAAGCTGAAAGAAATCGACGTCGCTTATAAGGGCGACCTGCCTGATCTTTTCCGCGAAGGGCAGGGCGTAGTCTGCGAAGGTGAGGTCACAGCGTCCGGCCTGCGCGCCACACAGGTGCTGGCGAAGCACGACGAAACCTACATGCCCAAGAACGTCAAGGAAGAGCTGGAGCGCCAGGGGGAATGGCGTCCGGACGCCAAGCCTGCCGAGCCCAAGACGGATCGGCCGTTCGGGACATGATGGGGATTGAAGTAAGATACCCCACCGCCACGCCGCTTCACGGCGCGGTCCCCCTCCCCAGCAAGCTGGGGAGGTATGAAATTAAGCGTGCCCTTTTCTATACCTCCCCAGCTTGCTGGGGAGGGGGACCATTGGCGGAGCCAATGGTGGTGGGGGCCTCTTAATGACCTTTCTCAACGAAATTGGTGTGTTCGCCCTGGTCTGCGCCTTTGTGCTCAGCTTGGCTCAGGCGGGACTGGTCACGGCCGGGCAGTGGAAGCGGCTTGGCGGCATAGAGCGCTATTCCGAAGGCGTGTCGCTGGCGGCGGCGCTCAGTGTCATCCTGTCGTTCGCCGTCCTGATCGCCGCCTTTGTGCGTTCGGATTTCTCGGTGGTGAACGTTTACGAACATTCCCATACCGACAAACCGCTGCTGTATAAGATCTCGGGGGCTTGGGGCTCACACGAAGGCTCGATGCTGTTGTGGTGCGCCATCCTGCTCAGCTTCGGTGCTTTGATCACGCTTCTGGGGCGCGGCCTGCCGGATAGCCTCAAGCACAAGGCCCTAGGCGTGCAGGGGCTGCTGGGCGCGGCTTTCGTCGGTTTTACGCTGTTAAGCTCCAACCCGCTCGGCCGCCTGGCCGATGCGCCGCTCCAGGGGCTCTCGCTCAATCCGGCGCTTCAGGATCCGGCGATGGCCTTCCATCCGCCCATGCTCTATCTCGGTTATGTCGGGATGTCGGTGGTGTTTTCCTTCGCTATTGCCGCCCTGATCGAGGGGCGGCTGGATCGCGCCTGGGCGCGCTGGGTCCGGCCGTGGGTACTGGCCGCGTGGGTCTGCCTGACGATCGGCATCATGCTTGGCGCCTACTGGGCCTATTATGAGCTGGGCTGGGGCGGCTGGTGGGCCTGGGACCCGGTCGAGAACGCCTCCTTCATGCCGTGGCTGGCGGCGACCGCGCTACTGCACAGCGCCATCGTCATGGAAAAGCGCGACGCTCTGAAGGCCTGGACAGTGTTCCTGGCGATCCTGGCCTTTACCTTCTCTATGATGGGCGCTTTCCTGGTGCGTTCGGGGCTTTTGACCTCGGTGCACGCCTTTGCCTCCGATCCGCAGCGCGGCATCCTCTTGCTGACCATCCTGTTCGTGACGGCAGGCCTGGGCTTTGCCCTGTTTGCCCTGCGCGTGCCGGAGCTGAAGCCCGGCGGACTGTTCGCGGCCGTGTCGCGCGAAGCCTCGCTGGTGCTCAACAACCTGTTGCTATCGGCCGCGCTGCTGTCGGTGTTTCTGGGAACCCTCTATCCGCTGCTGATGCAGGCGCTTGTCGATAAAGCCATGTCGGTCGGCGGCCCCTATTACCTGGCGGTCTTCGGACCGATCATGCTGGCGGCGATCGCCATCATCCCGATATCGCAGCTGATGTCGTGGAAGCGCAGCGACCTTAAAGGCGTCATACAGCGTCTCGGCCTGGCCTTTGGCGTTGCGCTCTTAAGCGCCGCCATCGGTTCGCTGTTCTACGGCGGGGAGGGCGTGTGGAAGCAGGTGACCTTCTTTGTCGGGCTCCTGGCCGGTTTCTGGCTGGTCTGGGGTTCGTTGCGGCTCCTGGTCGAGCGTGTCGGCTTTGGCGGGCTTATGTGGCGGAAATTTACTGCCCTGCCTTTGGCGACACACGGCATGATCCTGGCGCATGTCGGGCTGGGTATCTTCGTGCTGGGGGCTGTCGTCGAAAGCCATTCGCGCGTCAGCATCCAGCAAAGCATGCAGGTCGGTGATACGGCGAAGCTCGCCGGCTATGAAATGACCTTTACCGGCACTTATCGTCAGGATGGTAAGAACTACGATGCCCAGGGCGGGGTGTTCGTCATCGAAAAGAACGGCCGCCAGGTCTGTGAGGCGCGCCCGCAGCGACGCTTCTATCCGGCGTCGGGTTCGATGCAGAGCAAGGTCTGGCTGTGTTTCGAACCGCTGAACGATCTTTATGTGGTATTGTCCCAGCCGCAGGAAAGCCTCAACG
Organism: uncultured Asticcacaulis sp.; assembly: GCA_946482045.1. The sequence goes on from CAMLPZ010000155.1 coordinate 7,529, forward strand.
GCAAGCCGGTGTGGCAGGTGCGCTGGTACTATAATCCGTGGGTGCGGCTGATCTTCCTAGGTCCGGTGCTGATGGCGCTGGGGGGTGTGTTGTCGCTGTTCGACCGGCGCCTGCGGCTGGGTATTGCAACGAAGGCCAGTAAGCTGAAAGAAGTCCCCTCTCCCCGCGCGCGGGGAGAGGGCTAGGGTGAGGGGCATGCAAGGTTTCAGCGCGATGACACGTATTTTTGTCCCTCATCCGGCCGAAGCTTTGCCTGTCGGCAAAGCACGGCCACCTTCTCCCCGTAGAAACGGGGAGAAGGTATTAACTGCGCTCCTCCTCGCACTCCTCCTCCCTCTTGCCGCCCACGCCGATGCCGCGCAGGATGAAGCCCGCGCCAAGGCCCTCTACCGCGAAGTGCGCTGTGTCGCCTGCCAGAGCCAGGACATCGCCGACTCCGACGCTGCCATCGCCGCCGACATGCGCCGCGAAATCCGTGAGGCGGTCGCGCAAGGCCGCACCAATGAGGAAATCCGCGCCGGTCTGTCGGCGCGCTATGGCGACTATGTCCTGTTCCGGCCGCGGTTCTCGCTCGGTAACCTGCTGCTGTGGGGGCTGCCGCCCCTGGTCTTGATCGGTGGCGTCGGCGTATTCGTTTTCATGTCACGGCGGAAAGGACAATCGCGCGATTATGCCTTAAGCGAGGCCGAAAATGCGCGGTTACGCGAGATTCTGAAGGACGATACCTGATACCGCGCGAAAACTACGAAAATTTTCGGAATGTCACGATTTTGCCTCAGCGATGGTTATAGTCGATAAGGACCTGATTTTTGTGCGCGGGGGAGGTTGTAATCCCCTGGCGAAACGCTCAGATTGGTGCGGAAACGTCCGCACCCAACCCTAATAAGGAACAGTGAAGTACCATGGGGAAAACGACCTTTAGTGCTTTCTTCAAAAATCGCTCGACGGTGGCGGGCGCAGTCGCCGGCCTGGCGCTGGGCGCGGGTGTCGCCGCCGCCGCCATGTCGGGCTTCAACGGTCAGGCGCCGGGCATGGGTTATGATGGCGCCCAGCTGATCCGCGCCGCCGACCTGACCCCGGTCAAGCCGCCTAATGGCGCGCCCATGTCCTTCGCTGACATGATCGAGCGCGTGTCGCCGGCGGTGGTGTCCATCGAGACCAAGGGCAAGATGAAGGTGCCGACCGGCATTCCGGCCCTGCCAGGCTTTGACTTCCCCGGACAGGACGACGACAGCCCCGGCGGCCGCGAACAGGAAGTGCGCGGCGCGGGTTCGGGCTTCTTTATTTCGGCCGACGGCTATGTCGTTACCAACAACCACGTCATCCAGGGCGCCGACGACATCACCGTCAAGCTGACCAATGACAAGGAACTGAAGGCCAAGGTCATTGGCCGCGATCCGGCGACCGATCTGGCTGTGCTCAAGGTCGAAGGCCACGACTTCCCGTTCGTGCGCTGGGAACTGGAAAAGAAGCCGCGCGTCGGCGACTGGGTCGTCGCCGTCGGCAACCCGTTCAACTTCTCCAACACCGCCACCGCCGGTATCGTGTCGGCCTATGGCCGCGACCTGCGCGAGTCGGGTACCAGCTATATTGATTACCTGCAGATCGACGCCGCCATCAACCGGGGCAACTCGGGCGGTCCGACCTTTGATCTGTACGGCCGCGTAATCGGCGTCAACACCGCCATTGTTACGCCGTCGGGCGCCAATGCCGGTGTCGGCTTCGCCATCCCGGCCGACATCGCCAATCGCATCACCTCGCAACTGATCCGTGGCGTGAAGATCGAGCGCGGCTATATCGGCGTCACCATTTCGCCGGTGACTCCGGAAAATGCGGAGGCGCTGGGCGTCACGGACACGACGGGCGCCTACATCACCGAAACGACCAAGGCAGGCCCTGCCGACAAGGCAGGTGTGCAGGCCGGCGACATCGTTCGCACTGTCAACGGCCAGCCGGTCAAGAGCCCGACCGAGCTGACCCGCCGCATCGCCGACGTCAAGGTGGGTGAGAAGGTGACCCTGGGCGTGGTGCGTGGCGGCAAGGTGGTCAACCTGACCCTGACGGCGGCGCTGCGTCCCAGCGAGGAAGACCTGGCCAAGGGCCTTAACGGTGGCGACACCGGACCGGAATCGCCGGGCGCTGAATCGACCGGCACGCCTTCGGTCATGGGCATGAGCGTCAAGCCTCTAACGCCGGAAAGCCGCCGGACCTACGGCCTCGATTCGGATATTAAGGGCGTGGTCATCACCAATGTCGACATGAACAGCGACGGCGGCCAGAAGGGCCTCAAGCCCGGCGA
>CAMLPZ010000156.1 GCA_946482045.1 uncultured Asticcacaulis sp.
TAGCTGGCGGCGATGGCCGAAGTGTAATCCGACATGACCGGCACCACGATCGTCGGGCGACCGCGCAAGCCCGGATTGTCCTGCTGCTCGACGCTGGCGAAAAAGGAATTCATGTCGAGATACAGCCAGCGCAACTGGCCACTATCCTCCCACTGCCGTTCCCGCCCTGCCTGCGTCATGTCCATCGCGCCTTCTGTCGCAATCAGAACATATCAAGAACATATTTGCGCGTCAACGGGGCGGCCTTACCGGTTCTCACCCATATAGACCTCCCACACCACCGACCCAGCGGACCGCTCGGCCAGACCGTGGAAGACGGCTTCTACATTGTGCCCGTCCGGGTCGAGCAGAAAGGCGGCATAATAGCTGGGGTGATATTTGCGCAGGCCCGGTGCGCCGTTGTCGCGGCCTCCGGCGGCCAGCCCCGCTTCGTAAAAGCGGTGCACGGTCCCCTTGTCGAAGGCCTGAAAAGCGAAGTGAACCCGCGTCATATTGCCATCCTTTGCCGGGCTGACATAGACCTCATCGAAAAAGAAACCCTCGTCGACTTTTTCAATCTCGAATGCCGGGTTCACCGCTGCCAGCACGGCTTTATAGAACCGTTCACTGGCGGCCATGTCATTACTGTGAATTTCGACGTGGTCGAGCAGACGCCCGCGATGAAACTGCATGATAGCCTCCTGTAATTGGCACGAAGGCTAATCGCGGGCGTGCCATAAAAAGTCAGCATGAATGCACTTATAGATTCGCATTGGCCGATTATTTATTTTTTATAAAATCAACACCTTGGCGCCGCATTCCAGGCGCACCGTCATCGAAACGCCATAAGAGGAAGTTGCAGATGAAATCCGCTTGGATCATGGCGGCCTTCGCGCTGTCCCTGCCGGCCTGCGCCCAGCAAACCAGCTCCGCCCCCCCCTTTTCCGTCGCCGTCACGGATGCCTCAGGCAGCCGCTTTACGCCTGCGCAATATGCCTCAAGCCACGGCTGCACCGGCGAGAATGTCTCCCCCGCCATTGCCTGGCAGGGCGCGCCTGCCAATGCAAAGAGCTTCGCCGTCACCATTTTCGATCCGGACGCCCCGGGCAATGGCTTCTGGCACTGGCTGGCCAGCGGCATCCCAGCAACGACCAAGGGGCTGGAAGCCGGGGTGAGCCACTCGCCTGCCCTTGCCGCCCTGGGCGTCAGCGAAGGCGTCAACGGCTTTGGCGCGACCGGTTATGGCGGCCCTTGCCCGCCGCCAGGCCAGGATCACCGTTACGTCGTTACCGTCTACGCTTTGGGCGTCGCAACCCTGCCCCTGCCGGCCACGGCGACACCCGCGGAACTGGAGGCAGCGATCAAGGCCAGCACGATCGCCAAGGCGGAGACAACGATTCGCGCGGCGCGATAACAGTTTGGTGTGAAATGCTGCACCTGCGACAATTCCGCTTACTCGGAAAATCAAATCGGCTATAAGCGGCGGATGTCAGAGTTGAACGCCCTTCCAAAGCCCGCAGATACAGATGCGGATGCCGGCGCGGCGCCGGCCCCCGGTGCCTGGACACCGGAGATGGAAGAAGAGCGCAACGAACGGACCTTTTTCCGGGCGCGCCTCCTGCGCACCATCCGCAATTTCATCAAGGATAATGGCCCGCTGGCGGCCATGTTGGCGGTTGTTTTCGTCAACCTGATCGGCTTCGGCATCCTGGTCCCGCTGATCCCCTTTTTCGCGACCAGCCTCAGTGCCCAACCGTGGCAGGTGACGCTGATGTTTAGCGCCTACTTCCTGGGCCAGTTCTTCGCGGAGCCCTATTTCGGCAGGCTATCGGACAAGATCGGGCGCAAGCCCGTCTTAATCGTCACCACCGCCCTGTCTGTCGCCTTCTATGCCGCCCTGGCCTTTGCGCCCAACATCTGGGTCGCCATAGCCATCCGCTTCTTCAGCGGTATCAGTTCCAGCAACATTTCGACCATCCAGTCCTATGTGTCAGACATGTCGAAGCCGGAACAGCGCGCGGCGCGCATGAGCCTGGTCGGCGCGGCCTTTTCACTCGGCCTTGTCATCGGTCCTGCCGTTGGCGCCTTCGTGCCGGGCGATCCGTTCCGCGCCCCATTGATGACCGCTGCGGCCTTGTCGGCGATAGCCTGTCTTGGTGTCGTCTTCTTTATCCGCGAAAGTCATAAGCGCGTTCGGACCGCACCGCCGCCGAACCTTACCGCAACCGCCCGGACAGCGTTCCGCGACCCGGTGATCGTCAGGATCATCCTGGCCAGCCTCTTCTACATGGGCGCATTGACGACGCTGGAATCGACCTTTGCCCTGTGGGCCCACACACAATACGGCTGGGGCAAGAAGGAGATCGGCGCCATCTTTCCGCTGATCGGCGTGACCGCGGTCATCATGCAGATTATAGTCATGCGTCCGCTGGTCCGGCGCTATGGCGAAACGCGGGTGCTGACCACCGGCCTTTTCCTGTTCGGCGCAAGCTTTGCACTTCAGGCAATCAACAGCCTGCCCCTCCTGATCGCACCTATCGTCGTCCTTGGGACGATCGGTCAGTCGGTCATCTTCTCGTCGATCTGCGCTATCATCTCCGTCTCTTCGGCGCCGGACAAGGCAGGCGCCACCCTGGGCCTGAACATGTCGACCGGCGCCGTCGCCCGCATCTTCGGCCCGATCGTCGCCGGCTTCCTGTTCACCGCCTTCGGTCCCGACGCGCCGCTATGGATGGGGGCGACTCTAACCATCACGGCGGGACTGCTTGCATTGCAGTCCGGGCGCGTGCAAAAACGCGCCGCATGACCACGTCTCTTCAGCCGATTTGGCAGCAGTTCCATCCCGATGCCGTCCCTGTTGGCCACACCCTGGCCAATAACGGCACATGGAACCTGACGCGTTTCCACCTGCTGCCCGGCGGCCGTGACGCGGCTTTGAGCCGGCCGGAATACCGCTCGCTGATCGAGCGCTTTAACAAGGTAACGACAGAGGTCCTGGGCGATGGCGAGCCCTTCTGGCTGATCGTTCCCGACCGCCAGGCTCCGACCTGGGCGCGCGAGGCACCGGATCCAAAGGCGCGCGCACGCTGGCGGCGCTTCCGCGCACGCTATCGCCTGTTCTGGCAATGGGACTTTTTTAGCCCCAGCGACAATATCGTCTACAAGATCGAAGCGGTGCAGCTCACCTGGCGGCCGCTGCATTTTGACCGGCTGTTCCTCGACATCTATAATGAAAAGCTGGCCGACATCATCCTGATGAACGCGAGAACCGGCGCAGTCGTGGCGCCCTATGTCGCCGGGCTCTTCGTTTCGCAGCCTACGCCCGCCGAACTGATCCAACTGATAAGCCGCTATTATGGCTGGCTGCCGATACCGGGCCAGGGGCTGCTGCGCTTCGATCCGGCGCAAATGCAGGACACGCGCTTCGAATTACCGAAATCGGCCGCGGCCGCTTTACAGAAGTCGCTGGGGAACTAGAGCTTCAGCCTCACACCCAACTTGCTGAGACCACCAGCGACCCACACGCAGATCAGCGCAAAGCCCAGGGCCTTGATAAGCCCGATACCACCCGTGAGCAGGCTGTCCGGCAGGCCAAGCCCGAAGGCCACAAAGGCGGCATAGGCAAAGTAAGGGATGAGATAGCTCAACAGCGTATCCGTTCCGGCCGGCTTGACGAAGGCGAACCACTTGCCTTGCCTGGCGACATCGGCGACCCAATAGATGATCGTGAAGGCAGCAAGCGTCAGAGCGCTGCAAAGGAACAGCCAGGCCGGGGTTGCCCCAAGCTTGGACAACCCCCAGGCCGGACGCGTCACAGCATAGAGCACCACAAGTCCCGCGATGATGACGCCGAACACTACGGTCATGCGGACATTTTTGCCCTTTGGCTGCCAGATCTGGAACAGCCGGCCCACGACCACGCCGCCCATCACCAAGGCCGCCAACGTGCCGCCTATTAGAGGCTCAGGAATAAAATGCAGCGGTTCCGGCACCAATCCGGCGGCCCACGCCAGGCTTATCCCGGTAAAGAGCAGCCACCCTGCCACCAACCCGGCAGGGTGGCTGCGCGCCAGCACCGTCACCAGTGCGGCGCCGAGATAGGCCCAGCCTATCAACCCTAAGATTCCCCACCATTGCGGCCCGAACAGGACGTCTCCGTCTCCGCCGCGATACACAAAGGCCATAATCGCCAAGGCCGCGACGCCCAGCAGCTTCAGCCCCCGCTGCGCCCAGATCGGCAATCCCTTTGGATAGCTGTTCCAGATCAGGATAAAGGCGACACAGCTAAGCGTGTTCCACGCCCCGCGCGACAGTCCCGTGGCGTCGCCGTTGATCGTCTCGCCATTGACCAGGAAGACGCCCATGACCAGCAGTGCCAGCGACCGGCCGAGCACGTGGAGGATCAGCTTGCCCGTATCGTCGCCTTTGCGCCGCCGGGCGTCGACGGCGAACGGCAAGGACAGGCCGACGATGAACAGAAAGGCCGGAAAGACCGAATCCGCCAGCCCCATGCCGTCGACACCCGATTCGACGTGCCCCAGCCACGCAGGTATGTCCTTCAGCGACCACAGGTCGTTGACGAAGATCATCAGCACCATGGTGAGGGCGCGTAAGACATCGATGGCGCCGACCCGGGCGGGAGCTTCGGTGATTGGTGTGGATTCGGTATTGTTCATGACATAACCAATAACCGGGATTTTCAATTTGTCGAATCCTCGCCGCATTCGGATTCGGACTTGCCACCGCCAGGCTTTTCCTGTATCAGCCGCCGTTCTCATAACCGGCCGGGCCCATGGCATGCCTTGGCAGGTTTCGCTCTATATAGAGGACGGTTCGCAAGAGCCGCTGAAAAATGCCCAAATTGAAGACCAAGTCGGGCGCCAAAAAGCGCTTCCGCATTACTGCCTCTGGCAAGGTGAAGGCCGGCGTCGCCGGTAAGCGTCACCGTTTGATCTCGCACAACGCAAAGTACATCCGTACGAACCGCGGCACCGTGGTTCTGTCGGACGCCGATGCGAAGAAGATCAAATCCTACATGCCGTACGCGTAAGGGAGCGACTAGAACATGGCCCGCGTTAAAAGAGGCGTCGTTTCGCACGCCCGTCACAAGAAGGTCCTGAAGCTCGCCAAGGGTTTCTATGGCCGCCGCAAGAACACCATCCGCACCGCGAAGGCGGCCGTCGACAAGGCCGGCCAGTACGCCTATCGCGACCGCCGCAACAAGAAGCGTAACTTCCGCGCCCTGTGGATCCAACGCATCAACGCTGCTGCGCGCCTGGAAGGCTTCACCTACTCGCAGTTCATCCACGGCCTGAACGTGGCCGGCATCGACATGGACCGCAAGGTCCTGTCCGACGTCGCCATGAACGATGCCGCTGGCTTCAGCGCCATCGCTGCAAAGGTCCGCACGGCCCTGGCCGCCTAATTCCGTAAGGAATTGAAAATTGAGCCCCGCTGCGGCAACGCAGCGGGGCTTTTTCGTTGCCGTAAAACTGTTAAAAAGGGCGGGTAAGAGGGTAGCTTGCTCAGGGGAATTTCGCATGACCAGCCGCCGCCAATTCTTAAGCGCCGCCCTCGCCGCCTCACTCGGTGGCTTGCCACCGGCGATTGCCCGCGCGCTCGACATCCCCGCCCGCGTCCGCACCGGCACCATCAGGGACGTCGAACACGTCGTCATCCTGATGCAGGAAAACCGCAGTTTCGACCACTATTTCGGCACGATGAACGGCGTGCAGGGCTTCGGCGACCGCTTCGCCATTCCTGCGCCCGACACGAAAACCAACAAGGGCCGCACCGTCTTTGCCCAGCCGCGCGAAGACAAGCCGGAAACCCTGATCGCGCCGTTCGCGCTCAACACTGCCGAAGACTTCCGCCTGATGCGCGTCGAAGGCACGCCGCACAACATGGCCAATGCCCAGGACGCCTGGGATCACGGCCGTATGGGCCGCTGGCCCGACGCCAAGCACAACCACTCCATGGCCCACTTCAGCCGCGCCGACATGCCGTTCCAGTACACGCTGGCCGAAGCCTTTACCCTGTGCGACGCCTACTTCTGTTCCATGCATTCGGGCACCAATCCGAACCGCACCTTCCACTGGACAGGCACCAATGTCGGCCCCAACGGCCCGGTGACCGACAACGGCTATGACAATCTGGGCGCCGATCCGAAAGGCCACGGCGGCTACGACTGGACGACCTATCCTGAGCGCCTGAGCGCCGCCGGCATCGACTGGCAGGTTTATCAGGACATGAAGGACAACTTCACCGACAATCCTTTGGCCGGTTTCAAGACCTACCGCGCCGCCGACAAAGCGTCATCGGAAAAGCTTATGGACCTGGCGCGCCGTTCGATCCGTACCCGCGACCTCGACAAGTTGAAAGAGGACGTGCGGGCCGGAAAGCTTCCGCAGGTGTCGTGGATCGTCGGCACCGCCGAAGGTTCGGAGCATCCTTCGACATCCAGTCCGGCGCAAGGGGCCGACTATACGGCGCGCGTACTCGATGCCCTGACCAGCAACCCCGAAGTCTGGGCCAGGACCGTCCTCCTCATCAATTTCGACGAAAACGACGGCTATTTCGACCACGTGCCGCCGCCCGCTCCGCCGTCGCTTGGCAATGATGGCAAGCCCTTCGGTTTCGCCGAGGGCGCGCAGGCCGAATATCACCAAGGCAATGACAAATATAAGAACCGCCCCTATGGCCTGGGCCCGCGCGTGCCGATGTACGTCGTGTCACCGTGGTCGAAGGGCGGCTATGTCGCGTCGGAAGTCTTCGACCACACCTCGGTCATTCGCTTCCTGGAAACGCGCTTCGGCGTACACGAGCCCAACATCTCGGCGTGGCGGCGCGCTGTCTGCGGCGACCTGACCTCTTGCTTCGATTTCAAGACGCCGAACGGCCAGCCCTTCTTCGCGCACCTGCCCAAGACGGCCGAGCTCGCACAAAAAGCGCGCAAGCTGGGAGGCGAAACCAAGCCAAAGACGCCGGATACCCTGGTCGCACCGGTCCAGGAAAAGGGCCAGCGGCCGCGTCGTGCCGCGCCCTACCAACTGGATTGCAGCCTGTCGGCTGATGGTCAACTGACCTTCGGCAACAACAGCTGGGGCAATGGCACAGCTGTCTTCCACGTCTACGATCTCGACCTGCCTGAGGCCATTCCCTATCGCTATACGGTCGCGGCCGGCAAGGCCGCGGTCCATACAGCCAAGGGCCGCGCCCGCCTGTGGGTCGCCGGTCCAAACGGCTTTCACCGCCGCTATGAAGGCAGCCCGCGCTTCACCTGCGCCTTCGGACCGCACGGTCTTGCGGTCACCAATGCCACCGATGGCCCACTGTCGGTGCGCGTAGCCGATGAAGCCTATGGCCAGGCGCCGCAGGTGCTGGAACTGGCAGCGCGCCAGACCACGAAGGTGGCGCTCGACCTCGCTGCAAGCCACAACTGGTACGACCTCAGCCTGTCCGTCGACGGCTTTAGCCTGCGCCTGGCCGGCCACATCGAAGACGGGCAGGCATCGCAGTCCGATCCGGCGGCCTTCGGCGCGGCAAGGCTGAAAGTGTAGAGCACTTTCTCCTTTATCCGCCCGGCACTTTGTCCTAAATGAGCGCACTCACCTTCGAAGTGCCATCATGACCGAATACGATACCCTATCCGCCGAAATCACAGCCGAAATCGCTTCCGCCTCCGATCTCGCCGCACTTGACGCCGTACGCGTCTCGGCTCTGGGCAAGACCGGCCGCATTTCAGGCCTGCTCAAGACGCTGGGGTCACTTCCGCCGGAAGAGCGCAAGTCGACCGGCGCCGCCATAAACGCCGTCCGCGACCAGATCCAGGCCGTGCTCGACGCCAAGAAGGGCGAACTCGAAGCCGCCCACCTGGCCGCCCGTCTGGCCGCCGAGCGCATCGACCTCAGCCTGCCCTCGGCGCCGCGCAGCCGTGGCGGCGTGCACCCGACGCTCCAGGTCATGGACGAGATGGTCGCCATCTTCGCCGACATGGGCTTCGAAGTCGCCGAAGGTCCGGACATCGAGGACGACTTCCATAACTTCACCGCGCTGAACTTCCCCGAGAAGCACCCGGCGCGCGAGATGCACGACACCTTCTTTTTTAACCCCGACGAAAATGGCGTGCGCAAGCTGCTGCGCACCCACACCTCGCCGGTCCAGATCCGGTCGATGATCTCGGGCACGCCGCCCTTCCGCCTGATCGTGCCGGGGCGCGTCTTCCGCTGTGACTCGGACCAGACGCACACGCCGATGTTCCACCAGATCGAAGGCCTGGTCATCGACAAGGGCGCCCATATGGGTCACCTGAAGTGGGTGCTGGAAACTTTCATTTCTCGCTTCTTTGAAACGAATGAGGTGGTCACCCAGTTCCGTCCGCACCACTTCCCGTTCACCGAGCCGTCGGCCGAAATGGACGTGCGCTGTTCGTGGGAAAAGGGCGAGCTAAAGGTCGGCCAGGGCGACTCGTGGCTGGAAATCCTAGGCTGCGGCATGGTCCACCCGAACGTGCTAAAGGCCTGCGGCGTCGATCCGGACGAATGGCAGGGCTTTGCCTGGGGCATGGGCGTCGATCGCCTGGCCATGTTGAAGTATGGCGTGCCGGACCTGCGCGATATGTTCGCCGCCGATACGCGCTGGCTTGCGCACTATGGCTTCAGCGCCTTCGCCGCGCCGAACTCCGCCAGCGGCCTTTCCTAAATTCAAAGGCGAGGAGGCGCGCCTCCTCGACCTCGATACAAAGAAACCGGAAATGAAATTCTCTCTCTCCTGGCTTAAAGACCACCTCAACACCTCGGCCGACATCAATAGTGTCGCCGCCGCCATGACCATGGCAGGCCTCGAGGTCGAGGATATCCACGATCCGGCCAAGGCGCTTAAGCCCTTCTCGGTCGCCAAGGTCATCGAAGCCGCCCGTCACCCCAATGCCGACAAGCTTCAGGTCCTGCAGGTTGACACGGTCGATGGCCGCAAGGAAATCGTCTGCGGCGCCCCCAATGCCCGCGCCGGCATGACGACCATCTACGCGCCGATCGGAGCCTTCGTGCCCGGCCTCGGTGTCACCCTGGTCGAAAAGCCTGTGCGCGGCGTCGTCTCCAATGGCATGATGTGTTCCGGCGCTGAGCTGGAAATCGACAGCGACGCCGACGGCATCCTCGACCTTTCCGATAATCTGGAAGTGGGAACTCCGGCTGCCGAGGTTTTCGGCGCTGAACCAGTCATCGACTTCGAAGTGACGCCGAACCGCCCCGACTGGCTGGGCGTCCACGGCATCGCCCGTGATCTGGCCGCCGCCGGTCTCGGCACTTTCGAGGAAAAGCCGATCGTGCCCGTCAAGGGCGCCTTCCCCTGCCCGATCACGGTCAAGGCCGACGGCGACGCCTGCGCCATCTTCTCGGGTCGCGTCATCCGGGGCGTCAAGAACGGCCCTTCGCCCAAGTGGCTCCAGGACAAGCTGAAGGCCATCGGCCTGAAGCCGATCTCGACCCTTGTCGACATCACGAACTACATCGCGTTTGACCGCGCCCGGCCGCTGCACGTCTATGATGTGTCGAAGCTGGTCGGCACGCAGATCATCGCCCGCCTCGGCCACGACAACCCCAAGGCCGAGGGCGAAGACGCTCACGTGCATGAGCAACTGATCGCGCTCGATGGCAAAACCTACAGCCTGACGCCGGACATGTCGGTGATCTCCGATGCCAACGGCGAACGCCCGATTGGCATCGGCGGCGTGATGGGCGGCGAGTCGACCGGTGTCGACGACAACACGACTGACGTCTTCCTCGAAAGCGCCTGGTTCGATCCGATCCGCACGGCGCAGACCGGCCGCACGACCGGCA
>CAMLPZ010000157.1 GCA_946482045.1 uncultured Asticcacaulis sp.
TTATGGAATCGACGCCGATCAGGTCGAACTGCAGGTCATCATAGTGGTCTCCCAGGCGCTGGCGCAGGATGTCCAAAGCCAGTCGCCCCCGCGCAAGCGCGCCGGGGCCGCCATAGGATATCTGTCCTTCCCCCATGAAGCCGTCGAGATAACCCAGGATCACTTTCAGGCTTTCCGGTCGCGGCCGCCCTTTGGCGCCCGTCACCTGGATGCGATTCGGCGCGAGCGGCTGGAAGGAAACATTGCGTATGTCGGTGACCGCGTCCGCCTGGAGGTATGCCGCCGGATCCAGGATTTCGTAGAGCAATTGCTCCTTGCAGGTCGCCGGCGTGATCAGCCCGCCTGAGCCGGTCACCTTGGTAATGACGGCCGTGCCATCGGCGGTGACCTCCGCGATCGGGAAACCGAGGCGCGCCAGGTCAGGCACATCCTTCACCCCGGGATCGGCGAAGTATCCGCCTGTAATCTGGCCGGCGCATTCCATGAGGTGACCTATGACTGTGCCTTGCGCCAGCCGGTCCCAATCGTCGGCCGCCCAGCCAAACCTGTGGATCATGGGCGCCAGGAAAAGCGCCGGATCACCAACCCGGCCCGTGAGGACAATATCGGCGCCCGCCGCCAGGGCGGCGACAATCCCGTCGGCGCCGGTATAGGCATTAGCTGATACGAGCGAGCCGCGCAAATCCCGCACCTGGCCCGGCCGATCGAGCAAGGCGGCATCGAAATCCAGTTGATCGAGGACATCATCCCCGGTGACGGCCGCCACCTTGAGGCCTGTGATGCCAAGACTGCGGGCGATGTCGATTACCGCGTCGGCCGCGCCCAGTGGATTGGCGGCGCCCATATTGGAAATCATGCGCACGCCCCGTTCGCGGCACGGTTTGAGAACCGCCTGCATCCGCTCGATGAGGTAGGGATCGAACCCTGCCTTCGGATTGGCGCGCCGGGCGATCTGCGCCAGGGCAATGGTACGTTCGGCGAGGCATTCGAAGACGAGGTAGTCAAGGTCGCCGCGCTCAGCAAGTTCAACGGCAGGGTCGATGCGGTCGCCGGAGAAGCCGGCGCCGCAGCCGATACGCAAGGCACTCATATCGGGAATAATCCAAAAAGCACTGCCGCAAAGGTCATCAATACCGATGCCGCGAACAGCCAGGGAATAGTGAAGCGCTGATGTGCGCCCAGGTCGATGCCGCTAAGGCCGGCCACCAGAAATGTCGCGGGCGTGAGCGGGCTTACAGGAAAGCCGGTCGTCATCTGGCCGAGCAGGGCGGCCTGGGCGACCTGGACGGGCGGAACGCCGAACGGTTTGGCAACCTCCGCGACCACCGGCAGCACGCCGAAGTAAAACGAATCCGGGTCGAACATCAGGCTGAGCGGCATCGACAGCAAACCAAGGGCGAAGGGAATATGAGATCCTGCGCCGGTAGGGACCAAGGCGACAGCTTCTGTCGCCAGCGCCTTGATCACGCCGGTTCCATTCATCACGCCGGTGAAGGCGCCGGCGGCGAACAGGACGCCCGCCATCAGCAGGGCAGAGCGGGCATGCGCTTCGATCCGCATCCGCTGGTCATCGGCGTTGGGATAGTTGATCAGTAGGGCCAGCACCAGGCCGGTCATGAAGACAACGATCGGCTCGACAAGACCGCTGACCATCACCGCCATGACGGTCAAGGCCAGGACCAGGTTAATCCAGAAGAGGTGCGGGCGGCGGATCAGTGGATCGCCCAAGGGCAGTTGTGGCGTGGACGCGATCTCCGCGCCGGCCAAATGGAGGCCCAAACGCCGTTCTTCGCGCTTGCCAAGCCACCAGGCGGCGGCAAAAACGAAGGTCAGGCCCACGGCCTGAACGGGAATCATCGGATTGAAGATGTCACCGACCGGCAGTCCGAGCGCGGCGGAGGCGCGTATCGTTGGACCAGTCCACGGCAGGAAGTTGACGCCAGCCGCAAGCGATGCGCAGCACGCCAGCACACGCCGATCCATGCGCAGCGCATCGTAGAGCGGAAGCATCGCGGGAATGGTAATGAGGAAACAGACAGCGCCTGATCCATCGAGGTGAATCAGCAGGGCCAGGGCCGCGGTCCCCACGGTAATCCGGGCGGGCTTGTTGCCGACAATCGCGATGATCCGCCGGATGATGGGATCGAGCAGGCCGGCGTCGCTCATGACGCCGAAGAACAGGATGGCAAAGATGAACATGCCGGCGACCGGGGCGATCTTTTCTATGCCCACGAGGATCAGCTTGCCGGTGCCCAGCCCGTATCCGCATGCCAGGGCCACGCCGATGGCAACAATCACCAGTGCGGCCAGTGACGACACGCGTTGCGTCATTACCATGAGAAGAAGCGCCGCGATCGCGACGAGCCCAATGATGGCCAGCATGGGTTTATTGTCCCTGTTTATAATATTATGAAGGGACTAAATATTTAAATGTGTTTTATGTCAATGGATGGTGTGGATTTATATTTAAACTACTTCCGTGAATACTTATTATGTTTTTTTATGGATCTATAAAGATAACAAATCAGGTGGCCGGGTGTGTTATTTCGGCGCTGCCGTGGTTCCCCGGATGACCAGGCTGAAGTCGAGTTTCTGAACCTCCTTGGTCTTGACGGCCAGGTCGCCGCCGAGGCTCTTGACGACGGAATCCATCGCGGTTTCGCCCATGTCCGCAATCGGCTGGCGAATGGTGGTCAGTGGCGGCCAGACAGTTTCCGCGCCAGGGCTGTCATCGAAGCCGACGATGGACATATCGTTGGGTATGTTGAGCCCGTACTTCGCCGCGGCGGTCATCAGGCCGAAGGCAATCATGTCGTTCCCGGCGAATATGGCGGTTGGCCGGTTCTTGGAAGACATAATGGCTTCACCAGTCGCAATCGCGCCCTTGGGGGTGGCCGCATCCACTTCCTTCAAGGGGTAGGGCGGCACCAGGTTCTTGTCGCGGAAGTAGCGCGTGTAGCCCTGGTAGCGATCCTCGCTCGCGCCGGTCTCCCTGAACCCGACATACAGGATATCCCGATGGCCCAATTGCCATAGATGGTCGATGGCTTCGTAAGCGGCCTGGCTGTCGTTCATGAAGACATAGGATGATCGCTCCAACTGCAGCCGTGGGGCAATCCGGACATAGGGGATTTTGAGTTCGTCCAGCATGTCGAGAATGGCGGGATCGTCGCACATTGGCGGCGGAACGATGACCGCGTCGAAGCGCGAGGTGCTCAGGCGCTTCAGGACTGTGGGGCGGTCCTCACGCTCATAGCCTCGCATAGGCTCCATGATCATATGGTAGCCATGGCGGCGGGCGGCCCGCATGACGCCGGTTTGCAGGGCGCTATAGTAGTAGTGGATTTCGTCGCTGTAAATCATGAGCCCGACCAGATAGCTGCGCGAGCCGGGCAGGGCGCGGGCCGCGGCGTTCGGCTTGAAGCCGTGCGCGTCTATGATCGCCTGAATGCGGGCCCGCGTTGCGGGGCTTACGCCATGCTCGTGATTGAGAACGCGCGAAACGCTCTTGATGGAAACTTCCGCTTCACGCGCAATATCAACAATCGTCAGGTTTTTCATGGGTCTCGGAGGGTGTTCGGAAGCCGCCCCCCGAGACTTAATCCGTTCGTGATCAGAATAAAAGGTTTTCAGCCTACGGCTCGCGCGTGGATGCGGCTAGGGTGGCTGAGCCTTTGACGCCAGCATCCTCGGCGTTGCGGGCGACGGATACACTGTATTGTCCGGCCGCCTGGACCCATTTGTGGGTGGTCTCATCGAACCGCGACAGCAGGCGCGGATCGGCGGTCACGGTTACCGTCTTGCTCTCGCCCGGCGCCAGCGACACCTTGGAGAAGCCGATCAAACGCTTGGTCGCACCGGCCGGCAGCTGGTCGAGATATACCTGCGGCGCGTCCTTGCCCGCCAACTTGCCGGTGTTGGTTACCTTGAAACTGACCGTCAGGGTCTTGCCGCCGGTCACCTTCACATCGGAATAGGCGAATTGCGTATAGGACAGGCCGTGACCGAACGGGAACAGGGCCTTCTGCTTGAGCGCCGCGAACCGCCGGTATCCGACATCGGCACCCTCGTCATAACGGACATCGAAGACCTGGCCATCGGGGAGGCCGAGGCCGGGCATGACGCTGCGCGGATATTGATCGATGGAGAGCGGGAAGGTGACGGGCAGGCGGCCCGACGGATTGACCGCGCCGGTCAGCACCTCGGCAATCGCCTCGCCACCTTTCTGCCCGGAATACCAGGCTTCGATTACAGCCGGCGTCTTTGAAAGCCAGGGCATGGTCACGGCGCCGCCGGTCTGGAGGACCACAACCGTGCGCGCATTCGCGTCCGCGAGAGCGCTGATGAGCGCGTCCTGCCCGTCCGGCAGGCTGAGATCGGGAGCGTCGTCGCCCTCGGCCATCCACTGGTTGCCGAACACGATTACCAGGTCGGCTTCCTTGGCCTTGCGTACGGCCTCCGCCGGATACCGGCCCGTGTCGAACCGGATGTTCACGTTTGGCAGGCGATCCTTCAGGGCTTTCACGGGGGAGGAAGGGTGAAAATTCATGCGATTGAAGGCCGCCATCATGCCTTCGCCGCCAACCGGGATGGCCAGTTGGCCGGCGTCGGAGGTGACCTGCGACGAGCCGCCGCCCGAGAGCACGCCGGCATCGGCGCGACCTCCGACAATGAGAATATTTTTGGCGGTCGCGGCCAGGGGCAGCAGATTGCCTTCATTCTTCAGTAGGACGATCCCCTCCGCCGCCGCTTGGCGCGACACCTCGGCGTTGGCTGCGCGGTCAACCGTGACCGGCGCGGGCGAGTCGAACAGTCCGGCGGCAAACATCGAACGCAGGATCCGGCGCGACATGTCCGACAGGCGGGCCGCCGGTACTTCGCCGCTGGCGATGGCCGCTTTTAGCGGCTCGCCGAACCAGACCTGCTTGTCCAGTTGTTCGCCGGATTGCTGGTCGAGGCCCTTCATGGCGAAGTCCGTGGATTTCACGGCGCCCCAGTCGGACATGACATAGCCCTTATAACCCCAATCCCTTTTCAGGACGTTGTTCAAAAGGTGGTCGTTGCCGCAGGCATAGGCGCCATTGACCAGATTATATGCGCACATCACCGAGCCGGGCTGGCCGACTTCGAGCGCAATCTGAAAGGCGAGCAGGTCCGATTCGCGCATGGCGGATTCGGAAATGACGCTGTTGGCGAAGTTCCGGCCCGTTTCCTGGTCGTTGATCGCGAAATGCTTCATGGTCGAGATGATGTTCTGGCTTTGAATGCCCTTGATCGCCGAACCGGCGATCATGCCCGCCAAAAGGGGGTCTTCGCCGGTATATTCAAAATTGCGGCCGCCGCGCGGGTCGCGCGCGAGGTTGACGCCGCCGGCCAGCTGCACATTGATGCCGCGTGAGCGGGCTTCTTCGCCGACCACCACTCCGCCTTTGAAGGCAAGGTCGGTGTTGAAGGTTGCGGCCAGCAGCAGGCTCGACGGCAGGGCGGTCGCGGTATCGCCGGGTCGCACATTGCCCGGATTGGTCACGCCCAGGGATGCGTCGCTTTGCTGCTGCGCGGGTATGCCCAGCCGCGCAATGCCCGGAATGAAGCCGGCCGACCCGATCGCGCCCTCCGGCAACTTCATGCCGGGGAAGAAGATCATGGCCATGGGACCGTGGACCAGGCTCAGGCGCTCATCCGGCGTCAATGCCTTTTCCAGCATTGCCGCGCGCTGATCCGCGCTCAGGGATTTATCCTGCCATGGAGCCGTCTCGGCCGCGCTGGCGTCAAAAGGCAGGGCGAGGGCAACGAGTAGGGCTGCCGTTGAGGCGGCTCTCGAGAGTTTGGCGGCAATGGAAGAGGTCGGTTTCATGGAGCATCCCTGAGACATATGCCGTTCGACGACCAGGCCGTGCGCCGACATTATTGATTGAAAAAATGCGCGCCCCAGAGAGAGGGCTGGGGCGCAAGAAGAAACCGGAGGTATACCGGTTTCGGACGGCTGGCAGTGAGGACACTAGGGGGATTCTCACTAGACAACGTTGTCGTAATATTGGCCATTTTCTGCATGAGTCAAGATAATTTTGCCTTTCGGGGCTGAGGTGGGCGGCGTGTGGATTGAGCGCGTGCAATGGCGCGTTTCTCACGCTTTTAGTGTTGCTGGCATGCAACAGATGAACATCGAAATGGCTATTTTTGCTGAAATTTATTAAGCTGGTCACTATTAGATTTTTTTATGGAAGAATTTGAAAAAACTATAATTTACAAGGGTTTTTTTGATCGTATATCCGTTTTGCCTATTGATTATATTGAATAACCTTCTGCGCATGGGTTGGGTACGGGGGTAGTGCCGACATTTGTTGTGAGCGTTACCATGACGTCATCGCGTCTGATTGTCACTGTACGGTAACCGTCGATGGGTCGGATTTGCGCGCCGGCGCTGCGTTGACAACGTTATCTCTATTCGTCAGGCTGAGTGCGCGGGCACGGCCAAACCGGCAGGCTGGCAAATAAAAGCAAAAAGCCTTTGTGGCTAAGGGGAAGGACGTTGTTTGGACGGCATTTGACCGTCCAGGTTCCCAAAAAAATGAGACGATAAATGGCGCAATGCCAGGGGAAGGAAAATATGTACGCCAATAGAATTGCGAGTCGAATTGCGTCGCCGTCCAAGCGCCTGATGCGGTGCACGGCGGCCTTACCGCTCGTCGTGGTTGCAGCGCTGACCGGCTTTACACCGGCCCAGGCGCAAGACAGCCAGGCGGCCCAGGATTCGGAGACGGCTGCACCGGAATCCGACGCCGAGAGCAGCGAGAAGGACAGCTCGGTAGTCGTGGTAACCGGCACCAACATCAAAGGGGTCAAACCGGTCGGTTCGGAGACAACCACGATGAAGCGGGAGGATATCCTCGCCACTGGTCTCACCAACGTCACCGACGTCCTGCGCACCCTGCCTCAGGTGCAGAATACCGGTGACCCCAATGGCGCCACCATGCGTGAGGGCGGAACGGCTGGCTATGGCGGTAACTCCACGCAAGGAACGACGGTAAATCTTCGGGGCATCGGCTCCGCGGCGACCCTGGTTCTTGTGAATGGCCGCCGTTTGGCCCCGTCGGGCGCGGCGCTGACCTTTACGGAAGCGACACAGGTTCCTATTGCAGCAGTGGAACGCATTGAAATCATCTCTGACGGCGCCTCCGCCATCTATGGTTCGGACGCTGTTTCAGGCGTTATCAACTTTGTTCTGCGCAAGCGCTACAACGGCGCCGAAATTACGGGCCGCTACTCGGTCAACAAGGGCGCCGACGAAAAGGGCGTCTCGGTCACTGCCGGCCATTCCTGGGACAGCGTGGCCAGGATGGGTATGGGGAACGCCATCTTCAGCATGGATTTTACGGATCGCTCGGCATTTGCCCGTAGCAAGAGCCCGTACCTGCGTCAGGACCTGACCCGGTTCGGCGGGCTCGACAACCGGATCAACGGTGCAACGGCAACCCCCGGCACCCCCGGAAATATCGTGGTCACCACAACCACCACCTTCCCGGTCTTTGGAACCAGCTACACGACTTACGGCCTGCCCAACGGTCCGAATACCAACCTGACCGGCGCGGACCTGTTGACGACGCCGAACCTTGTCGACTCCGCAGACTATGCCGACTACATCGGTGCCTTGAAGCGTCAGCAGTTCGTCTTCATCCTCAGTCAGGAAATCACGCCCTGGCTCGATTTCAGCTATGAAGGCTTCTACACGCACCGTGAGACGGTCAGCCGTAGCCTGTATACGAACAGCGCCATTACGCTGACCTCGGCCAGCCCATACTATATCACGGGCGTGCCGGGCCTGGCGCCAGGCGCCAATCAGACCATCCAGTACAATTTCTACAAGGATATCGGGGCCCAGACCACCTATAACCCGGACAGCACCTGGACCCAGACGGCCAGTCTGAAGGCGAAACTGCCGAACAACTGGAGCACCGACGCCTATGCCACCTTCGGGCGCGATGCGACCTGCGGTATCTGTAACATCGGCGACAACGTCAATCTTGATGCTTTCAACTATCAGATCGCCCAGGGCAACATCAATCCGTTGAGCGCAACACCGCTGACCGAGGCGCAAAAAGCCACCTTTGTCGGCACGAACATCCAGTCGAGCACAAACAAGATAGCCGATTTCGGCCTGAAGTTCACCGGCCCTCTTTTCAGGCTGCCGGCCGGCTCGGTCCGGCTGGCCTTCGGCGCGGAACATCAGTTCAACGAACAACATCTCGCCAACGGCGCCAACCGGGGCATCAACAACCAGTTCCAGTGGGACAACATTGCGACGTCCAGCCGGACCGTGGACTCCGCCTATCTCGAAGTCTTCATCCCGGTCATCTCGCGGGATATGAACATTCCGTTCGTTCAGGACGTCAATGTCGATATCGCCGGCCGCTATGACAAATATTCCGATTTTGGCGACACCACTAATCCGAAGATCGGCGTAACATGGGATGTCAACGATCAACTGTCATTCCGCGGGTCCTGGGGCACGTCGTTCCGCGCACCGAGCCTGACCGATACCAATGCGAACGTGTTCTCCTATGCCGGTATCTTCCCATGGCCGAACAATTCGGGTGACCCGAACATAGGGCAGGCCTTCCCGGGCTACAGCTATGCCTTGATGTTTATCGGCGCCAATCCCGACCTGAAGCCCGAGGAGGCGACAACCTGGTCGGCCGGCTTCGACTACAAGCCCGACTGGATCGACGGATTGAGCATCGGCTCGACCTATTATGACATCGCCTACGACAACCAGATCGTCTTCTCGCCCTCGACCAGCCTGTTCCTGTCAAGCCCGCAATACCGGCAGATCTATTCGCAATATATCTATCCGGTCAGCAATGCGGGCTGTGTCGAGGGCAACCCCTCCACCTATGACCCGAAACTCGCGGCCTATCTGGCCCTGCCTAACCTGTATGGTTCGACCGTGGGCCAGGCCTGCCAGGTTCAGGTGATCCTCGATGGCCGCGAGACCAACATGGCTTCGACGCACCAGTATGGCGTCGACCTGCACGCCAACTATATTCGTAACACCTCCATAGGCTTCCTCAGCTTCGGTGGCGCGATCACCAAGATACTGAGTAGCAAGCAGACCATTGTGGCCGGGTCGGCGCCCGTCAGTGCGACCGATCGCATCTTCTACCCGGTCTCGTTGCGCGGCCGCTTCAATGCGGGCTGGGCAAAGCATGGCTGGAACATCAATCTGTTCGCCAACTATGTCGGGGGCTATCTGAACGACCAGACCCTGTCCGACAACGGCGTCAGGCGACCGTTCCACAAGGTCAAGGCCAACACGACCTATGACCTGGGCATCGGCTACATGGTCCCGAAGCATTCGGCCAGCTTCGCCAGAGGTGTTCGCGTCGCGTTGAATGTCCAGAACCTGTTGAACCAGGCGCCGCAAGTCGTCCTGACCAACAATTCCGCCTTCGATGCGGCCAATTCCAGCGTCCTTGGCCGCGTGTTCAGTCTGCAGTTGACCAAGGCGTTCTAACCCAAAAACGACCGGCGAAACGATTGTGTCGCCGGTCGTTCTCCGTTTGAGTTTTTGAATAACGTCCCCTGATCGGGGTCAGAAAAGGAATAACATGCCTAAAACGTTGTTTATGCCCGTCAGCCGAATGGCTCTGGCGATATTTGCCGCCACAGGGTTTGCGGCGGCCGCGTTGCCGGGTTGCGCCGCCGCGCCGCAAGCGGTGCAGACGGAAGCGGGCGCCCTCCGGGGGGTAACATCCGATGGCGTCGAGTCCTTCAAGGGCATTCCGTTCGCAGCGCCTCCTCTCGGTGA
>CAMLPZ010000158.1 GCA_946482045.1 uncultured Asticcacaulis sp.
ACCGTTTCGCCTGGACGGACGTGCAGCGAAAAGTCATTGAGCACCAGTTGGTCCGGCCGTGACGGATAGGCGAAGGTCACACCGGTAAAGACGATCTCGCCGCGCGGTTCGGGCAAGGTCGCCGGGCTTGCCGGCGTCTGAATCAAGGGCTCGGAGCCCAGCAGCTCATCGATGCGGCTCATGGCGCCGGCGGCTTTTTGCACATCGCCCCAGGTCTCGTTGAGGTTGGCGACCGACCCCGCGGTAAAGATGGCCAGCAACACGAACTGGATCAGTACGCCGTTCGACATCTTGCCGGCCAGGACGTCCTGCGCCCCCAGCCACAGCACCACTGCCGTGCCGCCGAAAACGAGCGAAATCACCATGGCGGTCATGGTCGCGCGTGTGGCGATGCGGCTAACCGACTTCTTATAGGCGTCCTCCACGCTGTCGTTGAACCGGTTTTGCGTGAAGCGTTCGCGTACAAAAGCCTGCACCGTCTCCAGCGCATCCAAGGACTCCGTCGCGAAGCCGACAGCGCGGGCGAAGCGGTCCTGGGTCTCGCGCGTTACCCTCCCCACCTGACGGCCGAAGACGATCAGCGGCACCAGCACCAGCGGGAAGATGGCCAGCACCATCAGGGTCAGTTTCGGACTGACGACCATCATCATGATCAGGCCCAGCACGAACATCAGAAGGTTGCGCAGCGCGATCGAGATCGAGGCTGCGACCAGGGTCTCGATGATCTGGATGTCGGCGGTCAGGCGCGAGATGACTTCACCGGTGCGGATCTTGAGGAAGAAGCCTGGATCGAGCTTAAGGATATGGGCGAAGACGTCTTCGCGGATATCGGCGACGATTCTTTCGCCCAGGCGCGTGATGAAGAAATAGCGCAGCGCCGTTGCGACCGCCATGAGGAGCGCAACGCCCCCCAGCACCAGGAACCACTTGTTGAGCACGGCGATGTTGCCAGAGCCGAAACCGCTGTCGATCAGTTCGCGCGCGACAAAGGTCATGGCCGGGGTGGTCGTGGCCGAAATAACCAGGAAGACCAGCATCAGGCCAAGATCGACGGCCTGGCGCTTCATGTAGGGCCAAAGCCGGATCAGCGGACGCAGGTCGCGCGTCTTTTCACGGCGGCCGGCGGCGTGACGGATCTGGCCGGCCAGTTCGGCGCCGCTGGAAGGGCGGTCCTGGAAGTCGTTCGAAGGGTTCATGTCGGGCATCCGCCGTGCTTTAGAGGATCAGAAAGAGAATTGAAACCGGTCTCTTCGTCATGCCGTCGGATGCTTCGATTGCAATTTCCTTGCAGAGCAACGCACCTTCATGTAAGAGCCCCGCTTCCGCTGACCAACAGCTCCCACAATTCGGCGTCCGCACTCTGCTGGCTGGACGTGAAGGATCGCGAAAATGAAAAAAGAAGGCCACCCCGACTATCACTGGATCACCGTCACCCTGACCGACGGCTCGAGCTACAAGACCCGCTCGACCTATGGCAAGGAAGGCGCCGTGCTGAACCTGGATATCGACCCGCGCACGCACCCGGCATGGACCGGCGGCACGGGCACGCTGCTCGACCGCGGCGGCCGCGTTTCGCGCTTCAACAACAAGTTCGCCGGCTTCCTCAAAAAGTAAGCGACAAGCGAAATTGGAAAATGCGGTGTCTTCGGGCGCCGCATTTTTCGTTTTGGGGGCAGTATGACGTTCCGTTGGGGATATGCGTTAGCGACAGCCGTTATGTTCGGCATCGAGCTGCTGATCGCGCTCTTTCTCAACGATCCGCTGATTAGACCGCACGTCGGCGATGCCCTGGCGGTCATCCTCGTCTATCTCGGTTTGCGGACGATATTCCCATGGCGCCCCCTGCCCGCGGCTTTGACCGCGCTCGGCGTCGCCTTTGCCATCGAGCTTGGGCAACTGTTCCATATCCGCGACCTGCTGGGCCTATCCGACAGCGCGCTTGTGCGTTTCACGCTCGGCGGTGTGTTTGATGTCAAGGATCTGTTCTTCTATACAGCGGGTGCGATCCTTGCCCTGATTGGCGAGGCTGCACGCGGCGAGCGCGTCGTCTGATTCTGTGCTAGTCGGGTGTCATGCACACACCCTATGACGGCTCGTCCAAACTGTTCACCATCGGCCTGAAGCCGCTCGACCTCGCCGACTGGATCGAATGCGACGGGAATCTACGCGCCTATCTCGACGAAAAAGACCGGCTGATGACCCGCGTGCCGCGTGAGGTCTTCGCCGCCCTGCCCGGCAGCGAGGCGGCACAGGACGAAGCCCTGATGCTGCTGGCCGATCATTTGCCCGAACGCTATCCCGACATCTATGCGCGTATGGGGCCGCAGATCGATATCGTGCCGGCCTTTCGCCGTATTCGGTTGGATGACCCGCTAATACCGCGCCTGCTCCTGGCGGCTGGACTGGTTCAGGAAGACCTGATTATCCTGCAAAAGCGCCCTGACGGTTGGACGGTAACGGCCGGCGCCCTCGCCTTTCCGTCGTCCTGGCGCCTGTCGGACAAGCTGGGCAAGCCGATGCACGATGTCCACGGTCCGGTGCCGGACTTCAACGCTGGCACGCGCAACGCCATGATGATCGAGCGCATGTTCGACAACCTCAGGCCCGACATGCCGGTCATGCGCTGGAACTGGTCGCTGTATGGCGACGATGTGCTGCATCATCCCGAAGCCGGCAATGGCGGCCGCCGCTTTGGCGAAGGCGAGATCGCCGAGCACGTTTATCTGCGCGTCGAGCGACAGACCCTCCGCAAGCTGCCGCAGTCGGGTGCGATTCTGTTCACCATCCGCATCTACATCGATCCGCTGGAGGCCCTGGACACCCATGCCGAGGGTCCGGCGATTGCGGGGGCGCTGATTGACCAGGTCAACGAACTGACGCCGGCGCAGTTGGAATACAAGGGGTTGGCTGTAGAGAAGGACAGCGTGATCCGTCGGCTACAGGGAATAATAGACATGCGCTGAATCCTCCTCCCTGTGCCGAAGGCATGGGGAGGTGGCATCGAGCGAAAGCGAAGATGACGGTGGGGGATGACTCCGACCGAATACCCCACCACCGCTGCGCAGTCGCTTCGCGCCGCTTGCGGTCCCCCTCCCCATCGCTACGCGACAGGGAGGAGAAACAGCGCAATTTAAGCTGCCAATTGTTCCTTAACACGTTCGGCTAATGTTTTGATGTCGAGCGGCTTCGGCAGGAACGAGACGTTCTTTTCTTCTTCCAGCAGGTCAGAGAACTCGGATTCCGCGTAGCCCGAGATGAACATCACCGGCACATTGCCGATCAGCGGCCGGGCGCGTTTCAGCATCGACGGACCGTCGAGGCCCGGCATGATAACGTCCGAAATCAGCAAGTCGAAACGACCGTTCTCCGCCTCGATGATCTCCAGCGCCTGTTCGCCGTCCTCGGCCTCCAGCACCTCGTAGCCGCGCTGGCGCAGCAGGTGGGCAGCGATGCCGCGCACGATCTGCTCGTCCTCGACAAACAGGATGCGGCCGACACCCGACAGGTCCTTCGGCACCGGCTTGGCTTCGGCCACCGGCTTGGGCGCCGCCAGTTCCTTTTCGGTCTCGATCCACACGGGCAGGAAGATGCGGAAGGTCGCGCCCTGTCCGATCTTGGAATCGATCAGGATATGGCCGCCAGCCTGGTTGATAATGCCGTGAACGGTCGACAGGCCGAGGCCCGTACCTTCGCCCAGCGGCTTGGTGGTGAAGAAGGGTTCGAAGACCTGAGAGATGATTTCCGGCGGGATGCCTGGGCCGGTGTCGCTGACCTCGATCAGGGCGGCACCTTGTGCCGGTGCTTCGGGCCAGCCCCGCGCTTTCGCTTCCATTTGGCTGAGTGGCGCCGTGCGGATCATGACCTTTCCGCCGCCCTGGGCGCGCATGGCGTCGCGGGCGTTGACGACCAGGTTCATCATGACCATTTCCATCTGCCCCTTGTCGACGTGGACATTGGGCAGGTTGCGGCCGTATTCGGTCTCAAGCTTCACATCTTCGCGCACCAGGCGGCGCAGCAGGACTTCGGCTTCGGAGACCATCTCGCCGACATTGAGCGTCACGCGCTTGACGGTCTGCTTGCGCGCAAAGGCGAGCAGGTTGCGCACCAGGTCCTCGGCGCGGGCGATGATCTGGCGGATGCCGTTCAGGTCCTCGTAGGACGGATCACCGAGCGGATGGTTGAGCAGTAACTGGTCGTTGCGAAACTTGAAGCCGGTCAGAAGATTGTTGAAGTCGTGCGCCATGCCGCCGGCGACCTGGCCGATGGCCTGCATCTTCTGCGACTGGATGAGCGTGGTCTCCAGCTTCTTCTGTTCGGAGACGTCGAAGAGATAGAGCGTGAAGCCACCAGCTACCGGCGAGACATAGATCTGGATCGGGCGATCGGCCTTGGTACGCAACGAAATGTCGAACGGCCCCGTCTTGCCGCCTTCGCGGTTGACGGCCAGGCGCTCAATCAGGTCGGCGCGTGAATTGTCGTGGACCAGTTCGCCGAACGTCCGCCCGGCCAGCGTGTCCGGGTTTTGCTCCGTGAGCTGGGCGAAGACGCGGTTGAATTCGCTGATGTGGGCGGAAAAGACGTCGTCGCCCATGACCAGGGCTGCACCGAACGGCGCGGCTTCGGCAAAGGTGTCGAGCTTGGCTTCGGCCAGAGGTTCCGGCGTGGTCTCGGCTTGTGGCTCGGACTGGGGCGCTTCGCCGGCGGCCCGGCCTTCGTGCCTAAGCATGACGCCCTGGCCCAGCACGCCCTGCGATCCGGCGCGCACCAGCACCAGGTCTTCGCCCAGGCGCGACACGATCATTTCGAAGTCGAAGCCGCCCAGCTTGACGAGCGCGCGGCCCATTCCGTTGGCCTTGGCTTCGCGCATGGCGACGAAAAGCGACGGCGCCTCATCGCCTTGCGGCAGGCGTTTCGCCCCCCCGCCGGCCCCGGTCCAGGCAGTATTGGCGGCGACGATATGGCCATCATAGCCGGCGACCGCGGCGGCTTCTTCCAGGGAGCCAACCAGATCGGCGGCGCGGAAGCCTTCGTTGGTCAGGATTTCGGCTTCGCTGGAAAAAGCGAACATGCCGAGGAAGATGACGACGGCGAATGTCATCAGGAAGATGGCCAGCAGCAGGCCCGCGGGCAATTGCCCCGCGACCAGCCACACGGCGGCGCAGGCGAAGACGACAACGGCCGACACGATGCTCAGTGTCCAAACATTCACCGCCTCGCGAAAACGCGCCAGGGTAAATCGTTCGCGCCAATTGGAAGACGCGACCTCGGGCTGGTCGGCGGGGTTCATCGGACGTGCGGACAAAACGGTTACCTCACGGGACTAGAGCGATATGCCAAAAAGTGTGCAGCGGTTTTTGGCTTAATATCGCGACAAAATAAAAACTTGGAACACGATGATGGGGCAACTTAAACGCATCGTGCCTTAGGTATTTCGCGGCGAATCACGGACGAGTTTAGCGCATTTGGAGAATTCGCGCGCGTCAAGAAAGGTTCCCTTAAAAACCCCTGCGCTTGCGGGTCAGAACGAAGCTGATCAGCTTGGCGACCGCCGCGAAATGTTCTTCCGGGATAACCTCATCGATATCGATAGCGGCATAAAGCGCGCGCGCCAGGGGCGGGTCTTCGACAATCGGCACCTCGTGCTTGCCTGCCTCTTCCCGGATTTTCAGGGCCAGTGCATCGACGCCCTTGGCGACGCAGATGGGCGCGGCGGTCTCTCCCGCCTCATAGCGCAGGGCGACCGCGTAGTGGGTCGGGTTGGTGACGACCACGGTTGCGGTGGCGACATTGGCCATCATGCGGCGGCGGCCCTTTTCCATGCGCAACTGGCGCAGCTTGGCTTTGACGTGCGGGTCACCTTCGGTCTGCTTGTATTCTTCCTTCTGCTCTTCCTTCGACATCTTCATTTTCTGCATGAAGCGGAAGCGTTGCAGCATGTAGTCGGCGCCGCCGCCGACAAACAGGAAGATGCAGACCGAGATGGCGAGGACCAGCAGAATGTCGCGGCAGTAGGGCAGAATCAGCGCCGGCGACACGTGCGTCAGGCTGACAATAGCGTTGAGCCGGTCCTTGAGGACATTCCAGACGATGATGCCGGTGATGATCAGCTTCAACAGGGTCTTGCCGAATGTGATCAGGGCGTCGGGCCCGAACAGCTTGGCGAGCCCCGACATAGGGTTTAGGATCGAGAAGTTGGGCTTCAGCTTCGACGGCGTGAACATGAAGCCGGTCTGCATGACATTGCCGGCCACGCCGAGGAACAGGGCGCCGCTCATGACCAGGATCAGGACCGGCAGCACGCTCATCAGCAGATGGCGGAAGATGGCCATGCCGCCGTCGCCGTCCATCGAATTCAGCAGTTGTTCCGGATGCGCTATGAAGGGCATAAGATCGCGCGCCAGGTCCATGCAGATGGACGGTCCGGCGAACGCCAGGACACCTACCGCGCCGATCAGCGACATGGCCTGCGGCAGGTCCGCGGACTTGGCGACATCACCCTTCTCCCGCGCCTGCTGGAGTTTTCGGGCCGAGGCCTCTTCGGTCTTGTCCTCCTGATCGCCACCCTCAGCCATTTCCGCTCCTTATGAAGACAGCGAGGAAATCCTGGTAGTGCTCTATAAAGAGCATACCGAGGGAGCCAAGGCTGAGCGCCATCAGCGCCAGCCCCAGCAGGACGCTGAGCGGTGTGGCGGCGAAGAAAACCGGAAAGTTCGGCATCATGCGGCCGACAAAGCCGACCGCAACGTTGAAGATCAGGCCGAAGGCGAGCAGCGGCGCCGCCATTTGCATGGCCAGCACGAAGCTGCGCGAAACTGTCTGCACCATGAGCGTGACGGCGTCAGCGACCATGACCGGCTTCGTCGCCGGAAAGACGGTGAAGGAATCGACCATGGCCCGGATGAACAGGTGGTGCAGGTTGGTCGCGTAGATCAGCACCAGACCGAGCATAGCCATGAAGGTGCCGAGGCTGGTCGACGGCTGCGCCTGGGCGGGGTTGGCGGTCTGGGCAAAGGACAGGGTCGTCTGCAACGACATGATTTCCCCGGTGGTGACCATCGCGTACATGAGCACGCGCATCAGTGTTCCCAGCATCAGGCCGATAATGGCCTCGTGCAGGACCTGGCCAGTCATGCCGCCGATCGTCAGCGACATGGGCGGCAGGGTGTGTCGCACGATGGGCGCGACCACGACGGCCAGGACCAGCGCGAAGCTCAGGCGATAGCGCGGCGGCACCGCCTGGTCGCCGACACCCGGCATCAGCATGATCAGGCTGGACAGCCTGATGAAAATCAGCCCGACGGCCCACAGGTCGGCGGACGTGCCGAACACCGACGCAAGCTCACTACCCGGCGTGGCCGCCAGGGGTGCCAGGCGCAACGAAGGCGCCGCCAACAGCATCTTACATGCTCGCGATTCGGTTCATGACCTGGTTCATGAAGCTCGACAACAGCGCTCCCATCATGGGCAGGAAGAGCAGCAGGGCAACGAAGATGGCGATGATCTTCGGGGCGTAGATAAGGGTCTGTTCCTGGATCTGGGTCAGGGCCTGGAACAGACCGATCGCCACCCCGACGACGAGACCTACCAGAAGGACCGGCGTGCACAGCTGAATCGTCAGCCAGATTGCATCGCGTCCAAAAGCCAGAACCTCGCCACCATTCATCGTCACTACCCTGGTCTACGCACCCGGCAAAACTTGCCGGGCATACCCTGCGGAAATTGCCCTGTGCACGGTTAATAGCGCATTAAGGATGGAGAGATTCTTTGCTGGAAGCGAGTGAAGATCTCGAGGCCGGGGGCTGGGACAACTAGGGTCTTCCCCCTTCCGTAATTTGCTCCGCAAATGCCCATGGCTTGCGAAAGCTATACTTTCGCTGGCGCCAAACCCACGTAAACGGGGAAGGAAATCCCGGACGGCCCAGCGCCTAAGATGGATTGAATAGCTCGGTAGCTAGGCCGCGATGCTGAGTCGAAAACCGTGATCACGTGAGCACCCGCCGCGACGTGTACTTGAGTACACGAGCAAGGGCGCGGAACGTGGTTGCGGTTTGCAGGCCAGCAGCGTGGCCTAGATGGGCATACGCATGATTTCCTGATATGCCGAGATAACCTGGTCGCGGATGGCGATGACGCTTTGCAACTGCGTTTCCGCCGAGGCGACGGCAGTGACGGCGTCGATCAGTTCGACCCGGCCCGCCTGCTGGCCGGCCATCATGGTTTCGGCGCCCTGCTGCGCCTTGTAGGTCTGTTCCAGCGCGCCTTGCAGCATCTTGCCGAAGTCTGGACCTTGCGTAGCCTGAGCCCCATCATCGTTGATGGCGGCGGCCTGTTGCTTGATGGCGGCGCCATAGGCGCGGGCGGCGATCAGGGCATCCATGGGCTAATCTCTTACTTTTGCAGAATGTCTAATGTCTTGGTCTTCATGGCGCGCGCCGTGTCGATGACATTGAGGTTGGCCTCATAGGCGCGCTGCGCCTCGCGCATATCCATGGTTTCGATCAGCGAATTGACGTTCGGCTTCTTGACGTAGCCTTCGGCATCGGCCGCCGGGTGCGCCGGGTCGTATTCCATGGTGAATTCGGACGTATCCGGAACGACCTGGGCCAGCTTCACGCCGGTGGCGCCATCAACTGGCGCGGCCGTGAACACCGGCTGCTGGCGGCGATAGGGATCCCCGCCTTTGACACGGCTGGTCGAGTCCGAATTGGCGATGTTTTCCGCGATGATGCGCATGCGCGCCTGCTGCGCCTTCAGCGCCGAGGCCGCCACTGCCATGGTCTGATCGGAGTGAATAACCGGCTTAACCATCGAATACTCCTACTTGCCGTCCCAAATTACCGTCCAGGCCCTCGTGCCGCCATGCGGACCATGGCCATCGACTTCTGATAAAAACCAACCGCAGCGTCGAACTGCATCCGGCTCTCGGCCATCTTCAGCATCTGCTCCTCAAGCACCACGGCGTTACCGTCCATGGTGGTTTCCGAATCGAGAGCCGTCACTTCACGCGCCGAATTGGGCTTGAAGCCTTCAATCTGCAGGTGCGCCGAATTGGTCGTTGCCATGCCGAGTTGGCCGCCACCCTCCGCCTGCCCCTTCATCAGGGTCTCGAAGTTCTGCGCGGCCAGGTCACGCGGCTTGTAACCCGGCGTAGAGGCGTTGGCGACGTTTTCCGCCACCAGTTTCTGTCGTCCGCTCAGCCAGCTCATGCGGCTCTGCAACGCGTCGAGAAGGTTTATGCCCGAAGCCATGACCGGCCCTTTCCTTTTTGC
Organism: uncultured Asticcacaulis sp.; assembly: GCA_946482045.1. The sequence continues at coordinate 9,270 of CAMLPZ010000158.1, forward strand.
GATCGCCCGACTCACTCTACAAGGGACAATTCGCCTGTATGGGGCAAATAATGCCCACCTTTTGGTTAACAAAGGCTTGCCGGTAAACGGCCCGTTAACCAAGGGGCGCGCTAATGCAATGGAAACAGGTTCGGTGGCGTGATGGACTGGATGGGATTATTGCGTGCGGTCTTCGCCCTGGCCATTGTGCTGGGCCTGATCCTGTCGCTTGCCTGGGTCTTGAGACGCTATGCCCCGCAATTGATGGCGCGTCTTCAGGCGCCGCGCGGCCGCAGGCGCCTTCAGATCGTCGAGACCCTGGTGCTCGATCCCGCCCGCCGGCTTGTGCTGGTCCGGCTGGATGACGAAGAGCGCCTGATCCTGCTGGGCGATGGCCGCGAACTGATCGAGCCACGCGCCAAGCCGCCTCTCCCCGCCACTTTGGAACCCACCATCGAAACACCGCGCGCCCGTCCCTCGCGCCGCGCGCATCAGATACAGGACGCCAATGACGACCTGTTCTGA
>CAMLPZ010000159.1 GCA_946482045.1 uncultured Asticcacaulis sp.
GGTTTCGCACGCTCATAGGGTTTTCAAGAAAGGTCCTGGGCCAGGTCGGCGAGGGCACCAGCGTTGTGAAGGCGTCGCCATCCGCCCTGGAGCCAAAGGTCTTGCGCCAGGAAAGGTAGCGCGTGGTATCCGAAATTCCGTCGATCGCCATCGCGCAACGCACGGTACCTGTCTCGGCCAGCTTCAGAGCCGCATAACCGCCAAATGCTGTCCCTAACGTGCATACCCGTTGTGGATCGACCAGGCCCTGACGCACAAGAGCGTCAACGCCGTCTTTGAGGTCGGACTGAAGGTTGGCACCCCATGGGGCGGCGCCCCGGTAATTGGGCTGGAACACGAGATATCCACGTGATGCCAAAGCCTGCGACAGCCAATTGAAATCTATACGCGCCTGGGCGCTCGGGCTCTCCTGCGGCACTATGACAAGCGGCAGGTTCTTAGATGTCGGCTTCGGAGGCAGGGTGAGAATGCCCTTGATGGCTGCCCCGTCCGAGGTCGTGTAGGTGAAAGTGTCCTGTCTTGCGATCCAACTGGTCGGTACTTGCGGGAAGTCCTCACCGACCGACGTGCTCTTACCCTTCGCGAAGTCGAGAAGGTAATATGTACCCGTCTCCTCGTCGCCGACGACGCGTATCAGCACCTTCTTTGTGTCATCGGTCACGGATACGATCTCAACCGCCTGTCCGGCCGACGCTGCCAGCGCCCGGTCATAGACCTTGCGGAGACGCGGTTCCCGAATATCGTAGGCCGGCGTTTCCAAATGTGACGCAAAGCCCGCCAAACGTCCTGAGCGGGGATCAAAAATGGGCCGTTCCAACCCGGCATTGCTGTTCTCAAGCGGACCCGAAAGCGTGCCTTTGGCATCGAGCGTGTAATAATGGAAGCGGCGCGGCGCGTCCTTGGGATCGTTGCCGTGCGTATCGGTGTCCAGAATGACGATTGACGCCCCATCCTCTGCCAGGCCGATAAGAGACGGGGCAAACGTGTCCTTTGTCCGGATGATTTCGCGGCTCAGGACGGGCTTCCATTTGCCGGCGACCTTCATCTCTATGCGGTAAGATTCTTTGAGGAAGTCGTAGAGGGTGCGGGCAACGATCGTTCCGTCGGGCTTATACAGCCAGTCATCGACGTACAGCGTCTCGCGTTCGATGTCACCGCCGCCGTCATCGACCAGCTTGCCGTCGCTGGTTGCCGGATCGACCTTCCACAGATAGACGCGTTGGGCGGGTTGGCTGCCGATGGATTGCGGACGCATTTCCATGAACGGGCCGAGCAACTGGGCCTTGCCGTCGATCGTAACGCGCGACGGTAGTCCAAGCGCCTGGCTGGGAGCGTCGCCAATGTGCAGGCCTACGGGGGATGACTCGCCGGTCAGCATGTTGACGGACGTTATCGCGTTTTCGCCGCGCACGCCGAAATATATGCATCTGGGCGGCTGGTTCATGTTGAGCAATGCCTGGGCAGCGCCCCCAACATCAGTGCCTGCCTCGGCACCGGACATGGCCGCGATATCACGTCCGTTGAGTTGCTGAGACGTGCTCTGCGCAGGCGTGCCCGCGCACGTGCCACGTGTTACCGCCCGAGAGTCCGAAACGAGTACATGCTTATCGTCGGCCCAACTGATCGCACTTACGTTGCCGCCGCTGAGTTTGTGGTAGGCGTGCTGGCGGTCGGAGAAACCGTAACTGACCAGAATATCCAACCCACCGACATGTGTAATGAATGCGATCTGAGACCCGTCGGGAGACAAGGCAATCTGCTGGAAATGCGGCGGCTTGGCATAAAGTTCGAGGGGGGGCGGGGCATCGGTCGGTTTGACGCGCTTCATCCCCCGGACGACGACTTCGGAGTCTTGGGCATGCGCCACATAACTGCCCGCGGCGATGGCGACGATGGTCGTTGCCAGCAGGATTTTCTTCAATAAGGCCAATTGTTCCTCCCCTTGCGCCTACGACCGTATCCGAACGACATCCGTGAAGCCGAAGGCCTGTCCGGCTTTCGCTTCGAAGACCAGGCTCAGCCACCGCTTGCCGTCACCAGGAGGGAAGGGGGCGCTAAGCTGTCCTTTGCCGGTGTCGGTCTTTTCGGCGACCTTCCGGCCGTCGATATAGAGGCTGCACCGGCCGAGCAGGCCGAGGCAATCCAACGTCCCGCCGTGCCTGCGCACCTTATTGAAGCCTTCCACCTCCGCGGCGCACAGGACATAGCCGTCCTTCGCAGGGGCGGCGAACGGCACGCCCGCCCGGAACCACCCCCAGGAGTTCATGTCGTTGTCCCTAGGACGCAGATTGGGATCAACAGCCGTGGCCTGATCCGGGGCTCGCCGCCAGTTCTCGGTAATCTGCACGCTTTCCGAAACCGCCTGATAGGGCCAGGGCGCGGCATCGACGACGTCGATCTGTATGGCAGCGGGCTTGAGACCGGGTGCGGTGGCGGTCAGCTTCAGCTTGCCGGCGTGGCCTTCACGCGTCTGGACGATCGCCTGCGCCAGCCCGTTGAACAAGGCACGCGTATTGCCTTTCTCGCTTGTGATGTCGTTTGGATTGCCGTTGCCTAGACCGATGATGTCCCCGCCTTCGATGGCGAAGGTGATTTGGTGCTGGGCCACCGGCACATGGCGGCCTTTGGCATCCAGGGCTTCGACCGTGAAAGGTTGCGCGTCCAGACCGTCGCCGCGCATGGTCTTACGGTAAGGTGTCAGTTTCAGGCTGACGGGCGCGCCCGTAGTTTCGACCTCAAAGGTTTTGACGACCTTGCCGCTGCGATAGCCCACCGCCTTCAGTTTCCCAGGGGCATAGGCCGCCTTCCAGCGGTTCATCTCGTAAATGTCGCCCTTTTGCCTCCCGAGAGACCGTCCGTTCAGGAAGACTTCCACCTCATCCATATTGTGAAGCGCCATGATCAGGATGTCTTCGCCCTTCTGGCCGGGCCAGGTCCAGTGCGGCGCAAGATGCAGGACGGGTTCGTCGCGCCACTGCGCCTGACGAAGCCAGAAGGCGCTCTTGGCGAAGCCGCACAGGTCCATGATGCCGAAGAAGGACGAGTTGGACGGCCACTCGTGCGGCGTCGGTTCGCCGTGGTAGTCAAAGCCGGTCCAGACAAAGGCGCCCGCGACGAACGGCCGCTCGGCGACCGCCTTCCAACCCACGCGGTGCGTCGTGCCCCAGGACGAGGCATCGTCGTCGTATGATGCGGTGATGTTCTTTTCCTGGATGGTCTTGTACTCGCCGCGCGTCATGAAAGCCGAGCAGTCTTCCGACGACGTGATGGGGAGCTTCGGGTGCGCCTTATGGAAGTCGTCATAGGCTTGATACTGGTAGTTGAAGCCGACGACATCCACGGCCTGAGAGACGTTGACCGGCGTGAACAGCCCGTCGTTCATGGCGGCGGTGACCGGCCGGGTCGTATCCAATACCTTGACCCGAGCGGCCATGCGGCGGACCATCTGGTAGCCTTGTTCCGTGCCCTGCATCGGTTCCTCATTGAACACCGACCAGAGGATGATCGAAGGATGGTTGCGGTCGCGGCGCACCAGCCACTCCAGTTCCGCCATGTGATCAGGCGATGGATTGAAGACCCGGTTCTCATCCATGACCAGTATGCCCAAGCGGTCACACAGCGCGTAGAAGGACCGGTCCTGGGCGTTGTGTGAACACCGGATGGCGTTGCAACCCAACTCTTTGAGACGATTGAGGCGGTACTCCAGTATCCCTTCCGGCACGGCCACACCGACGCCTGCGTGATCTTGGTGGATGCAGACCCCCTTGAGCTTCACCGGTTGCCCATTGAGGTGGAAGCCGGTGTCCGGATCGAATCTCTGGGTGCGGAAACCAGCCGGCGTCACGACCTCGTCCAGCACCTGGCCGTCCGCGATTACCTGGGTGCGAACCTTGTAAACTTTTGGCGTCTCAAGGCTCCAGAGCTTCGGGTTCCGAACGTCCATGCGGCCGGTGATGGTTACGGTCTGAAGATTGCCGACCTCAGCGCGCATCTGGTTTTCCGCGACGACGACGTCATCGTCCAAAAGGGTCGAAACCAGCGTGACGTTGCGTTTGGTCTCGCCCGAATTGTAAAGCGTGACCTCCAGCGGAATATGCCATTGCCCGCGGTCTTCGACGGGATGGGCGAAAACGCCGTCGGTGACGATGTGGACGGGATTGCGCTTGACGATCCAGGTGTTGCGGTAGATGCCCGCGCCCTCGTACCACCATCCCTGCATCGTATTGGCGTCGGCACGGATGACCAGCGAATTCAAGGATTCGCCGTAGGTCACGAACGGGGTGATATCGATATAGATGGAATTGTAGCCCGACCAGTTCCGGTTGACGAGCGTGCCGTTCAGCCAGACCGTGGCGTGGGTTGAAATGCCGTCGAGTTGCAGTTCAATGTGTTTGCCGCGGTCGGCCTCCTCAAACCTGAGGAGGTTCCGATACCAGCCTATACCCCGCTTGCGGTAGCCTTGCGCCAGGTTCTCGGTCTTGTCGGGAAGCTGGTAGCTCGCGAAGTCGTGGGGAAGGGTGACGGACATCCATTCCGTGTCGTCGTAAGTCGGCGATGCCGCGCCCCAGGCGGCCCCGGCTTTCGCATTGGCGTACGACCAGCCATGTCCCAGGATCTTGGGGAAGGGCACATCGCCCTCCAGGAAACGCCAACCCTTGTTAAGGGACAGAACCTCGCGGTTTTCGCGGCGTGTGGGGGCTTCCGCACCGCGCGCGTCAGCCGGGACTGCGCCGGTTACGGAAGCCGCAAAGCCGAGAGGGAAGACCCCAAGGAAACTTACAGTTTTCAAAAGGTCGCGTCGGCCTAGCATTTTCCGCTCCTGAAATCGTGTTCGTCGCTGCACCCTCGGACCTCGAGAGCTTTCCATGTGCTGAACGAAGGCCACCCTGCATGGCTCTGCGACGTATAGAGCCTTATATCGGCCACAACGGATTTATATGCAAAATAATTTTTTACCTGTAACGTGGCCATGCTGGGCCTGGACGTAAACGACGGCCCGTTATGATTCTTTGCGACTCATGTCGCCGTCCGAAACGGCCTCAGGTTGTGGCGCCGCCGGTAGCCTTAATCATAGGGCGAAGCTGCCGCAAAATTTTGAAGACTAATGAGACATTTCCGCAACATTTAGAGACCAACCGCAGACTGAATAATACCAATCTGGGGGAGGATATCGGCTGCGCTTCTCTTTGTTATCTATAGCAAATTGCCAGAAATGAAAATTGAAATCGTTTTTCACAGTCGATTCCCAATGAAAATTTGCAATGGAACGATCTTTGAAACTGCAATTCCATAATTAGATCATGTTGACATTTTTATTCTATTTTTGCACACTTCCATATGTGAAAGCGGCTTTTAGTTCGTAATCGGCGGACACCCGGTTTCGTCCGGCAAGCTGGCTATGATCGAAAATTCCCGGTGGCAAACACCACCCCGGCACCTGGCTCGAACGCGAAATCATCCTGACCGAAGAGGGTTGGTCGGATGTCAACAATGGAAGGAAACAGTTAGTGCTTATGGAAAATATGCTCATCAAACCGGCACGCCATGCGAAGGCCTGGAAGGTGGCGCTGCTCAGCGGATCTATGCTGTTCGCCGCATGCCATACGGCCGCATACGCACAGGACGCCGCTCCGCCAGCCCAGGGGGACGCCGACGAGGTCGTGGTCGTTACGGGCTTCAAAAAGAGCTATGCCGACGCCGTCCGCGCGAAAAAGCAGAACATTGAAATCACCGACGGCATTTCCTCCGACGGCCTGGGCCGTTTCCCGGACCTGAACGTCGGCGAGGCGCTGCAACGCATTCCGGGTGTCCAGATCAACCGCGAAGCCGAAGGCCGCAACGCGACCATCAACGTGCGCGGCATGCCGGGCTCCTACGCCCGCACGACTCTGAACGGTGTCGCTTTTGCCGCGCCGCCATCGCTGGCCAACGACCAGGGCTCACCGCTGGGCGCATTTAACTCGGACATCTTCTCGGCTTTCGTTATCGAAAAGTCGCCCATGGCTAATGCCCAGTCGGGCGGCCTCAGCGGCAATGTCGACATGCAGATCGCGTCCGCGCTGTCGCGTGCCGACGGCGGCATGATCAAGGCGTCGTACGAGTATAACGAGCTGGGCGGCAGTGTCGCACCCGCGATGACCCTGGGCTACAACAAGCATTTCAGCCCGAACCTGGCCGTTTTCGGTACGGTGGCGTACAAGAAAGAAGACTTCCGCCGGGACACGCTGCGGTACAACGGCTATAGCCGCCTGACGCCTGGCCTGACTGGCCTGAGCGCCGCCAATTTCGCTTCGACCTATGGGCAGTACTACTCGGCCACGGACTGTCCGTCGTCGGGCTCGTTCTGCCGCTCCCTTGAGAGCGTGCTGGGCACCGATGCCTATAATACCAGCACAACAGGGTCCAAGGGCAATACCGGCGTCTACGCGCTGGACGCCATCCGTCAGTATACCCGCGAAAACAAGGGCGATCTCTGGACCGCAACGGCCGGCATCGAATGGAAGCCCAACGATAATACCAAAATGGGTATTATCGGCTATTACACAGACCGTGACCTGCCGAAAACGACCCAGTATTTCCTGATCAATGCCGTATGGGACGGCGCCGGCACGATTACGCCGTCGGGCACGCCAACCCAGATGTCGGATGGCCGTTGGGTCTATGAAACAGCCGCCTATAACAACTTCCCGGCCAAGTCATCGACGCGCCTCTATTCGCAGCACCAGCAGGCCAAGGGTTTCGTGGCCAACCTCGACTGGAACAACGAAGACTGGAAGGTCAATTTCGTCGTTGCCGGCTCGCAGGGTTCCAACGCGTCACTAGAAACCGAACTGGACTTGCAAACCAACCCTGTTTCGGGCGGGACCAACGGCATTTCGGGCACACTGACCACGGGCTTCGGCGAACTGGATGGCTTCTCCTACACCGTCACTCCGACGCCGCAGAATGCCATATTCAACAGTGGCTGGACGTGGCAGGGCCCCAATGGTGATCCGGAAGGCTATCTGACGGCAAACGAGCTCTACTACCTCAACATTTCCGGTTCCGAAAGCTTCGCCGACCAGACGGTCACTTCGGCCCAGGTCGATATCGAACGCAATCTCGAATTTGGTCCCATCACGGCGATCAAGGGCGGTCTGCGTATTGAGAAGAATGAATTCAAGTCCCACGGTTTCCGCAACATGGCCTATGGCGCCCAGTTGCAGAACATCACCAGCGACATGCTCTATACGCCGTCCTTCGTCGATGATTTCATGAACGGCGATGCCAAGATCAGCAAGAATTGGCAGGTGATCGATGCGGAACGCTTCATCGAAGCCGTTACGCCGGTAGAGGTCTATACGCCGTCGGGTGGTGGACTGAGCACGCGCGGTTTCAACGTCTTGTATCGGGACGGCGCATTTGCGGACAACAACTACAACACGCTGAACAATCTCACCCAGGCCTATATCCAGGTGAAGTACGACACCGAAATCCTGGGGCACCGCCTGCGCGGCAACGTCGGGACACGCTACGAAGCCACGGACAATACGATCGACTCGCTCGACACTATTCGTCCATTTACGGGCGTCGCGGGCTCGCTGTCGGATTTCAAGTGGCAGCGTATCGAGAACAAGTATAACTACTGGCTTCCGTCGGCGATCTTCGCGCTGGACCTGAAAGACGATCTGCTCCTGCGCGGCGCCTACTACAAGACCTATGTCCGGCCTCAGGACCGCCAATTCTCTCCGGTCACCCGGATCGGGGAGCGGGTCCTGAACTCGCAGCAGACGACTTCAAGCATGTCAGTATACGATGCTTCGGTTCGCATCGGTAACAATAAGCTCCAGCCGTACCTGGCCGATTCGGTCGACTTCTCCCTTGAATGGTATAACCGCCCGGGCGGTCTTCTGGCCCTGGCCTACTTCCGGAAGGTCATCACGGGCCGCATCGTCGGCACCTCGGATCCAGCCATCCTGTGTCCGGCGGACGGTTCGACCTGGGGCTTTGGCCCCCTGTCGTGGGACGGCCAGTATTGCACCGCGACCAGCCTGGCCACAACAGACAGCACGACGCGCATATTTGCTTCCGGCAACTATAACCTCGACAGCGACACCACGGTCGAAGGCTGGGAATTCAACATCCAGCAGAACCTCGATTTCCTGCCCGGCTTCTGGAAGAACTTCGGCGGCAACTTCAACTACGCCTATACCGACTCCAAGAGCCCGGCCATCGCGCCATTCCCAGGCATCTCGAAGCATACAGCAAACCTGATCGGCTATTATGAGACGCCTAAGTACGGCATCCGTGCGGTTTATAACTACCGCACCGACTACCCGCTGAACGCCAACGGCACATATACCGGCGGCGCGCGGTCGGTGAAGGCGCGCGGGCAGCTTGACCTGTCGGCCTCCTACAACATCACCGACCGGTTCTCCCTGTCGCTCGACGCATACAACATTACCAATGAGAAGCGTTACGAGTACGAGAACGATCAGCGCGTCGTGCGCTGGATCGACTATGACGGCCGCAGCTTCACCCTGACGGCAAGAGGAACCTTCTAGGCAGTGTCCCACTGGCGGGTGCTTTCCCTGATTTTCCCGCCAGAGGTCATGCCCGGCTGATCTGACCCAGCGTGCTTTTCCTGTAACGCGTCCCCGGCCAGGTCAGTCTGGTGTGAACCCCTGTGGCCTGACATACCCTATGTCAGGCCACCTTTTTTCCATCAGCGCGTGCCTGGGAGTGGATGCGATGACGCAACAGAAAGCCGGCAAGGCCATTCGCAAGGTCGTGATCGCTGGCGGCGGAACCGCGGGATGGATGTGTGCCGCATGGTTTTCCAAGATATTACGTGAGGATATCGAAGAGATCGTTCTGCTGGAGAGTGACGAGATCGGGACGGTCGGCGTGGGCGAGGCCACCACGCCCTATATCCGGGTATTCAATCAACACCTCGGAATCGACGAGAATGCGTTCGTCTGGTCCACGCTGGGTACCTTCAAACTCGGCATCGAATTTGTGAACTGGGGCAAGCTCGGCCATACGTATCACCACGCTTTCGGCGCCAATGGCCGCGAGTTTGGATCGTTGCCGTTCCACGCGGTCTGGCTGCGGGACGTGCTGGAGCGCGGCGGCCCCGATGACCTCGCGCTATACAATCTGCAGTCAATGGCGTCGCTGAACCGGAAGTTCATGAGACCGGCGGGACAGAACTCGCCCCTGGCAGGAATAGAATACGCGTTTCATTTTGACGCGACGCGTTACGCGCGATTTTTGCGCGACTTCTCCGAGGCCCGGGGTGTTGAACGCGTCGAAGGAAAAATCAAAACGGTGGAGCTTTCCGAAGCCGGAGACATCAAGGCGCTTCACCTGCACGATGGGCGGGCGCTCGACGCTGATCTGTTTATAGACTGCACGGGATTTCGCTCGCTTTTGCTGGGTGAGGCCCTCGGGGTCGGTTTTGAGGATTGGAGCCGGTGGCTGCCCTGTGACCGGGCATACGCGGCCCCGACCGAACGGGCAGGGGCGCCCGATCCATTTACGCGGTCGACGGCCATGAGCGCCGGCTGGCAATGGCGCATACCGTTGCAGCA
>CAMLPZ010000160.1 GCA_946482045.1 uncultured Asticcacaulis sp.
ACTTCTTCAAAAACTCAGGATATGCTTCGACTTAATCCCATAACGATCTAATGTTTTGCGCTTTCGAGTGTGGTATGGCGGCCCTTGCCGCCCTTCAAATCGTCATCGTGGGTGTGATGCGAATCCGCCTCGCCGCCCCCGCCCGACACCTTGGAATGCATACGCCGGCCTGTGTCCGGCGATGGCTTTTTGATTTCCAACGGCGCCTTGGCGTTCTCATGCGAAGCACCCGGACCGCCCTGCCGGATCGAAGCCGGCGTCTTGGTTGAAGTCGACATGATTAACGATCCTGTTGATAACCCTGGTGGGTTGTGTTGATCCTGGTATTGGCCTGCTGGCCGCGCTGATTGGGATTGATCTCGCCCTGGGCGTGGTTGCGGTCGGCCGTGTGATCCCTGACTGTCTCGCCGGGACCGGCGTGGCTGAGATTATCGTGCGGAACCGGGGGAAGTTTGCTCACAGTGTTTCTCCTCTTTTCAGATTTGAACCCCTCCGCGCACAGAATGCCTGACGGGCCGGTAAGAGGACAATTCGGAAGGGTCAGCGGCACATATGATAAAGGACAATCCCGCTTGTCGTCGCGACATTCAGACTGTCGAAGCCGCCATGCATGTCGATACGCACCGTCGTGCAGGCCTCCATCAGTTCGGGCGTCAGGCCGGGCCCTTCGGCGCCGAACAGAAAGGCCGAGCGCATTTCCGGGACCACCTCGTCCAGCCGCATCCGGCCAGAGGGACTAAGGCCATAGGGTGCCAGATCGTGTGATTTTAAAACCGCCTGAAGATCATCGACACGATAATGCGGCACCTGGAAAACGCCGCCGACGCTGACGCGGATGGCCTTGCGATAGAGCGGATCGCAGGACTGCGCATCGAGCAGTACGGCGTCAACACCGAACGCCGCCGCATTGCGCAGCAGGCCGCCCATATTATCGGTATTGGCGATCGCCGACAAAGCCAGGACCCGCACATGCGTCTTGTTCAGCACCGCGTCCAAAGCCGGCGGCGCGTAACGCCCAAGGGCCAGGTAACCGCGATGGATCGGAAAGCCGGCGATATAGTCCATCAAACCTTGCGCGACCACATAGACCGGTGCATCGCCCAGAGCTGAGACATCGAGATTGCGCAGCCGTTCCGGCGTCGTCAGCACACTGACGGTCTCGCACAAGCGCGAGGCAAACAGGCGCTCCAGCACGACCTGCCCCTCCGCCATGAACAGACCCGCGCGGCCGGTCAGGTCGCGGTCCTTCACGTCACGGAACAATTCCAGGCGGGGATCATCCGCGTTCGCGATTTCAATGCACCGTGTCACCTGATATGGCTCCAGCCAGTTCGGCGCGCTGTCGCGGCAGGCACTGCGGATAGTTTTCCTGGATGAAGGCGATCATCTGCTCGCGCACCAGACACCGCAGGTCCCAGGCATTGCCAGAATCCCCCGCACTGACCAGTATACGGATCTTCATCGCTTCTTTTTCGCATTCGGTGACCTGAATGACCTGGGTCTTGCCGTCCCACAAGGGCGTCGCGGCCAGTATGGCCTTAAGCCTCTCGCGCAACGGCTCCAGCGGCAGGGTATAGTCGGCATAGAGATTGACCTCTCCGATAAGGTCTGCCGAGGTCCGCGTCCAGTTCTGAAACGGATGTTCCAGCAGATAACTGATCGGCAGGACCAGGCGGCGCAGGTCCCACAGCTTGACCGTGACAAAGACCAGATTGATCTCCTCTATCCGTCCCCACTCGCCTTCCACCACGACGACGTCGTCGATCCGGATCGGCTGCGACAGGGCTATGGTAATCCCCGCGAGCAGGTTGCCGAGCGTCTTCTGCGCAGCAAAACCGAGAATAATGCCGGCGATGCCGGCGGATGCCAGGAGGCTGACACCCAGTGTCCGCAACGCTTCGAACTGCAGGAACACGGCGACCGTCGCGGTCAGGAAGACGAGGAAGGTCACGATGCCGCGAACGACGACGATGCGCGTACGTACCTCGCGGGCCCTGAGATTGTCCCGGACCGTGATATCGTAACGTTTGGAGACGGCGTTGCTAATGACCTCGATGATGCGCATGGCCAGCCAATAGAGCAGAAGCACGCTGCTGATCTTGACTACCGCTGCGAAGAACGGATGCCTGAGCGCTTCGGGAAAGGTCAGGTGCAGCGCGATGAATACCGTCAGTATCGGCACGGCCGTATAGACGGGTGCACGCAGCCGCTCGCACTTGACGAACAGCGCCAAAGCTTTGCTGCGCTTGATGATCCGGCTAAGCAGCGACAGAACCAGGCCAGCTGCGACAAATCCGACCGCCAGCCCGAGAAGGACGACCAGACCGATCAGGACCTCATCCGGGACGGTTTTCTGAAGATTTTCGATATATTCCATGACGGCTCCGAGACTGCACCCCGGTCGCGGACCAAACGTCGGGAGGTGATAAAATTGCAATGGGTCAGCCACGGCCCGGCTTGCCTCGGGATATGAAAACTGGCATATTGTGATCACAATCTGTCAAGATACCCTGCCGGTGCCTGTTCCTACAGGCTGGCCGTCGACTTCAAGGAGCGTTGCAAATGCTCCGGCCGGTGTCATGATCCGTCACATCACAGCGAAAAGACGATTCTCATGCCGCTCGATCACTCCCCCAAAAACCAGATGAAATCCAAGAAGCGCAAGAAGGCGTTTTCCCGGCGCGGCGTCGATAACGTCGAAGACGCCAAGGAATGGCTGCAAAGCCAGAACATCGAAGAGATCGAGTGCCTGATCCCGGATCTCGCCGGCGTCGCACGTGGCAAGATCATGCCGGCCAAAAAATTCCTGACCTCGCCCTATATGAACCTGCCGCTGGCCGTCTTCTATCAGACGATCGCCGGCGACTATCCTGATCTCGAAGGCGTGGTCGGCACGGTGCAATCCGACACTGATGTTTTCCTGAAGCCCGATTTCCGTACACTCGCCGCCGTGCCGTGGGCACATGACCCTACCGCCCAGGTCATCCACGACGCCTTCCACCCCGATGGCCGCCCGGTCGAGGAAAGCCCGCGCCAGGTGCTGCGCCGCGTGCTCGGCTTCTATGAGGCCAAGGGCTGGAAGCCGATCATCGCGCCTGAGCTCGAATTCTATCTGGTCGAAAAGAATGTCGACCCGGACTATCCGCTCAAGCCGCCAATCGGCCGTTCGGGAAGACCGGAAACCGGCCGTCAGGGCTATTCGATCTCGGCGGTCAACGAATTCGACGCCCTGTTCGAGGACATGTACGAATATTCTGAAAGTCAGGGTCTTGAGATCGACACCCTGATCCATGAGTCCGGCGTAGCGCAGATGGAAATCAATCTGCGTCACGGCGATCCGCTGGAACTGGCCGACCAGGTCCTGATGTTCAAGCGGACCATCAAGGAAACGGCGCTGGAGCATGACATCTACGCCACCTTCATGGCCAAGCCGATGGCGCAGGAGCCGGGCTCGGCCATGCACATCCACCAGTCGATCATTGACGCCAAGACCGGCAAGAACCTGTTCTCCGATCCGCAGACCGGCAACCCGACCGAGCTGTTCTTCGCCTTTATCGCCGGCCAGCAGAAATACATGCCGGCCATCACCTCGCTTTTGGCGCCGTACGTCAACTCCTACCGCCGCCTGGCCAAGGGGTCGGGCGCGCCCGTCAACACGCAATGGGGCTATGACAACCGCACAGCCGGCCTGCGCGTACCGCCGTCCGACGCCGAAAACCGCCGCCTGGAAAACCGCATTCCGTCGTCGGACGCCAATCCTTACCTGGCCATCGCAGCGGTTCTGGCTTCGGGCTATCTTGGCATGATCGACAAGCTGAAGCCCGCCGATCCGGTCGATATCGACGCCGCCACCCTGCCGCAGGGCGACCTGCCCTACTCGCTGGTCCAGGCGATCATCAAGCTGGAGCGCGCCCAGCCGATCATTGATATGCTGGGGCCGCAGTTCGTCACGGCTTACAGCCGTGTGAAGCTCTACGAGTACGAGACCTTCATGCAGACGATCAGCCCGTGGGAGCGCGAATTCCTTTTGCTCAACGTATGACTATCATGGGGGAACGGCGTTTCCCCCATGTGCCCCCTTCCCAGAGTCGTAACCTATGCTGAACACAGGGCACCCGGAAGGCTCATGGTATCGCGCTTCGATCGCCCAGGCCCCGCGCTATCCCGCGTTGGATGGCGATTTGCGCGTTGATGTCGGCATTGTCGGGGGCGGCTATACTGGTCTGGGCGCCGCTTTGGAACTGGCGCAAAAAGGCGTCCGGGTCGCGGTTCTCGAAGCCGCGGAGATTGGGTCCGGCGCGTCGGGGCGCAATGGTGGCCAGATGCATATAGGCCAGCGCCTCGATCCGGAAACGCTGGAGCAGATGTTCGGCGAGGATATCGCACGCCAGTTCTGGGACATGGCCATGGACGCGCGCCACAGCCTGGATGCGCTAATGGCGGACCACGGCATCGACTGCGACGTGCGCGGTGGCCTGATCCATGCCTGGCACAAACCGCGCTTCGAAGCCGATGACCGGGCCTATGCCGACTTCGTCCAAAGCCGCTATGGTTACGACCAACTCTCCCTGCTTTCGCGCGAGGCAGTCAATGCAGAACTGGGCACTGATGTTTACCATGGCGGCCTGTTCGACGCCGGCGGCGGGCATCTGCACCCGCTGAAACTGGCCATCGGCATGGCGAAGGCGGCGGCCGCGAAAGGCGCTCAACTGTTCGAACACAGCCAAGTTCAGCGCATCGAAAATGGCGCCATATCGGCCCTGCATACGGCGCGCGGCCGTGTCACCTGTGACACCATTCTCCTTTGTGGCAACGGCTATATGGAAGGCTTAAGCGAACGCGTCGACAGCCACGTCATGCCGATCAACAACTTCATCCTGACCACCGCGCCGCTGACAGACGATGCCATCCTGCGCAGCAACTATGCCGCGGCAGACTCGCGCTTCGTCGTCAACTACTGGCGAAAGACGCCGGACAATCGGCTGCTGTTCGGCGGCGGCGAGAACTACACACCATGGTTCCCCAAGGACATTGCCGGCTTCGTTCGCCGCAACATGCTGAAAATCTACCCGCAACTGGCCGATGTCGAGATTACCCACGCCTGGGGCGGGACATTGGCCATCACCATGAGTCGCGCACCGTTTGTGCGCCAGCTATCATCGAGTGTTTTCGTCAGCGCCGGCTATAGCGGCCAGGGCGTGGTGCTGGCGCCCTATTTCGGCCGGCTGCTGGCGCGCGCCGTTACAGGGGACGCCCGCGATGTCGAACTGCTCAGCCAGCTGCCCACTCCGGCGTTTTTCGGTGGCCGGGCTCTGCGCTGGCCCGCCCTGGTTGCAGGTCTTAGCTATTACGCCTTAAGAGACAGGCTTTAAAAACAACGCATTGCGACAAAACGTTAGTACCAGATTGCCATCTCACATACCTGAAATATAACGAAACACTCGGTTTCAGTTGTGACGATATTCAGGAATCATTAAGCCTTACGCGGCATCTCTAACTGTGTATCCTATACATGGGGGCGAAATGCAGACGGTCAGCGTCAAGGATATTGCCGAGCATACCGCGAAGGCGAAAGCCGTAACCTCGGGCCGTCTGCGCGACATCACGGGTGTCACCAACACATTGCGCATTCTTGCGCTCAACGCCTTGATCGAAGCCAAGCGGGCCGGCGACATGGGCGCAGGCTTCGCCGTCGTCGCCGACGAAGTCCGTCAGATTTCAGGCCGTGTCGAAGAGATCTCCAAGCGCATGGCGGACGAACTGGCCACCGAGATCGGCGCGCTTGAGACCCTGACCGAAAGCATGGCGGCGCAGAACCAGGGCGCACGCCTGATCGACCTGGCGCTCAATGCCATCGAACTCATCGACCGCAATCTTTATGAACGCACCTGCGACGTCCGCTGGTGGGCGACCGACGCCGCCATGGTCGCGGCCGCGGCCGACCGTTCGGCCTGCGCCAAGGCCTCGCAGCGCCTGGGCGTCATCCTCGACGCCTATACGGTCTATCTCGACCTGTGGCTGTGCGACCTTGACGGCACTATCATCGCCAATGGCCGGCCGAACCGTTACAGCGTCGAAGGCGCCAATGTCGCGGACCAGGCGTGGTTCCAGCGCGCCCGCGCACTCTCAAGCGGCGATGATTTCGCTGTCGCCGACATCACCACCGAACGCCACCTGAATGGCGCCCAGGTCGCGACCTATGCCACCGCCGTGCGCGAAAATGGCTTGTCGGATGGCAAGGCGATCGGCGTGCTGGGAGTCCACTTTGACTGGCAACCCCAGGCCGCCGCGATCACGCAAGGGATTCGCCTGACCGAAGCCGAGCGTCAGACCACACGCGCCCTGCTGGTCGACTCGTCGGGCCGGGTGATCGCGTCTTCGGATGGCAAGGGTATCCTGCACGACCGCATCGCCCTACGAACGGGCGGCCAACCTTTTGGAACTTATCAGGATGGTGGCAATCTGATCGCGTTTCACCGCACGCCGGGTTACGAGACCTATGCCGGGCTCGGCTGGTATGGTGTGATCATACAGAGAGTTTAGCGCCAGAACTGGAAACGATCCATCGCTTCACCGATCTGCCCCAGGTCGATACTCATACCGAAGACTGTCGCAGCACCCATGACGAGCGGCAGGATGATGCGATAACCAAAAAAGAACACGCCCAGCAATGCGGCAATGATCACCAGGCCCCCCACCTGGGGTGGCACGGCCCTGGTCAAGGCTTGAGGAAGGAAGGGCCGCAACGCCGCGAAGCCATCCAGTCCCGGGACCGGCAGGATGTTCAGTACAAAGGCCATCATCAGGAAGAAAGCCAGCAGCATTAGTCCGTCATAGAGCAAAGGCGTGCCACTGACGGCCTGCGCCACCCAGTAGCAGATGAGCGCGCTGACAAGGCTCATGGCCGGACCGGCCAGGGCGACCAGGGACTGCTGCCATTTCCGCTGGATCAGGTCGGTGCGAATCATGACCGCGCCACCCGGAAGGGCAATCCCGCCGAGTACCAGCGCAATGACGGGCAGGACCAGGCTGCCCAAGCCGTGGAAATAATGGACGGGATTGAGTGTCAGATAGCCGCGCTCAACGATACTGGTGTCGCCGAACGCCGAAGCCGTGGCGGCATGGCCATATTCGTGGAAACACAGGCTGATCACCCAGCCCAGCAGCACGAAAGCGAAGGTGGCCAAGGCCGCATATTCCGGCGCCACAACAAGCGCCGCCCCGGCAAGACCGAAGGCGGCAAAAAGCCCGATAAAGGCCCAACTGATCTCTGTTTTCATGCGCTCAGATATGACCGCAGATCATGACAATTACAACGCCTGCAATACCGGTTCAGCTTCGTTCAGCGACATTTCAATCGTGTCCACGATCCGGTCGATTTCGGGTTCGCTGATGATCAGCGGCGGACACATGACCAGGCTGTCGCGTATGCCGCGCACCATCAGGCCATTCTTGATGCAGATGTCGCGGACGATCGGTCCCGCCGCCCCCTCCTTACCCGTAAAGCGCCTGTTGGTGCCTTTCTCCGCCACGATCTCGACCGCGCCGATTAGTCCCAGCGAACGCGCCTCGCCGACCATCGGATGGGAGTCGAGGCGTTTTAACGCGTTGGCCAGGTACGGCCCGGTCACCGTCCGCGTCCGTTCGATCAGGTTCTCGCGTTCCAGGATGTCGATATTGGCCAGCGCTACGGCCGCGCATGCCGGATGCCCCGAATAGGTGTAGCCGTGGACGAAGTCGCCGCCCTTGTCGACCAGGACATCGACGATCTTGCTGGAGACGCCGACCGCCGAGATCGGCAGATAGCCCGACGACAGCCCCTTGGCCATGGCGATCAGGTCGGGTTTGATGCCCCAGTGCTGGTGCCCGAACCAATGGCCCAGGCGCCCGAAGCCGCATATGACTTCATCGCAGATCAGCAGGATACCGTACTTGCGGCAGATGGCTTCGACACGCGGCCAATAGCTGTCCGGCGGGATGATGACCCCGCCGGCGCCCTGGACCGGCTCACCGATAAAGGCCGCGACGTTTTCCGGGCCGACCTTGAGGATACGGTCTTCAATCGACTGGGCGACACGTGCGGCAAAGGCATCCGGATCCTCGCCGAAGCCTTCGCCGAACAGATAAGGCTGGTCAACGTGCTCGACGCCAGGGATCGGCAGATCGCCCTGTTCGTGCATGAAGGTCATGCCGCCCAGCGACGCGCCGGCCACCGTCGAACCATGATAGGCATTGCGGCGGCTGATAAAGATCTTGCGTTTCGGCTCGCCTTTAAGGTCCCAGTAGTAGCGCACAAGGCGGAAGATGGTGTCGTTGGCTTCACTGCCCGACGAATTGAAAAAGACGTGCTTCAGGTCCGGATTGGACTGCTGCATCAGGCCGGCGATGCGCGCCGCCAGGCGCACAGGCGGCGGGGTCGCCGTCTTGAAGAAGGTGTTGTAGTAGGGCAGTTCCAGCATCTGCTCATAGGCGACACGGGCCAGCTCCTCGCGGCCATAGCCGACATTGACGCACCACAGACCGGCCATGCCGTCCAGCAGCGACTTGCCCTCGGCGTCGGTGATGACGCAGCCTTCTGCGCGCGTAATGATGCGCGATCCACCCAGTTCGTGCTGCAGCCTGTAGTCCGACTGCGCCGGCAGGTGGTGCGCCATGTCGAGCTGGCGCAGTTCGTTCATGTCGTAATTGCGGATGGGCGTGGCGGCGGTCATCGAGCGGTCCTTAAAAGTCGGAAACCGCAGAAGTTCCTCCCCCCGTTCGGCTGCCGCCGAGGCCGGGGAAGGTGTCATCGCGGCCTGGGCCGAAGATGACGGAAGGGGCATGGTGCCGGTGGCCTGCCCCTCCCACCGCTACGCGGTCCCCCCTCCCCGCAAAGCCGGGAGGGAAAAGTGGTATAGGTCGTCACTTTCCTAAATACGGCCGCCAAAGTCAAATATTGTGATCACAATTTTGCGTGTTTCCCGGCCATACCGGCGACCGGAGCGCCGCGCAGCGCCTGTCCCATCAACTGGAAGAATATCTGACTGTCCGGATAGCGGTCCGCCTGCCATTCCGGATGCCACTGCACTCCCAAGACCTGGGAGCCGCTGATATTGGCGCTAAAGGCTTCGACCTGACCGTCCGGCGCTACGGCCTCGATCGTCAGTCCGTCGCCAAGCTTGTCGACGCCCTGGAAATGGACGGAATTCACCATCAATTGGTCACGATCATAGATATCGTGCAAAACTCCGCCAGGCGTCAGGGTCACGGGATGCGTGTGATCGAACATCTCCTCGAAACCTGCCGTCTCAGGCGCATGATGGCCCAGCCGGTTGCCGACGGCCGAACCGATGTCCCGCCGCAACGACCCGCCCAACAGGACATTGATTTCCTGAAACCCGCGGCAAATACCGAAGACCGGCTTGCCCATGGTGATCATGCATTCGATCATGGCCAGCGATACGTCGTCCCGGCCTTCGTCGTAAGGCCCGTCACCACCATCCTGGCCATAGCGGCGCGCGCCAATGTTGGACGGCGAGCCAGTCAGCATCAACCCGTCGAGACGGCGCGTCACCGT
>CAMLPZ010000161.1 GCA_946482045.1 uncultured Asticcacaulis sp.
GCTGAGCTGCTCAAAGCCGCGCACAAGACGGTCAAGCTGGTTACCGAAGGCTTCGAAAGCTTCCGCTTCAACGCCGCCATCGCCAAGCTGTACGAGCTGGTCACCACTATCCGCACCAGCGACATCGCCCTGACGGGCTCCGCTGCTCGCCGCGAAGCCCTGACCCTGCTGGCCGGGCTGATCGCACCGGTGACGCCGCACCTGGCGGAGGAATGCTGGACACGCCTCGGCAAGGACGGCTTGATCGCCCAGGCCGAATGGCCAAAGTTCGATCCAGCTCTGGCCCAGGACGACGTCTATATCCTGCCCGTCCAGGTCAACGGAAAGCGCCGTGGCGAGATCAGCATCCCCAATGGCGCCACCGAGGCTGAGATTCGCGAAACCGCGCTTGCGGATGAAGACGTTAAGCGGCATCTTGCGGGCGTCGAAATCCGCAAGGTCATTATCGTGCCGAACCGGATCCTCAACTTCGTGGTGGGATAGATGAAGGTTCTCAAGCTTCTGACCCTGTGTAGCCTCGCGGCCCTGCCCGTATCACTGACGGCGTGCGGCTTTACGCCGATGTACGCCCAGACGGGCGTCACCGGCAATCTGTCGCAGGTCGCGGTCGAAACGCCTCAAACGCGAACCGGCTATTTCCTGGGTCAGCAGTTGCGCAATGGTCTGGCGTCGGATGCCAGCAAAAGCCCGCTCTATACCCTGGCCATCAAGCTGGAGGAACGTCACTATCAAGTCGGCTATCGCGTTGACGATACATCGACGCGATCCGAACTGACGTCTCGAGTGGCCTACACCCTGACCGACAACCGTACGCGGCAGGTGGTCCTAAAGGATACCTTTACCGAGACCGTCACCTATTCCACCTCGTCGTCGCCGTTTACCGGCATCGTGTCACAGCAGGACGCTCAGGAACGGTTGGCGACCAGCGCCGCGCAGAAAATCCAGACGGCGGTGGCGCTGCACTTTCACGGCAAGTAAGCGTCAGAATTAGACAATGAAACTGTCCAAAAAGGCCGAGATCGACGCCTTTTTCAATAAGCCGCCTGCCAATGTCGTTGGCGCCTTGATCTATGGCAAGGACCGTAGCCAGGTGCTGGAGCGCTCGACCGTCCTGGCCAAAAAAACGGTCCCGGACATCACCGATCCGTTCAACGTGTCGCTCTTGACCGAGACCGATATCGACGGCGACATCGGCAAGTTGGAAGGCGAATTGCAGGCCCTGTCGATGATGGGCGGCCGGCGGCTGATCCGCTTGAAGTTCTTTACGGAGAAGGCCGCGCTGGACAAGGCTGTCGCGGCCATTGTGAAGGCCCATGCCGCCGGCGAATACAATCGCGACGCCTTTATCGTTATCGAGTCAGGCAATCTCGGCGGTGACTCCGCGCTCCGTAAGCTGGCTGATGCCGAAAAGAACCTGGTCAGCATCGCCTGCTATGACGATGAAACGGGCGATATCATCCGTATGGCGCGTGAAACACTTCAGGAAAATGGCGTAGCATTAAACACGGCCGCCATGGATATTTTCGCGCAACGCCTGCCGAAAGAGCGCGGCATTGCGCGCCAGGAGATCGAGCGGCTGGTGCTGTTCATCGGTCCGGGTTCCAACAAGACCCTGACCGAAGCCGAATTGCAGGATTTTCTGGGTGTTGAGCCCGAAGCCTCGCTGTTCAAGGCCGCACAGGATGCTTTCGGTGGCCGTATGAAGGCAGCCCAGGCGGGTTTGCGCCGAGCGTTTGCCGAGGGCGAAAGCGGGCCGGACGCCATGCGCGCACTTAGCCTGCATTACAACAAGGTCAGGGTTTTGAAAGGTAACCTGCTGAAGGGTCTCGACCCCAAGACGGCGGCACGAAACTCAGGAATTTTCTGGAAGGACGAAGACGATATGCTGCGCCAGGCCAAGTCGTGGAATATCGACATTCTGGACGGCCTAGCGCGCGACATCATCGATACCGACAAGATGTGCAAGACGACAGGCATGCCAGATCTGCTGCTCGCCGAGCGGCTGTATATGCAGGTGGCCGGCAAGGCGACGCGTGCGGGGCTATGAAATCATATGGGGTGAAGGGGCCTGTGGCCCCTTCGTCTTCTGAATGAAAAGAGGACGCCCCCCTTTAGGAGCGTCCTCTTTTCATATTCAAGGCGAGGGGTCACCAACGCTCGCGAAAGTCGTGCTCTCGCTTCGCTATACCCTCTCCTCCATTAGTTTTTCATCAGCCGGCGACAGACTTCATCCAGTTGCTCAAGCGTCGCGTAAGCCAGGCGAATTTCGCCCTTCCCGCCCTTGTCTTCCAGACGGACTTTAAGGCCCAGGGCTTCCTGAAGATCCTGCTCCAGCGACTGCGTATCGGCATTGCCGGCGGCGCGCGGACGTGGTGCAGTATGGCGCGCGGGTACCGTCTCATCGCGCACCAGCGCTTCTGTCTGGCGCACGGACAAACCAGCAGCAATAACCTTTTCCGCCAGGCCTTCGGCATCCTGCGCCGTCACCAGGGCGCGAGCGTGGCCCACACTCAGACGTCCCTGCAGCACATGATCCTGGACGATTTCCGGCAGGGCCAGCAGACGCAGCATATTGGCGATGTGGCTGCGCGACTTGCCAACCACCTGGGCCAGGGCATCCTGGGTGCGGCCGAAACGCTCCATTAGCACCTTATAGGCCCTCGCCTCTTCGATACCGTTCAGATCGGCGCGCTGCACGTTTTCGATAATACCGATTTCCAGCACTTCGAGATCATCCAGATCGCGCACGATGACCGGCACTGAATGCAGGCCGGCTTTCTGCGACGCGCGCCAACGGCGTTCACCAGCGATGATCTGGTACTTGCCAGGCTGCCCGGGCGCTGGACGCACGAGGATCGGCTGCAATACGCCCTTTTCGCGTATTGACGCCGCCAGATCGTCTATGTCGGCTTCTGTGAAGATGCGGCGCGGCTGATCCGGGTTGCGGACCAGCAGGTCGATCGGCTGTTCAGGCGCACGGAAGGCTTCGGAAGGCTGATCGGCGACAGGCGCCGCGACAGCAGCGCTTGCTCCCGAATCTCCCAGAAGCGCCGACAGGCCGCGACCTAAACCTCTTTGTTTTTCAGACATTTACATAATCCTTCCGGCTCAGGCCGGTTGCTTGACGGCCTGGGCGCGGCGCGATCTCTCGCGCGCCACCAGCTCCTTGGCCAGCTTGATATAGGCCTGGCTGCCCGAACATTTCATATCGTAGATCAGCGCTGGCTTGCCGAAGGACGGCGCCTCCGACACCCGCACATTGCGCGGTATGACCGTGTCATACACCAGCTGACCGAAGTGTGACCGGACGTCGCGCTCGACGTGACCGGACAGCGCATTGCGCTTATCGAACATGGTCAGGACGATGCCCTGGAGGCTGAGGCGCGGATTAAGCGAGCCCCGCACCAGATCGATCGTCCGCATCAGCTGGCTCAGGCCCTCGAGCGCAAAGAATTCACACTGCAGAGGCACCATGACGGCATCGGCCGCGCTCATGGCGTTGACCGTCAGCAGATTCAGCGACGGTGGGCAATCGATCAGGATATAGTCGTAGGGCGGCTTGTCCTGATCCAGACTATCCAAGGCATCGCGCAGACGATAGGACCGACGTTCGGCCTGACCCAGCTCGATTTCGACGCCCGACAGATCAGGGTCTGACGGCAGCAGCCACAGGCCCGGCACGGAGGTTTTCAAAGCCGTGTCACCAATCGGCGCCTGATCGACAATGACATCGTATAAAGAGCTGACCCGATCGGCCTTCGGTACGCCCAGACCTGTCGAGGCATTGCCCTGCGGATCAAGGTCAATCAAAAGGACGCGTTGGCCAATGGCGGCCAAAGCCGTGCCGAGATTGATGGCGGTCGTGGTTTTCCCCACTCCGCCTTTTTGATTGGCGATCGCCAGGACGCGAACGGGATGCTTTTCCTGTTCCAGGGCGTTATCTGCCACGTGTCAGCCTCCGGATGTGCACAACGCGACCACGTGGATCGCTAAGGGACTCGTATTGTTCTACTTCGAATCGCCACTGTTTGCCAGCCTCAGCCAGTTCACTTTCCACGTTTTCCCCTTTTAAAAACCAGCCTTCGGCGCCGTTTCGGAAGAATTTTTCGGAAAAGGTAAACAGACGTGGGAACGGAGCGAAAGCGCGCGCCGTGACGACATCGACCTTAAGGTTAAGGTTTTCCGCACGGTCGTTAATGACCTCTGCGGGGAGCTTCAGCTGCTCGACCAACTCTTGTAGAAAGCGGCAACGCTTGGTGAGCGAGTCGATCAGATAAACCTTTGGCGCCGGACCCTCAATGTGTTTGAGCAGGATCGCGAGCACCAGTCCCGGAAAGCCGGCACCGGCGCCGAGATCGGCCCAAATGCGCGCGTCCGGTCGGTGGTTCAGCAGTTGCGCGCTGTCCAGTACATGCCGTGACCAGAAGTGTGGCACCGTTGCCGGCCCCACCAGGTTCATGACCTCGTTCTTTTCGGCGAGGTATTCGCGAAAGATTCCGAGGTCGGCGATCGCCTCGTGTTTCACGTGAAACACCAGCTTCGCCGCCATCTCTTGCGGCGTCATGGGTGTGCCTGTCATCAGGCCGACTTCTTGACGCGATTGCGGACGAAGAACAGCAGGGTCGTCAGCGCGCCTTGGGTCATGCCCTCAATACGGCCCGCCTGCCCCAAGGTCTGCGGCCGAATGCGTGACAGCTTTTCGCGCGCTTCATTCGACAGACCGGGGACCGTCGCATAATCTATATCCCCAGGCAGGGCCAGATTCTCGTCCTTGCGGAAAGACTCGATTTCCGCTTTTTGGCGCGACATATAGCCGGCATAAAGGGCATCGATTTCGACCTGCTCGTAAAGTGTTTCCGGCCAGGAGGCGATCTCCGGCCACAGGGCTTCCAGCTTGCTGCGCGAGCAGCTGTCATAGGCCATCAGTTGTACGACATTTCTCCGCTGGCCGTCGCCATTGACCTGAATGTCTTGCGACAGGGCTTCACGCGGCGTGGCTGTCAGTTCCGACGCGCGTTGGCGAATGGCGGCGAGAGCGTCGCGTTTTGCCGTCCACGCCGTCGCGCGAAGGCCGCCCACAACACGGTTCGCGATGCCCTTGTCGGTCAGGCGTTGATCGGCATTGTCCGCGCGCAGCGACAGGCGGAACTCCGCCCGGCTGGTGAACATACGATAGGGTTCGGTAACGCCCCGCGTGACCAGGTCATCGATCATGACGCCGATATAGGCTTCATCACGGCCGAGAACGACAGGGCTATATCCGCCGGCTTGCGCCGCGGCATTCATACCCGCCATAAGGCCCTGGGCGCCGGCCTCTTCGTAACCTGTCGTGCCGTTGATTTGGCCGGCCAGGAACAGGCCCGGCAGTTGCTTGAGTTCGAGTGTCGGGTGCAGTTCGCGTGGATCGACATAGTCGTATTCGATGGCGTAGGCGTAGCGCTTGATGACCACGTCTTCCAGTCCGACAATTGTGCGCAGAAACGCTTCCTGGGTGGCTTCCGATACGCTCGTTGAAATACCGTTGGGGTAGACAGTGTCGTCATCATAGCCTTCCGGTTCCAGGAAAATCTGATGGCTGGTCTTGTCCGCGAACTTAACGACCTTATCCTCGATCGACGGGCAGTAGCGCGGCCCGCGGCCCGACAGATGCCCGCCGTAAACCGCGGACTCCTTGATACGATCGGCGATAATCGCGTGGGTCTTTTCGTTGGTGTAGGTGATGCCGCAGGCGATTTGCGGCCGGTCGATCGACGCCGTTAAATAAGAGAAGGGCTCGATCGGATCGTCGCCAATCTGCTGTTCCAGCCGATCCCAATGGATGGTCTTGCCATCGAGACGCGCTGGCGTGCCGGTTTTCAGACGGCCCATGTGGAGCTTGAGATCATAGAGACGCTGACCCAGACCATTGGCGGGCTGATCGCCCCAGCGGCCAGCGGACATGCGTTTTTCACCGATATGGATGACGCCACGCAGAAAAGTGCCGGTCGTCAGGACAACCGCACGCGCCTTGTAGTTCTGGCCGTTGGCATCAGTGACACCGACCACCCGGCCATTCTCCAGCATCAGGTCCTCAACCGCGGCTTCGGCGATGTCGAGATTTTTCGTTTGGGCCAACTCAGCCTGCATGGCTTCGCGGTACAGTTTGCGGTCGATTTGGGCGCGCGGACCGCGCACAGCCGGGCCCTTGGATTTGTTGAGAACCTTATACTGAATACCACCGATGTCAGCCATGCGGCCCATAACGCCGTCAAGCGCGTCGATTTCGCGGACGAGATGCCCCTTCCCCAAGCCACCGATGGCGGGATTACAGGACATTTCGCCGAGCGTCTCCTTGCGGTGAGTCAGCAGCAGTGTCTTGGCGCCCATGCGCGCGGAAGCCGTCGCGGCCTCGCAGCCCGCATGGCCGCCGCCAACGACGATCACGTCCCATAACGTGTTCGAGAAATCGGTCATAAATGTCCTCTGGAGATGGACGGTGCCTATAGCAGACAAAGGTGAGAGGGTCGACTCGGCATTTCGTGTTTCACGTGAAACACCGCATCACTTTCCGATGCAGAAGGAAGAGAAGACTTCATCCAAAACTTGCTCGACATCGTAGCGACCAAACAGGGCTTCGAAGCTGTTGATGGCCATACGAATATCTTCGGCTGTTAGCTCCGGCACCTGCAAATTGGAACTCAGCGCGTTTACGACATGATCATGCGCGTCTACCAGTCGCGCACGGTGGCGGTCGCGAGTAGCTGCCGGAAATGTCCGAAGCGAAAGAGCATTTTCGACGTGAGCTTCGAGTGCCGCAATGAAGCCGTCTATACCCGAACCTGTTAAGGTGCTAACGTCGAACTGCGGTGTTTCACGTGAAACACTGCCACTATCCACCTTGTTGTAAACGACAAAATCACCGGGTAGCAAAAGCTCGGGATCAGGTTGAGAAGGATTCTGGCTGTCGATCACCCAGATACGCAGATCGGCCTCGGTCGCGCGCTGACGGGCACGGCGGATACCCTCGCGTTCGACAACCTCTTCCGTTTCACGTAGTCCGGCAGTGTCGTAAAGCAGAACTGAATACGGCCCGATGCGGAGTTGCGCTTCCAGGACATCACGCGTGGTCCCGGCGACCGGCGTGACGATCGCCGTCTCGGCCTTGAGCAGAACGTTAAACAGGCTCGACTTACCGGCATTAGGCTCGCCAAGGATCACGATCCGATAACCTTCGCGGATTTGCCGGCCGCGCTTTTCATCTGCCAAGGCCTCGCGCAATGAACCTTCGAGACTGTCGATGCGCTTTAGGATCGCCTGGCTGAGATCTTCCGGCAAGTCTTCATCGGGGAAGTCGATATAGACTTCCAGTCGCGCCAGAAGGTCAATCAGTTCAGATCGCCAGCCCTCATAGCGGGCCCGCAGCCCTCCCCCCAGTTGGGTCAGAGCCTGGCGACGCTGGGCTTCAGACTCGGCATCGACCAGATCCGCAATCGCTTCGGCCTGCGTCAAGTCGAGCTTATGATTTTCTAGCGCCCGACGCGTAAATTCGCCCGGTTCGGCCAGGAACAACCCCATCGACAGAAGCACGCTATAGAGTCGATCGATAACGGCGCGGGAACCATGGACGTGCAACTCAACGCAGTCTTCGCCGGTAAAACTATTTGGCGCCTTGAACCAGATCGCGACGCATTGATCGAGCAGCTCGCCTTTATGAACAAGATCAGTATAGGTGGCGAAACGCGGCTTAAATGTCTTACCGCTCAAAGCCTCGGCGGTTGCCAGGGCCTTTGGTCCCGACAGGCGGATAATCGACACGCCTGCCCTGCCCTGCGCGCTGGCCAGGGCGAAGATGGTGTGTTTCACGTGAAACACTCCTTACTTGATATCCTTACCTGTTCCGAACGAGCCCATGCTGGCCTTGGCCGCCGACTGGAAGAGCTTGAAGAACTGATCCTGCGCCGTAATCCCAAGGCTCGACCAGGTCTTGATGATCTCTTCTGGCTGCATTGACTGCATATTCTGTTCAACGCGCAGACGCATTTGCTCGACGACATAATCGTTCAACGGCTCAACATCCGGCAGGCCCAAAAATGCGCGGGCTTCCTGTGGTGTACATTCGACATTGACCGTGCACTTCATGTTCGGCTCCAGAAAGATGACAACCCGATATGAGGCTGTCATACCGGGTTGGCAAGGGTTAATTGAGTTGTCTGTGACGACTAGGTATTCATGCTCTGGAAGAACTCTGCGTTGTTCTTGGTCTGACGCAGCTTGTCGCTAAGGAACTCGATCGCATCCTGGGCACCCATCGGGTTTAGGATACGGCGCAGGACGTAGGTCTTCTGCAGGTTCGACTTCTCAGTCAGCAGTTCTTCCTTACGGGTACCTGACTTGAGGACATCCATCGCCGGGAAGACGCGCTTGTCAGCGACCTTGCGGTCGAGGACGATTTCCGAGTTACCGGTGCCCTTGAACTCTTCGAAGATAACTTCGTCCATGCGCGAGCCCGTGTCGATCAGGGCGGTGGCGATGATGGTCAGCGAGCCGCCTTCTTCGATGTTCCGCGCAGCGCCGAAGAAACGCTTCGGACGTTGCAGAGCGTTGGCGTCGACACCGCCGGTCAGGACCTTGCCCGACGATGGCACAACCGTGTTGTAGGCGCGGCCAAGCCGGGTGATCGAGTCGAGCAGGATGACCACGTCGCGCTTGTGCTCCACCAGGCGCTTGGCCTTTTCGATGACCATTTCGGCGACTTGGACGTGGCGGGTCGCCGGCTCGTCGAAGGTCGAAGAGATGACTTCGCCACGGACGGTCCGCTGCATATCGGTCACTTCTTCGGGACGTTCGTCGATCAGCAGGACGATCAGGTAGCAATCCGGGTGGTTGGCGGCGACCGACTTGGCGATGTTCTGCAACATGACCGTCTTGCCGACGCGCGGCGGGGCGACGATCAGACAACGCTGGCCTTTGCCGAGCGGCGCCACGATGTCGATGATACGGCCGGAACGATCCTTAAGGGTCGGGTCTTCGATTTCCATCCACAAACGCTGTTCAGGATAGAGCGGCGTCAGATTGTCGAAGTGGACCTTGTGACGGATGGTCTCAGGGTCTTCGAAATTGATCGTTTGGATCTTGAGCAGAGCGAAGTAGCGTTCGCCTTCGCGCGGGCTGCG
Organism: uncultured Asticcacaulis sp.; assembly: GCA_946482045.1. The sequence goes on from CAMLPZ010000161.1 coordinate 9,153, forward strand.
GATCGGGCCTTCGACCGTATCGCCAGTGCGCAGGCCGTGACGGCGAATCTGCTGGGGCGAAACATAGATGTCGTCGGGGCCCGGCAGATAGTTCGCTTCGGGCGAACGCAGGAAGCCGAACCCGTCCTGGAGCACTTCGACGACGCCGGAGCCGGTGATTTCAACGCCTTCTTCGGCGAGCGCCTTCAGGACCGCGAACATCATGTCCTGCTTGCGCAGGTTCGAGGCATTCTCGACGCCGAGGTTTTCGGCAAAGGTGAGAAGGTCGGTGGGCGATTTGTCCTTCAGGGTCTGAAGAGACAT
>CAMLPZ010000162.1 GCA_946482045.1 uncultured Asticcacaulis sp.
TCATTTGCGGAGCAAATGACGGAAGGGGATCTTCCTTTAAGCCCAATTGAAGATAGTCGTCGCTGATGGCGCCGGTGTTGCGCCTCTGGTTAAAGGCGTCAGCGAAATCACTGTCGCCGCTGACTTTCCGCGCGCCAGGTTGGCGACATAGTAGGCGTTGCCGCTGATCCGGCCGAGCCAGACACGGTCAGCAAACAGGTCATAGGCATCGACAGCCGCATCCGCCGTCCATTGCAGGCGCAGTTCGGCAGACTTGCCGCCAGAAAGGACGCGCGCTTTTTCAATGCGGAAGCCTTGCGGTGCGGTAGGTGCCGCCACTGGCGCATCGCTTAACGACAGCTCCCCGATGTTGACCGCGTACGCGCCCGTACCTTCAAAGCCGAGCGATACGGTCACCAACGTCCGGCCGGCGAACTTACCAAGGGCTTGGTTCCAGCGCAGCCAGCCGTTTTTCAGCGCCTTGCCACCCGAAACATCGACCCACTCAACCTGCGTCGGCGCATCCTTGAAGCTGAGGCCGACCTTCATGCGACCTTTGGTGCCGCCCTTGTAGACCAGGCCGACCGTAGACGATGCCGACAGCGCCACCTCAGTCTTATAGAGCCGCACCTCGGTCGGTTGATCGAGCGTACCGGCAACGCGCAGCGAAGAGCCGCCGTCCCACGCATCCGTAAAGTCGTAATCGACGTCGAGCGTTGCACCCTTGGTCCACCACGCCCAGCTTGGCAGGATATCCTGGATGCCGAGGTTGAACCATGCGGCCCCACCCGTCTGCACGCCCTCGTGGAAGAAGCGCGCGCCTTCGCCGGTATTGAAGCGCGTGACGAAGGGCAGGGTGCCCACGACCGAGCGTTCGACGATGAAGTTGGCGACGCCATAGGTGATCGGCAGGCGAAGCTGGTCGCTGGCCTGGCCGGGCGCCTGATAGTCGGTATAGACCTTGCGGCGTTCGGCATTGCCATAGATGGCCAGTTGCGCCGGGGTCGGGTTATTGCCATTGGCCGGGCTGCCCGTCTTGCCGGACCAGAAGCTCTGATGCAGGCGGTACCAGCTTTTGCGCACCAGATTGGGGTCGGTCAGGCTGAGCAGTTCGGTGCGGTCGGTCGCTGTCGGGTTTTTCAGCGCCTTCAACTGATCGACGCGGGCGCGGCGCATTTTGCGCAGTCCGTCCTCGACGCTGTAGATCTGAAGACCGCCCTGCGACGGGCCGCCATTCGGCGTAATGACGCGCGGCGCCACCAGGCCCATATAGCCGGGGCCGGGATAGAGTTGCAGACCGTAATAGATGTCATTTTGCTCATAGCCGCCGCCAGTCTTTGCCGGATCGGCCAGTTCGCTCAGGGCGTGGCCCGAACAGCAGCCGCGCGTCAGGCCGTAATTGCTCCAGCCCTGGTCGATCATCATCGAGTCGGCGCGCGGTTCCGATGCCTTGCGCTCGGTGCCATCGACGTGCGGCGGCCCCGGCCAAACGGATTTCACATCGGTATAACCGTCGTAATACTGGATATGGAAGTCGCGTAAGCCCGCCTGCGCCGCCGCCGTCTTCATGTCGGCGATCAGGTCCTGGATGGCGCGGGCGTCTTTGGCCGTATAGCTCTCGAAATTGACGAAATAGCCGTCAAACCCGAAATACTGGCAGAGCTTGACCAGCTTTTTGGCGACTTCAGGGCGGGTCAGATCGGCGCCGTTGAACATGCGCACATCGGGCTGGAAGATGCACCCCAAACAAATGGCGCCGTTGCGATGGGCGGCGTCGACCATGGCCGGATTGGGCACCAGGCCGGTTGTGTTCCAGCCGACGACGACGTCCAGATATTGCCAGAAACGCTCAACGTGCGGGCGGCTTTTCGCGCCCGTCTGGTAGCGTTCGCGGTTGAGGTCCTCGTCCGGGCCTTCCAGGGTCAGGTAGGCCGCGAAGAGTGTCGCGGCGGAAACCTCGGGCTTCAGGCCCGGCTGCGCCTGAGTCGCGTTGAGTGGCGCGATGCGGGCGGCGCGCTTGACGTGCGAACGGTAAAACGGCGCTGACGGATCGGTCTCGGGATCATAGACCTTGAAGACGTCCCAAGCCTCACCCGGCGCGTTGAGCGGATAGACCGGGCTTATGGACTGGCTGTCGGCGGCCTGGCTGAGGCCCGGCAGCAGGGCGGTGACCGCGGCGGTGGCGGCGGTCATGCGGAAGAACTGACGGCGGTCGGCGGAGAAATGGGACATGTTGGTTCTGCTTAACGGGTAATAATGCCGATTTTACCGACGGCGATCACCGGCTTGTCCTGCACGGCGTGCGGCAGGCGGATACGGACATAGCGGCCGGTCTTCGGTGAGGCAAAGCGTATGCGCTGTCCGGTCCGGTTGGCCGCGATGTTCGAGAATTCGCCATGGGCTGACATGTCGCCCCACTGTGCGCCATCGGCGCTGACCCAGACTTCGTAGCCGGCCGGTGGCCCCATGCGGTTGACGCGATCGATGCCGAGCGAAATGTTCTGTACGGGCGGGGCCAGGACGAATCCCTTTATGTCGAGTGTCTCGCCAAGATCGATGATGGCTTCGATCGGCTGACCGTCAGGTCCGAAGAAAGTCTCGCCCTTAAGCAGTGCGTCGGGCGTGTCGATATTGGATTTGACGACGGTCCAATTTGCCGGCGACACGTCGAATTCGACGGTTGTCGCCGCGCTTGTCACACCTGTCCGTTCGTCACGGGCTATAGCCTTGACGACACCGCCCCGCGTCAAGCCGAAGGGCGTCTGATAGGCTGTCGCGCTGGCGCCAGGCTCGCCGCCGTCGATGGTATAAAACAGGCCCTGTCCAGCCGCCGTGGCCGTCAGGGTGACCATGCCCTTGGCGTCGCGGCGGACAATGGGCTCTTCGAGGACCGGTGGCATGAGGAACAAGCCGAAATTACCGATCACCGGCGAGGCCGCTGCCGTCAGGATACGCAGGCGGACCTTAGAGGCCGTTACAGGCGCGGGCAGCCGTATCAGGCGTTGATGACCAATCGATGTATGTCGGGCGACTTCGCGCCAGCCCTTGGCGTCAAAGACGTCGACGGCGTAATCATCGACGCGGACGCCGAGCCGGATGTCTTCTGAGAAACGAATAACATCGAAGGTCCGCACGGCCGGCAGGGCGATTTCCGCCCAAGCGCCCGTGCGGTCGTCGTCCTTCGCTGCCCAGAATTTGCCCGGCTTGAGGATATTGGCGGCGGCGTAACCGTTGCCGAAGGCCGTGGAGGCGGTGACCGTGCCGCCGGTGGCGAGGTTGCGGGCAAAGGTTTTATCGATGATCGCCTTCCAGGCCTTCAGCGAGGCGACATCGGCGTCCGGCACGCGGCCACGGCGGTCCGGCGCCAGGTTGAGCAGCAGGGTCGTGCCGCGGCCAATCGACTCGAAATAGACCTTGGTCAGGTTGGCCGGCGTTCTGGGCTGTTCGTCGGCATGCCAGAACCAGCCCGGCCGGATCGAGACATTGGTTTCGGCAGGATTCCAGATCGCACCGCCGCGTACGCCTTTATTGCCCTTTTCCTGGGTGTAGGGCGTCGCGTCGACGGTCGGCCAGCACGGATCGCCGGCGTGCCCCTCTTCGTTGCCGACCCAGCGCACATCCATATCCGCATCGGCGAACATGACGGCGTCCGGCTGGTTCTTGCGCACGATGGCGCGGACCTTGTCCCACTCATAATAGGTGGCGCCGTTGATACGGCGAGCCTCGCGGGCGCCGCCGTAATAGCCGTCGCCGCCATTGGCGCCGTCGAACCAGACTTCGAACAGTTTGCCGTACTGCGTCGTCAGCTCGCGCAATTGATTGTGGTAATATTCGACATAGGCCGGGCGGCCGTATTCGGCGTGGTTGCGGTCCCAAGGCGAGAGGTAGACACCAAAGGCCAGGCCGTGGCGCTTGCAGGCCTGCGCCATCTCGCCGACGATGTCGCCCTTGCCGTTCTTGTAGGGACTGTTTTTCACCGAATGCTCGGTATAGGCGCTGGGCCACAGACAGAAGCCATCATGATGTTTCGCCGTCAGGATCAGGCCGGTCAGGCCGCCGGCCTTGGCCGCTTCGACGATCTGGTCGGCGCTGAAATCGGTCGGGTTGAACAGGTCGACGCTCTCGTCACCATAGCCCCATTCCCTGTCGGTAAAGGTGTTGATGGTGAAATGGACGAAGGCGTAGGCCGTGCGGTTGTGCCACCGGTACTGGCGCGGTGACGGCGTGGCGCCATAGGCCTTAGGTGCGCCACCGGCGGCAAGCGCCGGTAGCGGCGCGCTTAAGGTCGCTGCGGTCCCGGCCAGGATGAGGTGGCGTCGCGTGAAACTCGTCATGTCCATTCCCCTGTGTCCCGGTATTGCAGCGCCGGTCAAATTGGTCATGACAACTTACCGCGACCATCGAGATTGGCAACGATAAAAACAATTTTTCTTATGAAAATTTAAGCGATGTGGCTCAATTCGGACATCAGGTCGTAAGCGTCGCCACGGTAATAGGACTGTGTGTATTCCGCCGGGCGGCCATCCGCCAGGAAGCCGCGCCGTTCGATCAGCAGGCCGGGAGAGCCGACGGGGATGTCCAAAAGCTGTGCCTGTTCGGCGTTAAAAGCCACGGCGCGCAGGCGTTGCAGGGCGCGGACCGGACGCGTGCCGGCGGCTTCAAGCGCCTCATAGAGCGAGTTCGTGACGGCATCGAGCGACGGCAGGCAGTTGGCCGGCACGGTGGCGTAGTCGAGCCCCATCGAAGTGCCGTCGGCAAAACGCATGCGGTTAAAGCGGAAGACCGTGGTTCCGGGCGACAGGCCCATGGCCAGCGCCTCCTCCGGATTGACCAGGCCCGCCGACTTCGACAGCCACTTGCTTGAGGGCACGCGGCCGCGCGAAATCATGTCTTCCGTGAAGGATGACATCTTGGAATAGCTCTTTTCGACGCGCTTGTTGACGAAGGTGCCGGCGCCCTGACGGCGCGTCAGAAGGCCCTCGTAGACCAGTCCGTCGACCGCCTTGCGCACGGTGATCCGCGAGACATTGAACTCCTCGGCCAGCTCGCGCTCGGTCGGAATGGCGGCGTCCGGTGCCAGCTTGCGGCTGGTGATGGCGTCCCTTAGCGTATCCTGCAACTGGAGATAAAGGCTTGCAGCCTTGGCGCCCGGTTCGGCTGGCGCACGCTTGGTTGACGACATGGAGGCTCCCGACTCACGACTGAAATGATGCGTTGATATGACCAAACATACATACGTGTTATTTCACATATGACAGTTGGTACTATTGCATCAACTCCAATAATGACAGGTAAAGTCTCCCCGTACATGTTTTTTACCGGAACGCCTGCGCGGACCGCCTAGGACAGGGTGATTTCCGCCATCAGGTCGGACATATCCCCGCGATACCAGGCTTTTGTCAGTTCAGCGGTGCGACCGTCGTCGAGGAAGCTGCGGCGTTCGATCAGGAAGCCCGGGACGCCGGCGGGGACGCCCAGGAGATCGGCCTCAAAGGATTGCAGGGGGACGGCGCGCAGACGCTGGAGGGCGCGCACAGGCGTCATCCCGCAGGCCCTAAGGGTGTCCTCAAGCGATTCGGCGACGTCCAGCGCACCCTTGCCGGGATATTGCGGCACCAGGGTCACCTCGACACCAACGGCCGTATCGGATGCATAGCGCACCCGCTTCAGGCGATGGACGCGCGCGCCGGGCGCCAGGCCCAGCATCATGGATTCGTCGGCGGAAACGGTCCCGCTTTCCGTCATGAGCCAGACGCTGCGGGCATCCGGGCTGTTCTTCATGATATTCTCGGTGAAGGAGAAGCCACCATTGGCGGCCGCGGGCCGTGACGCTATGAAGGTGCCGGCGCCACGGCGGCGCACAAGCAGGCCTTCGCGTTCAAGGTCCGACAACGCCTTGCGGACCGTCAGGCGCGACACACCATACTTTTCCGCCAGGGCACGTTCGGTTGGCAAAGCAGCGTCGCCGGCATATTCGCCGTTGCGAATGCCGTCGCGCAGGATGCGCTCGACCTGCATGTACAGGGGGCCATGACGCGGTTCCGAACTATCTATGGCCGAGAAGAATGTCATGACGTCTCCTTCTGGAGCGATATGGCGAAAAGTGTGAGCGGTTTTCGCCTCAAATATCGCGACAAAACAAAAATTTAGATCGGAATGATTGCTTCCATTTAAAATCATTCCGATCTAATCAGCGACCAGCCGCGGCCGCGGCTGGCGCGCGTCGTACGGCATTACTGAGCAGCGTCACAAGCCGGGGATCGGTCTGACGCAGGTCGGGATCGGCAAAGCCGAAACGGACGGCGTCCGTGTCGGGGCTGGGTTCTACGCGGCTGCACGAGGCGTGGACCGCCTTGACGCCGGTAAGGCGGATGATGTCGCTGACCGTATCGGCCGTGACGCCGACGCCCGCGATGATCTCGGTCGCGCCGCCACCGGGCAGAGCGCTGGCTGCCACCAGCCGCGAGATGGCCTCCGTACCGGCCATGGCGGTGTCCGCGCCGCCCGAGGTCAGGACCGCATCGATCGCCAGCGACTGCACGATCGCAAGAGCTTCGAGCTGATCCGGCACCAGGTCGAAACTGCGGTGCAGGGTCAGCTTCAGCGCGAGTGCACGGGCGTGGTGCGCCAGGCGCTCGAGCAAGGCAACGTCCAGCGCGCCATTGGCATGATTACAGCCGATTACCACCCCTTCCAGGCCCATCATGGCGACGGCATCGATATCGTGCAGCATGACAGAGGCTTCGGCCTCGGTATAGATGAAGTCGCCCTGGCGGGGGCGGATCATGGCTCGTGTCGGACAGCCTGTTGCTGCGGCCATGCGCATCAGGCCGAGGTTGGGCGTCAGTCCGCCGACGCCAAGGCTGGCGCACAGTTCGATACGGTCGGCGCCGTAGCGGGTCGCGACAATCAGGCCCTCCGGCGTGTCGACACAGATTTCGAGCAGGGCCGTCATGTGGACTGCCTTTGCCGGACGTCCCGGCCGGTGGCCAGCAGGATCGCGCCGCCCAGAGGATCGCCGCGTGGTTCACGCAGGCAGTTTGCGACGTCCGCCGCCAGCCACGGCCGGATGTGCTGGCCGAGGCCACCTATCAGACAGACGCCCGGCGCGCCGAGCGAAACGAGATGGCGAATATAGCCGTCGATATCGCCAGCCAGGATGCCGAGCAGAGACCGGGCAACCGGATCGTCCTGCCGGGCATAGTCGAACACCATGGGGGACAGGCCGCCATATTGCGCCGGTGTCGCGCTTTCCGACCAGTCGACAGCGGCCGCGCCGCCGCCGAACAGGGCGATCACGGCTTGGGTCAGCGGACTTTCGGGGCTCAGGCCGTCCAGCGCGTTCAATGCCGCCTTGACGGCATCGCGCCCAAGTGCAGCCGACGAACCACGCTCGTCAAGGGCAAAGCCCCAGCCGCCGATCTGGCGGCCCTGGCCGTTGGCAATGAGGTAGCTGCAGCTGCCCGTGCCGGCGATCTGGATCGCGCCGTCGCCGCCGGCGAAGGCCCCCAGGCAGGCGATGTGGGCATCGCTGGCGACGGTTACGGCCCCGAAAGGCAAGGCGCAGGCGCGTGTCTCGTCGGCATCCTTTTCGGTCAGGACGCCGGCCAGGCCAAGACCCGCCGCGGTTACCGGCAGGATGTCACGTGTCAGGCCCGCCGCCTGCAATGCTGCGTCGATCGCCTCGGCGATGTGAGACCAGGCCAGGTCGAGGCCCAGGCGGATATTGGCGGGTCCGCTTTCGCTTTCGGCCAGGACGCGCCCGTCGGCGGATTGCAGCCGCACCCGGCAGCGTGTTCCGCCGCCGTCCACACCGACAATGTAGGGGAAGGGCTTCAGTGGAACCATTTACAAACGCAATCCCCCAAATAGCCCCGCATTCCGGATGGACAATCGCTGGGCGTTTGTGTGTGCTTACCAATTCATATATTTGTCATATCAAATTTGGCTTATTTGTCTATAAAAACATTGTCGGATGTGAAATCTACCAGTTGGCGCTGATAACTGATCCGGGCGTGCCGATAGTTTTCATTGAGAACTCTTTTTGAAATTCCCGGATCAAATTTCAGCGCATATGAACAGGCCGGGTAAAAAAAAGCACCACAGGTACGGTTCGACCTCGGCCCGTAGATTTGATCCAGTTTAAAGTTGGCTGTGGCCCTCCTATAAGAGGACCAGAGAATGCGCAGTGAACCACGCCGAGTTTGTCGGAGGCCGGTTAGTATGCGCCGATTTCGACGGTTTTGAGCATGGCGCGGTCGTCCCTCCAACTCTACGATTCGATGTCTCCTTCAAGCCACAAATCTTAATCGCAGGTCCTGAGATTCATTCTCCGGTTCTGGTGCGGGCGACACACTTGGAAGGCAGGCATACCCGGTACCTGGGCGGCGGGTCATGCACTGTCGGCGGCCCATTTGTGGGATCCTTTGCGCAATTCGTCTGGGACACTGTTGGCCGACCGGCTTTATTTTCGAGGGTGGGGACGATACCGGGCGAGGTGTTTGAGTTCGCTCTCATGAGCCTTTGCGCGACGGTAACTTAAGAGGATATCTATTCTCCTGAGTTGGAAGAGTGGCTCGAGCGCGACTTTGGTAGCGCATGATATCGCTTGTCTAGCGATATCATGCGTTTGACCTGAGGTGGTCCCGGTTTCACGGACAGGTTTGCGGCTGAGCTAAGCTTATGCCTGAGGTGTAATTATGCCGCTTTCCTTGTCATTCCGATCCCGAGGTAAATCTCGTCGGGTGTCTGCCCGCCGAGTGTCGAATGAGGCCGGTGTTGGTTGTAGTATTCGATCCACTTGCCGATGCCAAGCCGGGCCTCCGATCCGGTCTCAAAGGCGTGGAGATAGACGCACTCGTACTTCAGCGAGCGCCAGAGCCTTTCGATAAAAACATTGTCGAGCCAGCGTCCCCGTCCGTCCATGGACAGGCGGACGCCGGCGTCACGCAACGCTTCCGTGAACCTGGGGCTGGTGAACTGACTGCCTTGATCGGTATTGAAGATGTCCGGCCGGCCGTGTTTCGTCATTGCTTCCTCCAAGGCCGCAATGCAGAACTCGACATCCATCGTATTGCTGAGCCGCCAGGCCAAAACCTTGCGGCTGAACCAGTCCATGACGGCGACGAGGTACAGGAAACCGCAGCGCATGGGTATGTAGGTGATGTCAGCGCACCAGACCTGGCTTGGCCGGTCGATGACCAAACCGCGCAGAAGATAGGGATAGGTGCGATGCTCCGGATGGCGCACCGTCGTTTTGGGCTTCTGGTAGATCGCCTGCAAATCCATCCTGGACATCAGGCGCCGGACGCGCTTGCGGCCGACATCGTAGCCCTGGCGCTTGAGGTGACGCGCCATCTGTCGGCTACCATAAAACGGTGTCTCCATGAACTGTTCGTCGATCAGCCGCATCAGGACAAGGTTCAACGGACTTTCGCCCTGCCTGCCTCCATAGAAACAGGACCGGCTGATC
>CAMLPZ010000163.1 GCA_946482045.1 uncultured Asticcacaulis sp.
TCTGGAGTGCCGAGACCAGGTCTCCGCCACTGCCCAGGCTGGCGCCCATGGTGACGCCGAACAGAACGGCATAGATGACGATCATGGCGATGATCAGGACAATGCCAAGCAGGAAATAGCCAAAAAACAGTGTCCAGCCGGCGCCCTTCGTCAGTTTCAGGCTGCCGAAGATATTGATCTTCTTCTCATCATAACTTTGCACCAGCACAAGCGACCAACGGCTTATGATATAGAAGAAGGCCAAGATCGCTGCGATCACAACGAAAATCATGGCAATGCCACCTGCCTCGCCGAGGGAAACGGTCGCGGCGCCAAGTATGCCGATCACAATGGCAAACAGGATATAGAAGACCATCAGGGCCAGGAAATACAGTATCGTCACGACGACCTGCCGGATTTCATCGCCGCCAAATTTCATGAAGCCAAAGCCGCCCTCGCTGGGGCGCAACTGGCTACGGAAAACGGCGCACTGGATAATGGCGGCGGACAGCAGGCCGATAACCATTGCCAGGAGCCAACCGGGCGCCATTGCCCCAAGTTGTCCAAAGACTTGCGATGGATCCGTTGCTGGCGTCTCGCTCTGGGCCTGAAGCGCCATGATCGCCGGCCCGGCCATGGCGACCATCAGCACGGAAGCCAACAGGCCGAATACCATGGCAGCGACGCCCCACAGAAGAACCGCCACTGGATTCTTCTTAATAATATCGAAGCCTGCAAAGGCAAAATCGATCGACAGTTTCATAAGTCCCCTCCTTTAAGTTTAAGGGAGATTATCGCAAAAGGAGAGGGGCACAAGGCCCCTCCTCCTCTCGTATTACCGGTTGCTGACGTCGATGAAGGGCACGGCACCGCCGGTGGTGGTCGGCAGTTTGCCGTCCCACTTTTCGATCGCGCGCAATTGCACCACGCCCGGACTGGCCGAGATCGACTGAGCCAGCAGGCGGTTCGACTCAGCCTGGCCCCGCGCCTCTTCGATCTTGGCGTCGGCCTGGGCCTTGGCAACGGCGACCTGGGCCTGGGCGGCTGCGGCATCGGCGTCCGCCTTGGTCTTGGCCTGGATCGAGTCGAGGATGACCTGCGGATAGCGAATGGTGCCGATCCAGTCGAGCTGACTGATATTGACGCCCTGCGGCTCCCACTTGCGATTGACGCGGGCCAGCGCCTTCTGGATCACGGCCTGGCGGCCGCCACGATACAGGTACTCAACACTGACCAGTTCGGTTTCAGCCGCGATCGCCGAGCGCACGTCGTTGCGGATCGGGCCTTCGAACATCTGGTCGAAGCTCAGGCGATAGCGCTTGTAAAGCGCTGGTGCCTTGGACGGATCGATACGCATGACCAACTGCACGTCAGCAGTCATCGGCAAGGCGTTGTTGTCCGAGAAGTTGATCTCCTCGTTTTCTGGCCCGCGCTCGTCCTGCTCACGCGTATAGGTATAGGTGCGCTGGATGGCCGGAAACTCGACGATGCGTTCGCCCACCAGGTTGACGTGCCAGCCCGATGGCAGCGCCGCGGCATCGACCCCGGCATTCGGGCCAAGTGTGCGGATTTTCACGCCGACATTGCCGGGCTGGATGGTCTGCCCGCACGATACCAGACTGATACCAGCGATAAGCAGCACGCCAGCGATGGCGCCGATGCTGCCGAGCTTGGCGGGAAAGCGAAACGGCATTTTCAGATTGTTATTCATAGATGTCCCTCATGCGGACCGTTTGCGGCCCGCTCCTTCTTTGCGTTGCGATGGAAGATAACGCAGGAAGATGCGCGCTCTCTTAACGAGAGTGTCTTGAGGTCAGATTTCCGGAGGCTTGATCGCGTATAAAGCAAATATGGGCTGGAGCCGAGATTTCGACTGGGACGCCGCGCATTCTCTTGCGGCTATGCTCATTTCAACTAAACGATCAGTATCTTTCTATTCAACATTCCCGTTGTAGCTCTTGGGAACGAAGATATAATACATGGATGCCTGATCCGCTTGAAGCGAAACCGGACAAAGGTAACAAAGATGTGATCACACTCCCCTTAGTCCAGCGCGCACACGTTCCAGGATTTTGCCAAGGCGGTTCTCGCCGCTGCCGTCGGCGCCAATACCCCAGTAGTAGTCGCCGGGCGCCGCTTCGGCCAGCGGAGCGTCGCCTGTGGCCAGAAGTAGCTCAGCCAGCGCCTTGTGCGTTTCAAATTTTTTGCGCACGGCGGCCGCCATTACTTCGTCACGCACTATGTCCCAGTCCGTCCGGATGGCGATATTGCGCGTCCGGCCCAGCGCCTTGGCATCCTTAGGAGTCGAAGCCTTGGCGATCCGCTCGCGATAGGCGACATCATCGAACTTCTGCGCCTGGAAATAGTGCTCGACCGTCTTCCACCAGCGACCGTCCATTTCGACGCCATGCGGCGAGAAGTTGGAGAACTCGCCGTAAGGATCGGTCTGGGAATAGAAGTAGATCGTCACGCGGTCTTCGCGGCCGGTGCGGCGGGCGCAGGGGCACCTTTTTCACGGAACCGTTTCTTCATGCCGGATACCCAGCCCGCGAAGCTGTCGGTCGCGGCGGCGGCGGCGGCAAAATCGCGGCCGGTCAGGTCACCGCCGTCGAGCGGCGCCAGGGCCACGCGCATGGCGTCGGGCGACGACGCCGTGCCGGCGAATTTGAGCCAGCGCTCGGACATTCGGGTCAGGCCCTTCTGGTCTTTCAGGAGGCTATAGGCGACCCCGGCACGGATCACCCTGCCCTCGTCACTGAGGCTCAGGGCCGCGTCCTTCTTGAACCGGTCGCCCAGCCGGCGTTCCAGGATGGCGGCGGCCCTCAGCCAATCCTGCTGCGCCCAATATATGTCCGCGCGGACGTCGTCGGCGTCGGGCGTTGAGTCCTTGCCCAGGACCTCCAGCGCTTCTTCCGGCTTGCCCAGTTGCAGCAGGGCTCGTGCCTCCAGCACCCGGCGTTCGGTGGCGATCGTCTTGGGCAGCAACGTCGTCCGCGTCTTCCACAAGGCCTGCAGCGCCTTTTCCGGCGCCCTGTTCATCAAATGAATGGCGGCCAGGTCGGCGGCCACGGCCGACTTGGCCACGCCGTCGAGGCGATTGTCGATCTGGTACTGCAAAAGCTCCGCCGCCTGACTGAGCAGGTCGACATCGACGAGCCGGCGCACGATCTTGCGCACCATCTGGTCGCCGTCGGTGCCGACGGGAGTCAGTTCGCGGAAATCGTTGAACAGACCCAGCGCTTCGACCGGCTGCAAGCCGTCGGCCATGCCGCCCAGGAAGAGGTTACGGAACGACTGGTTGAGCGTGTCCTGGATCTGCACCGCCTGTGGGTTGTTGCCGAACTGCTTGCCGGCGGTACGCAGAACCTGGAGCGCATCACGATAGCGGCCCTGGCTCAGATAGATTTGGCCCATGCTGCCGATGACTTGGAGCTCGGTGCCGTCGCCGCGCCAGCGGAAACGAAGGGAGTCGAGCGTCTTAAGAGTCTCGTCGGCCCTGGCCTTGCCGAGTTCGTATTTCAACCGGGCGGCATTCATCATGGCCGGCGCCGCGATGGCATCATCCGACGCGCGCGACACGGCCTCAAAGACGTTCAAGGCGCGGCGCTTGTCGCCCGACGCCTCGATGATCTGGCCATAGACCGCATAGGCGGCCAGTTTCTGCAATGGCGTGCCATCCTGATTGACGGCGTAGACGATCATCTTGTCGGCCGTCTTCAGGTCTTTCTGATGCTTCGACGCGTCAGCATAGGCGGCGCCGAACTTCATGCGCCATTCCACCGGAAACTGGTCCATGGCCTTGAGGCCGGCCTGGAAGTCCTTGACGGCGTCGGCGAAGTTGCCTGCCTTATATTCGGCATAGCCTTCCCACAGACGCGCCGCCGGATCGGCCGACAGTTGCGGTGAACTGAGGTCGGCCTTGGCGTCGGCGTAACGCCCGGTCAACATCTTGGCGGCGACGCGCAGCCCACGTACCTGCGGATCGTCGAGCGAGCGCGGATTCTGCCGCGTCAGCATGTTGAGCACGCCCTGGGCTTCGTAATGCATGCCCTGGCCGACCAGGAAGCGCGCCAGGGCCAGTCGCGCCGTGTTCGGACCGGCGGCCCCCAATTGCGCTTCATCGGCCGCCGCCACCTGAAGCGCGCTGTAACGTGGCAGGAAGCCTTCCTCGGGCTTGGCCGACCAGTCCGGGTTCATCAGGCTGGCGAACAGGGCGTTCTTGTATTCGAGCTTGGAATCGTTTGGCTTGGCGTTGGGATCGAGCGGCGACAGGGTCAGGCCGTCGGGCCGCGAGATTTCAATCAGGTCGCCGTCGACCTTTACCTTGACGTCGGGCGTCATGCGCTCGACGACCACACCCTGCGCCGTCGACGACAGGGTCGCCTCCAGGGTCTGGCGCGTGGCGGCCATGTTTTTCACGGGACCGCGCGCGGTAATCACCGCCATGCGGTCGCCGACGCTGGGGTCGCGGATCCAGGCGACGCGCGTGACGCCCGCCATGTTGACGTTGAGGCTGGGCACGCCGGTCGAATCGTCGCGGATGATCGCGCCCTGCGATGCCTTGTTGTCCAGCGCCTTGCCGCCCAGCCGCACGCGCCAGGTCATGCCGTCGCTGTTGACCGAAAGGCTGCCGGTCGATGGCGCCTTGAGCCGCATGGCGGTGAAGCCGTCATTGCGCGTCCACTGCACGTCCTGAACGACGGCGCCGTCCTTCAGTTCGGCCGGCAGGCGCAGGTCGGCCTCGCCGTCGAAGACGATCCATACCGACTCGCCGCGCCGAAACACGGCCGAAGCCACCGGCCCTGGGAAGGCGAAGGCGATGTCGCGCCCGCCCTCATTGCTCGCGACCTCGACTAGGACCTGGGGCGCGGGCTTGGCGGCTTCGGCGGCGGGCTTTTCGAGCTTCTTGGCGTCGGCGGCCAGAATGTCCTGGAGGCTGACGCTGACCGATCCGGTCTTCGCCTGTTTCGCCAGGTCCTGTTTCGACTTGTCCGGGTCGATCTGGACGAAGACGGCGCCGTCTGCCCGGCCAAAGCGCGTCTCATAGCCCTCGACCACCTTCAGCCACAGCTCGGTGGCGCGCGCATCGTTCTTGACGTTCACGCCGGCGATGCCGATCGGCGGATTGGCGCGCATGTCGCCGAGATCGGGCTTCAGGCTGCCCGGCAATCGGATGACGATCTGCCCGTCCTGGCGGCGAACCGACGCCTTTGAACCGACACTGCCGTAGATTTCAATGCGTCCGGACTGGGCGTTGCGGCCGATGCGAATATCGACTTCGGCGCGCGGAGCGATATTGAGATTAAGCGGATCGCCGATGGCGAGGCCGGCGAGACTGAAACTGGCGGCCGCCACCAGGGCCGCCGTCGCTCCCAGCGCCCGGCCAAGCGACATCGGTGTCGAGGTGGCGGATGACTTCAGCTTTCCGCGCGTAGCCTCCAGTCCCCCGGTTTCGGGAGCTAGGCCGTCCAAAGAGGGTTTGCGGGCACGGTTCATCACCGCCGAACATGCCTAATTGGCGTTTAATGTAAGTTAATGAACTGCATAAAATCCAGGTTCGACACTGTTCAGCAATTGCTCAGACCGCGCTCATGCCGCTCACCCGGCGTCACGATAGGAATCAGGCCTCATCAATACTGGAGGCAATGATAATGGAAAACGTACAAGGCGGGCGCGACCGCTGGAAAGTCGCCGTATGGGTGGCCGCATTCGGATTATGGCTGACGCCGCTGATCGCCATGCAGTTCACCAGGGAGATGGACTGGGATACGTTCGACTTTGCCGTGTTCGGCGCCATGCTGCTGAGCGTATGCGGCCTGCTCGAACTGGCGACGCGGATGTCACGCAGCCCGTTCTACCGGCTGGGTTTCGGCCTCGCTTTGGTCGCGGGCTTCGTCCTCATCTGGATGAACCTGGCGGTCGGCATTATCGGCTCGGAGGACAATCCGGCCAACCTGATGTATGCAGGCGTCCTAGGCGTAGGCGCGGCGGGCGCCATCCTGGCCCGGCTTAAGCCGCAGGGCATGGCCATCGCGCTCGTCGTCATGGCGATGGCGCAAGGCCTCGTCTCGGCGACCGCCGTCTTATCCGGCTATTTCACCGTACCACTGGACGCTGCCTTCATCGCCGTCTGGCTGCTCTCGGCCTGGCTGTTCCATACCGCCGCCCGTCGCGAGAAAATTGGGCCCACCGCCTGACGTCAGACGAAGGCCAGGTCGTCCTTCGTCACGACCGCGCCATTGCTTATGAGCGCGATTTCGAAAGCCGCCCCGGCGCCGTCGCCGTCCGCGTCCCAATAGAGGCGCTGTCCGGCGGCGTCCCAGACAAACTGGGCCGACGCACCGACCGCCGCACTACCTGCGGTGAATTCCGAGGCTGTCAGGACATGGCCGCTGGCAAAGCCATAGTCCGCGCCTGAAAACACCAGACGGTCGACGCCATGGACGAAATCGACAACGTGGTCGTGGCCATTGACCGCGACCGACGCAAAGACGAAATCGTCCGCGCCCGCGCCGCCGCCCAGCACGTCCTGGCCGTGGCCACCGGTCAGGGTGTCGGCGCCATTGCCGCCGGACAGGCGGTCGTGGTCGTTGCCGCCCGACAGGCTGTCATTGCCGTCCCAGCCATAAAGGCTGTCATTGCCAAGCCCACTTTCCAGCACGTTATTGCCGGTATTGCCGTTCAGGCTGTTGCTCAAGCCGTTGCCCGTGCCGCTGAGGTCCGCCGTGCCGGTCAGGATCAGGGCCTCGACATTGGGTGTCAAGGCGAAGTCGATCGAAGACCGGACGGTATCGTTGCCTTCATCGGGCACTTCGTAAATACGGTCACCGACGTGATCGACGACGTAGGTGTCGTCGCCGGCCAGGCCGAACATCTGGTCGTTGTCGATGCCGCCATCCAGCCAGTCATTGCCCTGCCCGCCTACCAGCGAGTCCCAGCGTGCTCCGCCAAGAATCGTATCGTTACCCGCTCCGCCGTTCAGGGAATCGCCACCGGCGCCACCTGACAGGAGGTCATCGCCGTCTTCGCCGCGTAGCGTATCGGTGTCCGCGCCGCCATAGAGCGAGTCGTTGCCGTCGTCGCCGACCAACAAGTCGTTGAGTAGGCCGCCAAAGAGACTGTCCGCGCCGTCTCCGCCCCGGAGAATATCGTGGCCGTTGGCACCATCCACCGTATCGCCGCCGCCCAGGGCTTCGATCGAGTCGGCGCCTGGCGTCCCGGTCAGGAAGTCGGCGTCCTCGGTTGGATCAGGCGCGAATATCCGCGCTTTAACCGAGGCATCGCTGCTATCCCCCAAGGTGCCGCTGTAATCGGTCCAGCCGATGACGAAGCCGCCCCCCTTCAGACTCGTGATGGTGGAGCCTCCCTGCGTTTCCGCCGTCTCGACATTGACGAGGAAGTTGCCACCTACGGGGCTGCCGGTTGCATCAAATATTTGAGCCCTGACGTCGTAAAGACTGGCCACCGTCTCGGTATCATCCTGCCAGGTTACGACAAAACCACCGCTCGCCAGTGCGACCACGTCCGGTACCAGCTGGTTTCCCACGCCCGCGGGATCAACGGCGATTTCTCCGCCGATTTTGGCCCCGGATGCACTGAAGACCTGCAATAAAACTTGCATTGTTACATCGCCGCCCGGCAGGTCCACATAGCTTACCCAGGTTGCGACAAACCCGCCGCCAGCCAGCCCGCTTATAGCCGGCCAAATCTGTCCATTGACCGTGGTGGTGTTGACGCGGAACTCACTGCCAAGCTTTGCTCCGGAGGCCGTAAAGACCTGCGCCTTGATATCGGCTCCGTTCCCGCTCGTTCCATCACCGTAGGAGTCAGTCCAGCTAACGACAAATCCGCCGCCTTCGAGCTTTGTTATGGTAGGCTCATCTTGCCCCGCTTGCACCTGGGTATTTACCAGGAACTCGCCACCGACCTTCACCCCTGCGGCTGAGAATATCTGCGCCTTGATACTGTAGCTGCTGTTGTCGCCCAGCGTCTTGCTATAGTCGGTCCAACTGACGACAAAGTTGCCATTGTCGAGTCCGGTTGTGACGGGCGAATATTGTTGGCTGTTCGTCACCGAATTGACGAGAAATTCTTCCCCCACCTTCGCGCCGGTGGCGGTGAATATCTGGGCCTTGATGTTGATTATAGGTTGGTTGATGTCGAAGATATCCTGCCACGTGACAATAAAGTTGCCGTCGGCAAGGCCTGTCACTGTCGGAAGGGATTGAACGTTTTCTGTTCGGGTATTGACCAAAAATTCTCCCCCGACCGGTGCACCGGAAGCGTCGTAGATTTGCGCCCGTATACTGAGATCGGTGTCGCCCGAACTGCCGCTCCTGTCCATCCATACCGCAACAAATCCACCAGTGTTCAGCGCTGCGATGTTGGGATAATATTGATTGCTGTTGGTGTGCGAATTGACGAGAAACTCTTCACGCGCCGTGAACTGATACGCCATGACTACCTCCCTGCTGGTTGAGATACGCTCATAGACAATCGACGGTCACATTGACCCCAAAGGTCTACGCGCTCAATTCACAAGTCCGGCAAGTTGGCGGTTTTTTATTACCCTTTTTTGACGGGTGTCGTGGCGGCCGGCGCAGCTTCCGCGCCCTTGGTCACGCCGCCGCTGGCGGTCGCCTTGTTCAGCTTGTCCTGCAGGCTATCGGCCTGCTTCATGCGCTGCGACAGCTTTTCGGTCAGGTCGCGCGCGGCGTCCGGTGACATGGCGCCCAGGATAGCGGCCAGCGAGCGATCCTTCATGCCGGCGACGATCGGCAGGCGCACAGGATCGCTCATGGCCGTCAGGACGGCGGCGGCGTCCTTGGGCTTCATCGACTCGTAGACCTTGACCATGCGGACCGTGTCTTCGCTCGAGGTCTTGTTGGCCTGGTCGATCAGGCCCTGGATCTGGCTCTTCAGGCTCTGCAGTTGGGTGATCCGGGCGTCGAGCTTGCTGTCGGCGGCATCGATCAGCTGGCTGCGCGAATTGAGCTGCGCCTCGCGCTGGTCCAGTTCCGCCCGGCGCGTACCCAGGCTTTGCAGGATATTCAGTTCGTTGGGAGAAATGCCCGCCTGGGCGGCCAGGTCTTTCACCGAAGTGGCGCAGATCGGCGCGGCCGGGGCAGCGGCTGCCGCATCCTTGGCGGCTGAACCGGCGTCTGCGGCCTTCAGGATCGAATCCGCGGCATAGCTTTCGGTCGGATCATCGGGGTTTTCCGCTTCGGCGGCTGCCGCCTTTGGCTTCGCCTTCGCTTCGGCCTTGGGCTTTTCCGCGGGCTTCTTCTGCTCAGCCGCAAAGGCTTCGGCGGCCTGGAAGGC
>CAMLPZ010000164.1 GCA_946482045.1 uncultured Asticcacaulis sp.
TCACCGACCTGATGGTCCTGCCGGGCCTGATCAACCTCGACTTCGCCGACGTCCGTTCGGTCATGTCCGACATGGGCAAGGCAATGATGGGTACGGGCGAGGCTTCGGGCGAAGACCGCGCTCTGCTGGCCGCCCAGAACGCCATCCAGAACCCGCTGCTGGATGAAACCTCGCTGAAGGGCGCCAAGGCTGTTCTGGTCAACGTCACCGGCGGCCTCGACATGACGCTGCACGAAGTCGACGAAGCCGCCAACGCCATCTCCTCGGAAGTCGATCCGGAAGCCAATATCATCTTTGGCGCCGCCTTCGATCCGGCTCTGGAAGGCAAGCTGCGCGTCTCGGTCGTCGCCACCGGCATGGATGGCGTAGCCCTTCAGACCCCGCTGACCACCCAGGTCAAGACCAATACGCCGGCGCCAACCTTCGGCCTCGGCTATGCCTCGCGTCAGGAGCAGCCAGCACCGCAACCCGCGCCCAGCCAGCCGGCTGCGCCGGCCGCCGAGCGCACTGCCGCTCCGGCCCCTGCCGCGGCGCCGTCGACGCCTGCCGCCCCTGCGGCGCCGCGTTCCAGCCTGTTCGAAGCCGCTCCTGCGGCCCAGGCTCCCGCGCCTCAGCCCGCGCTGGCTCCGGTTGTCGAAGAACCTCAGGTGATCCGCAAGATCGTCGATCCGATGGCCATGGAAGACCTGCCGGCGGCAGCGACGCCTCAGCCTGCGCCCGCCATCACGCCGGCGCCGCGTGTCGAACCGCAGATCAGCCGTCCGAACATCACACGCCCCAATGCCTACGGCACGCAGGCTCCGGTTCAGCAACCGGCCGCTCCGCAACCCCGCCCTGTGGCACCCGCTCCCACGCCCCGTCTCAGCACGGAAGAGGAGGGGCGCGAATCGTTTTGGCGCGGTCTGTTTCCGCAGCGCCAGCGCAATGATTTCTCGCCGATAGGCTCGCAGGCTTCCGCCGAGGACGAGGCGGACCGCTACCAGCCGGCCCCGGCCAAGGGGACTGCTTCGTCGGCCAGCCCGGCCGCAAAGCCGGTGGAACAGCCCTCAGCCGATGCGGAGGACGATCTGGAAATCCCTTCTTTCTTAAGGCGCCTCGCTAACTAAGACCCTCTCTGGTTAGCGTTACAAATGGAAATACAAGTTCGTTTGAGGACAGGCGCCGAAACCCCTATAAATTAAGGCGAGGACAGAGGTGTCCTCGCTTTTTTTATGCCCAGCCAACGGGGGCGAGGGCGGAGCAGGTTTCGCATCCACATGGTTACTGATCAGAACGAACAGACCCTGGCGCGCGCCGCGATCATCGCCGGCATCGGCCTGCATACGGGAGCAACGGTGCGCATGGTTGTACGTCCGGCCCCGGCAGGTACCGGCGTGGTTTTCGTGCGTTCCGACGTCACCGATCGGGATAACCGCGTCGCCGCGCTGGCGCACAATGTCACCCAGACGCGCCTTGGCACCGTCATCACCAATGACGCCGGCATCTCGGTTTCGACCATAGAACACGTCATGGCTGCGTTTGCCGCCATGGGCATCGACAACGTCTATGCCGAACTTGATGGTCCCGAAGTGCCGATCATGGATGGCTCTTCGCTGCCCTTCGTCCAGATTCTCGACCAGGCCGGCTTCCGCCGCCAGGGCACGCCGCAAATGGCGATTGAAATCCTTAAAGCCGTCGAAGTCGTTGAAGACGACAAGAGCGCTGTGCTTTTGCCGTGCGATCGTTTCGAAGTTCGGTTTGAAATCGACTTTCCGAACAGCCCGATCGGCCACCAGGCCGTCGATTTGGTCATCACCGAAGACACCTTCCGCACCGAACTGGCGGCGGCGCGCACCTTTGGCTTCCTGCAGGGTGTCGAAGCCCTGCGCGCGGCCGGCCTGGCGCGCGGTGGTTCGCTCGACAATGCGGTCGTCATAGACGGCGACACCATCCTGAACGAAGGCGGCCTGCGGTTCGCGGACGAATTCGTTCGTCACAAGGCGCTGGACGCCATCGGTGATCTGTACGTCCTGGGCATGCCGATTATTGGCAGGTTTGAAGGAATCCGTGCGGGTCACGGCCTTAATAATGCCCTTGTTCGCGCCCTATTGTCGGCCCCGGATAGCTACCGTATCGTCACACGCGGCGCGGATCTGGCCGAGGTCGGCTAATTCTCCGGTTGGCGCGGGCCTTGCCCTCGTGTAGATGTATCCCTCACTTTAAGCGCTTGCTGAAACGTGCGCGATGAGCAAAATATCTTGGCGAGGCGCCGGTATAAGGCGCCAGGGAAAAGGGTTATCTGGCGTGAACGCTGTACGGCTTCTTAAGACCTCCGCGGCTGCGATTCTGCTGGCCACGGTTTCCGTCACAGCGTTGTCCGGTTGTGCCGGCAAGGGCAAGACCGAGCATCTGGTCTATGAAGAACGCCCCGTGGAACTGCTGTACGCTACAGGCATGGAACGCCTGGACGACAAGCAGTGGAAAGACGCCGTCCAGTACTTCGAAGAAGTCCAGCGCCAACACCCCTATTCGGAATGGTCGCGCCGCGCGATCGTCATGACGATCTACGCCAACTACCAGGGCGGCAGCTATCAGGAAGCCACCCAGGCGGCCGATCAGTTCATCCACCTGTATCCGGGCAGTGAATTGACGCCCTATGCCTACTACATGAAGGCCATCTGCTCGTTTGAACAGATCGTTGATGTGGGCCGCGACCAGGCCTATACGACCTCGGCCCTGGGCCTGTTGGGCGACGTCGTCCGCCGCTATCCGGACACCGAATATGCCCGCGACGCGCGCGTCAAGATCGACATGGTCCGCGACCAACTGGCCGGCAAGGAAATGGAAATCGGCCGCTGGTACCTCAATGATAACCAGCCGCTGGCCGCGCTTGGCCGCTTCAAGTCGGTGGCCACTGAATACCAGACGACCAGCCACACTCCAGAGGCGCTCTATCGGCTCGTCGAAGCCAATGAGACCATGGGCCTGCACGACGAAGCCGTGCGCGTCGGCGCGGTACTCGGTTACAACTATCCGGGTGACCGCTGGTACGCCAAGGCTTACAAGTTGCTGACCGAGAAGGGCGATGCGCCCGCCGTCAAGCCGGACCCCAACGGCAAAAAAGGCCCGGAAGCACCTGATACCAAAAAGAAAAAAGGCTGGTTCAGCTTTATGCGACCCAATGTCTAGGCGTCGCATATACAAAGGTTCTCTATTTGTTCTTGATTTCCGCGGAAAATGCGCTTTAATGCGCTGACTGCGGACAACTGGTGTGAGTCGTCCGGAAACCAACGGACGGCCACCTATGCTGACCCGCCTGACCATTGCCGATGTTGTCCTTGTTGATCGGCTCGATCTGGATATTCGCCCGGGCCTGAGCGTCCTGACCGGGGAAACTGGCGCCGGTAAATCCATTCTGCTCGATAGTTTAGGTCTGGCTACGGGCGCGCGCGCCGATGCCGGTCTGATCCGCTCGGGCGCCAATCAGGCCTCGGTCACCGCCGAGTTCGAACTGGCGGACAATCATCCGCTTCATGACTTCTTCGAAGAGCGCGGCCTGGCCGTCGAGCCGGGTGAGTCGCTTCTGCTGCGCCGGGTGGTGACGCGGGATGGCCGCTCCAAGGCCTTTGTCAACGACCAGCCGGTCAGCGTAGCGGTGCTGAAAGCTTTGGGCGAAAGCCTGCTGGAGGTGCACGGCCAGCACGAAACGGTCGGGCTTCTTGATGCCCGGGCCCATATGGGCATGCTCGACTCCTATGGGGGCACGACTGCGGAGCGTGCCGCCGTAACTGAGGCCTTCAAGGCGCTGAAGGCATTAAAGGACGAACACCGCGATCTGCTCAAGCGCGCCCAAGGCGACAAGGCGGAACTGGAACAACTGACGGCGCGTTTGCAGGAACTCGACCGTCTGAGCCCACAGGTCGGCGAAGAGGCGGAACTGGCGTCCGAACGCGCGTTGCTGGGCGCCGGCGAGCGGGCGCTGGAGGATATAACCGAGGCGCGCGACGCCGTTGGCGGCGATCAGTTGTCGCAGCGACTGGTCAAGGCCTTCCGCGCGCTCGATCACGCCCGG
The DNA here is from genome assembly GCA_946482045.1 of uncultured Asticcacaulis sp. The sequence goes on from CAMLPZ010000164.1 coordinate 4,052, forward strand.
ACCCGTGCCATCCAGGCTGGTGCGGTGGGTGAAGACGAGGTGCTGAAACGCCTGACACTGGCCGCAGATGCGCTCGATCGCACCCTGATCGCCGCCGATGAGGCCCTGGCACTGATGGACCAGGCCGCCGATAGCCTCGATTTCGAACCCGGACAGCTTGACCGGGTTGAAGAGCGGCTGTTCGCCCTGCGCGCGGCGGCGCGCAAGCTCGGCGTGCTGGTCGACGACCTGCCGAAGGAGCGAACGCGCATCGCCAAGGCGCTCAACGAGATCGAGGATCTCGACGCCCATCTGGCGCGGCTCGAGAAGGCGATTGTCGAAGCGCAAGCGCGCTTTAACGCTGCCGTCGATGTGTTGCGTGCGCGGCGCGTCGCGACCGGAGAATCGCTTTCGGCGGCGGTCGTGGCGGAACTGACGCCGCTTAAGCTCGACAAGGCGCGCTTCCGCGTGCGCATCACGGCGCTGGAACCGGAACGCTATGGCCAAAACGGCGGCGACGCTGTCGAATTCGAGGTCAAGACCAATCCCGGCGCCGAATGGGGCGGCTTAGGCGTTATCGCGTCGGGCGGCGAACTGGCGCGCTTTGCCTTGGCGCTGAAGGCGGCGCTGGCGACGCGCGGCGGCGATGAGGCGGTCTCGCCCGTCATGATCTTCGATGAGGTCGACCAGGGCGTCGGCGGCGCGGTAGCGGATGCCGTGGGTCTGCGTCTCAAGAAGCTGGCTCAGACCTCACAGGTCATCGTCGTGACGCATAGTCCGCAGGTTGCGGCGCGTGGCGACCAGCACCTGAAAGTCTCTAAGGCGGCCTATGTCTTTGAGGGTGGCGAAGGTGTGCGTTCAAGCGTACAATGCCTGGACGAGGCGCAGACTCTTGAGGAACTGGCGCGCATGCTGGCTGGCGCGGAAATCACCCCGGAAGCCCGCGCGGCGGCGCAAAGGTTGAGGAGCGCCGAACTGGTATAGGAAAGGAAAGGCCGTGATCGGTCGTCTGATCTATTTCGTGATCCAGTTTGCCGTCGTCGCCGCCCTGACCATCGGTGGTACTGCCGCCTACATCATCCACGATAAGGGAATGGAGTATGCGCAGTCGCCCTTCTTTGTTGAGGATATGCGCCCGGCCTATCCCGCCGCGCTGATCGCCGGCGGCATCGTGTCGTTGATCTGGGTCTGTTACCAGCTGACAAAAAAGTCTCTGGAGCGCGAGCCATTCGATCCTGACACTTATTGAGCTTTGTGGCAGGTAAGAGCGCAGAGTGTTGATTCGGCGCGCTTTCGATCCGAAAACCGCTTTACACTTTTGGCTCCGCCGAACTCCGTTTCGGAAAGCCGTTTTGGGGATTCTCTATGACGCTCGACGACGCCCGCGTGGCGCACGCCGATCTGGCGGCCCAGGTCAAATATCATCGCGAACTTTACTACCGCGAAGAAACGCCGGAACTGACCGACGCTGAATACGACGCGCTGGAAAAGCAGTTGCGCGATATCGAGGAGCAGTTCCCCGAACTGAAGACGCCCGACAGCCCGACCGAACAGGTCGGCGCGCCAGTCTCGGAAAAGTTCGCTCAGGTGACGCACGGCGTCCCAATGCTATCGCTCGACAACGCGTTTGATGCCGACGACATCGCGGATTTCGAAAAAAGCCTAAAACGCTTCCTGAAATTGCCGGAGGATGAGGTCGTGGCCTACGCCGCCGAGCCCAAGATCGACGGCCTGTCGTGCAGCATCCTCTACGTCAATGGCCAACTGGCGCGAGCCGCGACGCGCGGCGATGGCCGTGTCGGCGAGGACATTACGGAAAACGTCAGAACCATCAAGGATATCCCGCACACCCTGAAAGGTTCCGGTTTTCCGGAACGAATTGAAATCCGCGGCGAGGTCTATATGCCTCTGGCCGAGTTCGCTGAAATGAACGCCAAGGCGGCGGCCGAAGGCGGGCGAACCTACGCCAATCCGCGCAACTTTGCTTCAGGCTCCCTGCGTCAGATCGACGTCAGCGTCACCGCGTCACGGCCCTTGCGTTTCTTCGCCTATGCCTGGGGTGAAGTCAGCAATGCCGATTTCGTCAAGACCCAGACCGAAGCGCTCGACTGCTTCCGCGCCTGGGGCTTTGAGGTCAACCCGAACTCACGCCGCGTCGAAGGCACGGCGGGACTGCTGGAACTCTACGACCATATTGGCAAGACGCGTTCGCAACTGGGCTACGATATCGACGGCGTCGTCTATAAGGTCGACCGCCTCGACTGGCAGCGGCGCCTTGGGTTTGTCTCGCGCAGCCCACGCTGGGCGATCGCGCACAAGTTTCCGGCGCAGCAGGCCCTGACACGCCTGCGCGGTATCGATATCCAGGTCGGCCGCATTGGTACGCTGACGCCGGTGGCGCGGCTTGAGCCGATCAATGTCGGCGGCGTCGTGGTCACTAACGTCACCCTCCACAATGCCGATGAGATCGAGCGCAAGGACATTCGTATCGGAGACATGGTCCGCGTCCAGCGCGCCGGCGATGTCATTCCGCAGATCGTTGGTGTCGAACTGGCCGAACGGCCGGACGATGCGCAGGTCTACGAATTCCCGAAGCTGTGTCCATGCCCGCTGAAAACCGAGGTCGTCCGCGAAGCGACGGCCGGCGGCGGCGAGGGCGTGGCGCGGAAATGCTCCGGCGACCAGGCCTGTCCGCATCAGCGCGTGGAATACCTGAAATACGTCGTCAGCCGCCGGGTGCTCGACATCGAGGGCCTCGGCGAAAAGCAGTTGCAGAAGTTCTACGAGGACGACCTGATCAAGGAGCCAGCCGATATCTTTACCTTGGCCGAACGGGACAGGACAAATCTGAAAAAGCTGAAGGATCGCGAAGGCATGGGCGAACAGAGCGTCCGCAACCTGTTCGCCTCGATCGAAAGCCGCCGTGGTCTGCCGCTGGAACGTTTTATCGCTGCGCTGGGCATAAAGCATGTCGGCGAAACCACGGCAAAATTGCTGGCGCGCGCCTTTGGATCGGAGGAAGCCTTCCGGAACACGCTCACAGCGGCTGCCGCTGGCGATCAGGAGGCCCGTGATGCCTTTGAACACTTCGACCAGATCGGGCCGGTGGTCGCCAACTCTGTCATCAGCTACTTCGCCCATCCCTATCAGCGCGCCATCTATGACCGCTTCCGGGCGCAGGTCACCGTGCGCGATGCCGAAGTTGCTGCCGGTGATCACGCCATTTCCGGAAAAACCGTAGTATTCACCGGCACGCTCGAGAAGATGACGCGCGACGAAGCCAAGGCGCAGGCCGAACGGCTGGGCGCCAAGGTGTCGGGATCGGTGTCGGCCAAGACCGATCTTCTGGTCGCCGGTCCGGGTGCGGGATCGAAGCTGAAAAAGGCCGCCGAACTGGGGATCAAGACCCTGACCGAGGACGAATGGCTGGCAATGATCGCATGAGACGGGTCGCCATCGTCACGGGTGCCGGCAGCGGTATCGGCCGGGCGGTTGCCATGGCGCTCTCTGAAGCTGGGTTTGTGGTCGTGCTGGCCGGCCGCCGGGCGGACGCGCTCCAGGAAACCGCCGCACTTGCGCCCAACGCAATCGCCATCCCGGCCGATGTGACGGATGAGGCCTCTGTCGATGCATTGTTCAATCAGACCGTTGCGCGCTTCGGTCGCGTCGATCTTCTGTTCAACAATGCCGGTGTCAGCGCGCCGGCGGTTCCGCTCGACGAATTGCCGGTGGCCGATCTGCGGGCCGTGCTCGACGTCAATGCCCTGGGCGCCATGCTGTGCGCGCGGGCGGCCCTGCGCGTCATGAAGGCGCAAACGCCTCAAGGCGGCCGGATCATCAACAATGGCTCGGTGTCGACCTATGGGCCACGGCCCCACTCCGCGCCTTATGTCGCCAGCAAGCACGCCATGACCGGCCTGACCAAGTCGCTGATCCTCGACGGCCGGCCGTTCGGCATCACCTGCGGCCAGATTGATATCGGCAATGCGGTCACCGACATGTCGGCGCGCATGGACGACGGCGTGCTCCAGGCGGATGGGCAGACGCGCCCGGAACCGCGCATGGACGTTGCCCATGTCGCGCGGACGGTCGTGCATATGGCAACCCTGCCACCGGAAGCCAACATTCCGTTCGTCACGGTAATGGCCTCGGCTATGCCGCTGTATGGCAGGGGTTAGCAAAGCGCTTTCCGAAACAGCGCGTCAAACTATAATGGCGCGCAGACCGTCTCGAGCCAGCTACGCACTTCAGGCGAAACCAGCGGCCCGATCAGTTCCAGGACCCGTCCGTGATACAAATCCATATAGGCGCGCTCGGATGGCGTCAGCAGCGTCACGTCGATCAGGTCGCGGTCGATGGGCGCCCAAGTCAGGTTCTCGAAGCCGTGCATGGCGCGCTCGCCGCCTTTTGGGATGACGGCTTCGGTGACGAACTGCAGGTTCTCAATGCGGATGCCGAAGTCGTTTTCCTTGTAGAAGCCGGGCTCGTTCGACACGATCATGCCGGTCTGCAGGGCGTAACGGTTAAGCGCTTTTGAGATGCGCTGCGGGCCTTCGTGGACGCCGAGATAGACGCCGACACCGTGACCCGTGCCGTGGTCGTAGTCGAAACCTTCCGCCCACAGGAATTGGCGCGCCAGGGCGTCGAGGTGCGTGCCCGTCGTACCGGCCGGGAATTTCACTGTCGCCAGGGCGATATGGCCCTTGAGGACCAGGGTGAACATGCGCTTGTGCTCGGCGCTGGGCGTGCCGATGGCCATGGTGCGCGTGACGTCGGTCGTGCCGTCCATGAACTGGCCGCCGGAATCGACCAACAGCAGGTTGCCCTTTTGGATCGGAATATTGCTGTTGCTGTTGACGCGGTAGTGGGGCAGGGCGCCGTGCGGCCCGAAACCCGAAATCGTGTCGAAGCTCAGGTCCTTCAACCCGCCATTGGCGATGCGCAAGGACTCGAGCTTCTGCGCCACTTCGATCTCGGTCGGCAGGATCGCTTGCGCTTCCGTCGCGACCCAGTGCAGGAAGGTGGTCAGGACGGCGCCATCGCGGATGTGCGCGGCCTTGGTGCCGGCGATCTCGGTGGCGTTCTTGCAGGCGCGTGGCAGCAGGCAGGGATCGTCCTGGGGCACCGGAGTAGCGCCGGCGGCGGCAAGGGCTTCGAACCAGAAGGCCGA
>CAMLPZ010000165.1 GCA_946482045.1 uncultured Asticcacaulis sp.
CGGCCGAGATTCAATGATTGCGGGCCGGTGTTCGAGGTGCGCCCATGAGCACCGTAGGTGGCGGTGCGCGCCGTGCGATTGTTCAGGTCTTCGGCGACGGCCGCGACAATGCCTTCGGTGACCGTCTTGGCCGCGATGACGGCGCTTTCGTAGCGCGCCAGGGTCTTATCGAACAGTTCCGTTGCTTCGCGCAAGGCGTTCTTTTCATTAACAGAAATGCCGCCGAGCAGGCTCGGGTCGGCCTTGATGCGGGCGGTTTCCAGCCGGTAGAGGTTCGACAGGGACCGCGTTTCCTCGATACCGCCCACCAGGTCTTGGGGGCGGTGGGCTTCCAGGACGGCCGTGTCGCCGGCCAGGCGGTCGGTAAGGCGCTTGGTCAGGGCCAGGAGCTGAGTGGCGCGGTCGGATGGGGTCTGTGCGGATAACATGAGACTATGCTGCGCCCTGAAGCTTAAGGAGTTCTTTCTGCATCATGGTAGAGATGCCGACGCCGCCGCGCTTCGCCATCTGTTCGGCCATGGCGCCGATATAGAAGGAACGCATGGCCTCTTCGCCGTGGCCGCCGCCGAACGGACCGTCGGTTTCCAGGCCTTCGAACATCGGCGCCAGAAGCTGTGACAGCACCATCGACTCGAACTCCTCGCCAAGCTTGGCGTTGCTCTTGCCGGAGCCTGTCGCATTGACGGCGCGCGTCATGGCAGCGTCGGCACGGGCGGTTTCGGCGTTTTGCAGGGTAAGGAGCGCGGTCGTGTCCATTACATCACCTGAATTTCGGCCTGGAGGGCGCCTGCAGCCTTGATGGCCTGAAGGATGGAAATCATGTCGCGCGGCGTGACGCCCAGGGCGTTGAGGCCGGCCACGAGATCCGACAGCGATGCACCGCCGCCGAGCTGGATCAGGCGCTTGCCCTTTTCTTCATCAACATTGATATCGGTCGCGGGAATGGCAGCGGTCTGGCCCTGGCTGAACGGTGCGGGCTGGCTGATGTCCGGGGTCTCGTCCACTCGGATAGTGAGATTGCCCTGGGCGATGGCGACGCGCGACAGACGGACATTCTCGCCCATGACGATGACGCCGTTGACCTCGTCGATCACCACCTTGGCCACTTCGTCGACATCGACGCTCATGGCTTCGATCTGGGTGACGAAGTCGACCATCTTGGTCCCGGCGGGCGGTTTGATGGCGACGGTCGTCGGGTTCTGGGCGATGGCCGAGCCGGGATATCCACCATTGATCGCCGAGGCAATGCGCTTGGAGGTCGTGAAGTCGGGATTGCGCAGGGTCAGGCGCAGCCACGGCATGGAGTTGAAATCAAAATTGGTCTCGCGCTCGATGATGCCGCCCGAAGCGATGCGGCCCGAGGTCGGTACGCCCTTGGTGATGGACGATCCCGACGCGCCGCCGGCCGAAACCGAGCCGGTCTGGACGGTGCCTTGGGCGACCGCATAGGCTTCGCCATCGGCGCCCAGCAGCGGCGTGACCATCAGCGTGCCGCCGAGCAGGCTTTTGGCGTCGCACATCGCCGAGACCGAGATGTCGACCGGCGCACCGGGGGCTGCGAAGGGCTGAAGCTCGGCCGTGACCATGACGGCGGCGGCGTTCTTGGTGTTGAGGTTGCCGTCGCGGATATTGACTTGGAGGCGCTCCATCATGCTTTCCAGGCTTTGCATCAGCATGGGGCAGTTGCGGACCGTATCGCCGGTGCCGTTCAGGCCGACGACGATGCCATAGCCAACCAGGTGGTTGCTGCGGACGCCTTCGACATCGACAATATCCTTGATGCGCGACGCCGACTGGGCCGAGGAAGCCATCAGCAGGCCGCCAAGTGCGGCGGCCGCGATAGCGGCGCTGCCCAGCAGGGGCGTCAGAAGCGTCAGTTGGCGAGCACGCATAAGCAAATCCGTCGGTTAACCATACTTGCCCGGATAAGCGAGTTTCGTGCCAGATCGAAAGGCGAAAATTGTTGAATTGAATCAGCTTCTTAATTTTTGACACGCCAGCCATGGTAAAGGTGGGGAAAATATTGCCGGGCCGTTAAGGCTTCGCTTACCCGCGACCGGCAATATTGTCCCTCTGTGATTGCGTGGGCGAGAATGCCCGTCGAGTAAAGAATAGGCGCGCTGATCTAAACGATGTTTACCGTGGGTCAGACTATGACGATGAAGATCAATTCGGCGACCGGCACAGGCATGGGCCCCGTTTCAGGCGGCGTACGCCGTACCGGCGACGGCTTTTCCTTAAGCAAGAGTGGCGACGCGCAAAAGACGGCCGGTCCGGCCCAGGCGTCGGCGGCGCTGGGCGCTTTCGGCGTCGACGCATTGCTGGCATTGCAGGCCGAAGACGATGTCCTGACCGGCCGCCGCCGCCGCCAGATCAAGCGCTCCAACGACATTCTCGATGCCCTGGACGACGTCAAGGTCAGCGTCCTGTCGGGCACGATCGACGATGAGGCGCTGCTGCGCCTGCAGGGCCTGATCGCCCAGCACCGCGAGGATATCGAGGACCAGAAACTGCAGGGCGTCCTGAACGAAATCGAGACGCGCGCCTTTGTCGAACTGGCCAAGCGGAAGCTGATGTAGGGCGGGACGGCGGAATTACCGCCTGTCGCGAACAAATCGCTTCACAGGTTAACCGGACCGCACTATAAGCCGCCGCAATCCGGCGTCGCGCGAACAGCTACGTGACCGGGCTATGGTACTGTTTTTGCTGCGGGGCCTGTCAGGTTCCCAATCCCGTACAGATACGGGACGGGCCGTCACCCTGCCAAGAAAGTTTGGCGTCGATCATCGGGGGTCCAAGAGCATATGTCCGAAACCGCACCGGTTATGAGTACAACAGGGTACCGTCCTTCCGAGGGCGAAGAGTACATGAATCCCAATCAGCTGGCCTATTTCCGCGCCAAGCTGAATGCCTGGAAGGATGAGATCCTCCGCGGCGCCAAGGAAACCGTCAACATCATGCAGAAAGAGACGGAGAACCACCCTGACCTGGTGGATCGCGCCTCTTCGGAATCGGATCGCGCGCTGGAACTGCGTACCCGCGACCGCCAGCGCAAGCTGATCAGCAAGATCGACGAAGCCATTTCGCGCATCGATGACGGCTCCTACGGTTATTGCGAGGAAACCGGCGAACCGATCGGCCTTGGCCGCCTCGAAGCCCGCCCAACGGCAACGCTGAGCATCGAGGCCCAGGAGCGCCACGAGCGTTCGGAACGCGTCCACCGCGACGACTGATTAGTCAGTAAGTACTTACTGACTAAAAGTCTTTGAAAAACGCGCGTTGCGGCGTATGGGGTGTCACCGATTTATTGTGACATCAGAGACTTGGATTCCATGACCGTGAAGGTTCGTTTCGCCCCGTCGCCCACCGGCCGTATCCACGCCGGCAATGTCCGCGCCGCGCTTATCAACTGGCTGTTTGCCCGCAAGTATGGCGGCGTCTTCGTCCTGCGCATCGACGACACCGATCTTGAGCGCTCGACGAAGGAAAATGAGGACCTGATCGAGACCGACCTGAAGTGGCTGGGGCTCGAATGGCAGGAGCGCTATAACCAGTCCAAGCGCTTCGACATCTATCAGAAGGCGGCCGATCACCTGAAAGCCATTGGGCGTCTCTATCCGGCCTATGAGACCGCAGAGGAACTCGACCGCCGCCGCAAGGTGCAACTGTCGCGTGGTCTGCCGCCGGTTTATGACCGCGCCGCGCTCAAGCTGACCGACGAAGAGCGCGCGGCGCTGGAAGCCGAAGGCCGCAAGCCGCACTGGCGCTTCAAGCTCGATGGCAAGCGCGTCGCGTGGGAAGACCTGGTGCGCGGCCACTGCGAAGTCGACACGACCTCGATGTCGGACCCGGTGCTGATTCGCGAGGACGGCGCCTTTCTCTACACCCTGCCGTCGGTGGTCGACGATCTCGACATGAAGATCAGCCACGTCATCCGCGGCGAGGACCACGTCGCCAATACTGGTACGCAGATCGAGATTTTCGAAGCCCTGGCGGACTTCTTTGGCGGCCAGAAACTGCCGACCTTCGCGCACATGACCCTGCTGGTCGGGGCGGACGGCGAGGGGCTGTCGAAGCGCCTCGGGTCGCTGTCGGTATCGCAGATGCGCGAGGACGGCTTGGAGCCGCTGGCCATCGTGTCGCATCTCGCCAAGATCGGCACGTCCGATCCGCTGGAAGCCGCGCCGTCGCTCGAATCACTGGCCGCGTTGCAGGACTTCGACAAGATGGGCCGCGCGCCGGCGCGCTACGACTTCGACGACCTGATGCGCCTCAATGCCGCGGTCATCCAGGCTATCCCCTATGCCGAGGCCAAGCCGCGCCTCGAGGCACTGGGCGCCGACATGCCAGCTCCTTGGGGCGAGCTGTTCTGGGATACCGTCAAGATGAACCTGCAGAAGTTCGCGGACGTGAAGGTTTGGGCCGATATCGTCTCGGGTGATATTACGCCGAAGATCGAGGACGCGGCCTTCGCCGCTAAGGCTTTGGAACTGCTGCCTGCCGACTATGGCCGTGACGGCTGGCAGCAATGGTCGGCCGCTATCAAGGAAGCCACCGGCGCCAAGGGCAAGGCCTTGTTCATGCCGCTGCGCCAGGCCCTGACCGGCATGGATCACGGCCCGGACATGGGTGCCTTGAGCTTCCTGATCGGACGTGACAAGATCGCCAAAAGACTACAAGGCGTCTAAATAGGAGACGGTGGAAATGCGTAAGGTCTTCAGTGGGTTTTGCGTATTTCTTGTGGTGGCGGCGCCCCATGCCCATTCAGAGGGCGTCGATGATCTTGGCTGGCTGGCCGGCTGCTGGACCATGAGCAAGGACGGCCGGGTGACGGAGGAAACCTGGCTCAGGCCGGCGGGCGGGACAGCTCTGGGCGTCGGTCGTACCCTGCGCGATGGGGCTTTGCGCCAATACGAATTCATGCGCATCGATATGCAAAACGGGGTGCCGACCTTTACCGCCATTCCATCGGGTCAGGCCCAGGCCAGCTTTCCTGCCGTAAGCCAGACGGCCAGCGAAATCGTCTTTGAAAACAAGGCGCATGACTTCCCCCAGACCATCACCTACCGGTCGTCCGGGCCGGATACCTTGTATGCGGCAATTCACGGGCCGGTAAACGGCAACCTGCGGACTATCGAATTCACCTACAAACGCTGTGAGGGCAAATGATCAAGCACCTGTCCATCCTCGCCCTGTGCCTGGCCGCGTCCAGCGCCCATGCTCAGACCGATTATGAAAAGTCGCGCGCGACCGAAGTGTATAACCCGATCCCGGCGGCGGTAGGCTTCGCCAATGGTGTGCCATCGGACGCTGTGGTGCTGTTCGACGGCACCGGCCTCGATAAGTGGGAAGCGGTCAAGGGTGGCGCGGCCGATTGGACGGTTGCCGACGGCGCTATTGAGGTCAAGGCTGGCGCGGGCGACATTCGCACGAAGGAGTCGTTCTGCGACGTCCAACTGCACGTCGAATGGCAGACGCCGACGACCATTACCGATAAGGATGGCAAGCCATTGGAAGGCCAGGCGCGCAACAACAGTGGCGTGTTTCTGCAGGAGCGCTACGAGGTTCAGGTGCTCGATTCGTATAAGGCCGACACCTACACCAACGGTCAGGCGGGCTCGGTCTACAAGCAAAGCGTCCCGCTGGTGAACGCCTCGAAGGCGCCGGGCGAATGGCAGACCTACGATATCATCTATACCGCGCCGAAATTCGACGGCAAGGCGCTGAAGTCGCCCGGTCGCATTACGGTCCTGCACAACGGCGTAGTCGTCCAGAACAATGTCGAGATAAAGGGACCGACCGCCTGGATCGGCAAGCCGCCCTATGAGGCCCACGGCTGCGCGCCGATAAGGCTTCAGGACCACGGCAATCCAGTGAAGTTCCGCAACATCTGGGTGCGCGGCCTGTGAGCGTGGTCATCTACCACAACGGCGAATGCGGCACGTCGCGCAATGTTCTCAACGCCTTGCAGACCGCCGGATACAAGCCTGTCGTGATCAACTACCTGACCGAGGGCTGGACGCGGGCGCAGTTGCTGGGCCTGTTTGCCGCCGCCAACCTTACGCCGCGGCAGGCACTGCGTGAAACCAAGTCGCCGGCCGAAGATCTCGGCCTGCTGGACGTCGGCGTGAGCGACGAGACCCTGCTGTCGGCCATGGTGGCGCATCCGATCCTGGTCAACCGGCCGTTCGTCTGTACGCCGAAGGGCGTGCGGCTCTGCCGGCCGTCCGAAAAGGTTCTGGAACTGATCGACGTGCCGCCGGGCGTTACCCTGACCAAGGAAGACGGCAGTCCGATGGGCTAGGCCGGTCGCGTTTTCCCAAAACCGCTGCACGGTTTGGGAAAGCGCTTAGCCCACCCGGCGGGTGTCGATCTGCAGGTCCTGGCTGTTCATCCGCACCATGGCCGGCAGGACGTCCTCGACGCGGTCTACGGATGTATAGGTGTGCCGGAAGTTTGGCGGCGTGAACTGGGCCGTCAGCGTGTGCTCGATCAGGTCGAAGAAGGGCTTCCAGAAGCCGTTGACATTCAAGAAGACGATCGGCTTCTTGTGCAGGTCCAGGCGCCGCCACGACAGGAGCTCGATGACCTCTTCCAGCGTGCCCACCCCGCCCGGCAGGACGACAAAGGCGTCCGATTCCTCGAACATCATCATCTTACGTTCGTGCATCGACGTTACGACGCGGGTTTCGACCGTGTCGTAGAGGATTTCGCGCGAGCGCAGGAATTGCGGCATGATGCCCAGCACCTGACCGCCGGCCTCATGGGCGCTGCGCGCCGTTTCGCCCATCAGGCCGACGCCACCGCCGCCATAGACCAGACGCACGCCAGCACCAGCCAGAATCTGGCCCAGATCGCCCGCCGATTGCTTGTAAATTTCGTCATTTCCGAAGGAGGAGCCGCAATACACACATACGGATTTAATGTCAGACTTGGAAAGAGGCATTTTTACTTTGACCTGAAACACCGTTTTTGGGAGGTAACTGTAAGCCCGTCCGGGACTTTTCGGAAGCAATATACCGCACAACCATGAAAAAGATGTCTCTGTCGCCACGGTTGCTACTGCTGTTCATCGCGCTCGCGGCGACCGCGGCCTGCCAGCGCGGGCCCGAAGCAGCGCACAAGGACTATGCCGAGGCGCTGAAGGCGGAAGGCTATGCCGTGGCGCCGGTCATTACGGCGGTAGCACAGAGCGGGCCGGGCACACTTATCATCACCGGCCAGGCGCAGCCCGACGGCCGGGTGCGTGTCCTCTATGGCCAGCAGCGCGCCATTGGTGTCACGGCCGACGCCAATGGCAGGTTCTCGGCGGAATTGCCCGCCGGACCGGAAGGCAGTGTCTACGACCTGTCCACCGAGGACAATGGCCGGCTGATCCACGCCGAAGGACGTCTGTTCGTTCCGCCGGGGCAGCCGGCCAAGGCCGTACTGCTGCGGCCGGGCACGTCCAGCTTGCCGGTCGCCCAGCAGGGGCTGGGCATCGCGATCGTCGACTATGATTCGGCCGGTGCGCTGGGCATTACGGGGCGGGCAGGGCCCAAGGCGGCGTTGGACGTGCTGGTCGATGGCGAAATCCGCGCCCAGCCTACGGCGCGGCCTGACGGCGTGTTCACGGCCATGACCCAAGTCGCACCGCCCGGAGTCGAGGCGCGTACCATCGTCTTGTCGGCCGACGCAGCCAGCACGTCATGGAGGCGCGAGATCGCGGTGACGAAGCCGGGCGCGGGCGACCATGTTACCCCCATACCTGAAGGCTGGCGCGTGGACTGGACCCTGCCGGGCGGGGGCACGCAGACGACGTTGGTGTTTTAATGTAGCGCCGCGGGACGCCTACATCATCTCGTCTTGCTTCTGCTTCGTAGACGAGAACAGCTTCTTCAGGAACTCGGTCACGCCGTGGCGCTTGGCTTTGCGCGACACTGCGTCCTCGCTGACCAGCCAGGCGATCTGGACGACGCGGCGCTCGCCCTCGAACGGCTTGTGGCCGTGCCAGGAATTGTCGAGGCGAGGGAAGGCGATGAAATGGCCGTAGCCCGGATTGACCTCTTGGGTGCCGGGACCGTCCTGGTTGGGGCCTTCCAGGAAACGCAGGTTTCCGCCGCTTGTGCCTTCGCGATTGAGATAGATAAGAGCGGAGGCCAGCTTGTCGGCGCCGTCGGTATGCGGGCGGCCGTCTTTCAGCGCCGACCATTTGCGCACTGTCACCCAGGTGGGTTTGCCAGTCAGGTCTACGCCCAGCTTTTCACCGACCGCCTTGGCGAACTCAGGACCGCGCACCTCGGCCAACAGGGCCTTGAACGCCGGCCCCATTGGAAAATCTTCCGGACGCATGAAACCGGTCTTGTTGATCTGCGGGAAGTCGCGCTCGATCTCGTCCTGCGCGTCAGGCGGCAATATGCCCTCACCAATCAGGTTACGGAACGGGTAGTCGGAAGCCGGGGTGGTGGCGATGGCGTCATAACGCAGCATGGGCAGGCACTCTTAGCGAAGATCTTTGCCCAATATAGCACGCGTCGCCATGATCGCCAGACGGCATATAACATTGACGGTTCGCACTTGGTTCGCAAGCGAAGTGATGCATGTGTTGCGGAATGCAATTGTAGTGAGCGCCTATACCGAATGTGCGCGATTTTATGAATTAATTATCAATAGCATCCGCCAATATATTGCGCGGACATGGATGCGGCTTGCAAAATGATAGCGTCAACATGGAGGTATTTTGATGCTGGATGACCGTGACCGCCGACTGCTGGCCTGGTTACAACGCGACGCGGACATGCCCTTGAGCGATCTGGCGGAACGAGTCCACCTGTCGCCGTCGGCCTGTTCGCGTCGGGTCGCGCGATTGAAGGAGGAGGGTTATATCCGGCGCAGTGTGGCCGTGCTCGACCGCGACAAGATGCAGGTCCCCACGACTGTCTTCGTCATGATCAAGATGGCGCAGCATAAGACCGACTGGCCCGATCGGTTCCGCGAGTCTCTGAGTGACATCGCCGAGATTGTCGAAGCGCACCGGCTGGCGGGCAGTCTCGACTATCTCCTCAAGATCGTCGTCGGCAATATGGCGCATTACGACGCGGTCTATAAGCGGATCATCAGCCGCATTGAGCTTCTGGATGTGTCCTCCTGTATCTCGATGGAAACGCTGAAGGACGATCCGGCGCTGCCGACCGCTTACGCGTAAATTAG
>CAMLPZ010000166.1 GCA_946482045.1 uncultured Asticcacaulis sp.
ACTGGCGCGATGACCAGGTGCGCCGCCATCTCGGCCGTCACGCCAGAGATTTCACCGCGCTGCAGGGCGCGGTCGAACAAGCCGGTGAGCGCCCCCAGCATCTGGCCCACCACTTCGCGGCGATAGAACAGGGCCAGATCCGGAAAGCGCCCGGATTCAGCGATGATCAGCTTGGGGTAAATCGGCAGACGCCCGTCGCGGATCGCCGCTGACGCCATCTGCGCCACGCCCATCAGCACCGGCTCAAGCGGCCCGTTATAGTCATTCAGTATCCCGACGGCGGCCGCGACTCGCGGCGCGATATCGCGGCGGACCAGGGCTTCGAACAGGGCCTGCTTGGTCGGGTAATAGAGATAGACCGTACCCTTAGACACCCGGGCGTGACGGGCGATGTCCTCTACGCGGGCGCCTTCGAACCCGTGGCTAGCGAACTCCGCCAGAGCGGCGTCGAGGATATCGGCCTGGCGCACCTCCGGCGTAGATCGGCGGGCGCGGGCAAGTTTGGGCGGTTCAGACATGAAATTGTTCCGTACTGACCAGTCAGTACTATAATGAAGTAACATGGTTCGCAAGGACATTCTGGGCCATAATTTCCATCTTGTGACACGCGATGACCTGAGTTATTGATTGCAGGGCTGGGGCGCGAAAGATTGTAACCATCTGAAATGGCTTACAAAGCTGCGCATTGTTTTGGGGGACTACATGACTCGTATGCTGATCGCAGGCGCACTGGCGCTTGGACTGTCTTTTGCCGCTGTGGCGCCGACGGCCGACGCTCAGGCCGTTCCTACGGTTGCCAAGATTGCCAAGCCTGCCGAAGGCACGTCGGTTCTCGTCGTTCTTCCCACTGTGTCACTCGGCCTGCTTACCGCCAGCGGCTCTACCGATCCGAAACAGGAATGGTCCGAGAACGCGCAAAAATTCCTTAATACCGCCCTCGTCAAATCGCTTGAAGCCAGGAAGTACAAGACGACCGGCGTCGATGTGACCACTTTTGAATATCCGTCCGCCCTTCAGCTTCTCAAGCTCAACGACGCCGTCACACAGTCAATCGGCATGAACAAATTCGTCAAGCTGCCCACCAAGCCGACCTTCGACTGGACGCTGGGCTCGGGCGCTTCGAAACTTATTCCCGCCACGACCGATCCGGCGCCGCCTCCCGCCTATGCCTTGTTCCTCAATGCAAGCGGCAACTACCAGAGCGGCGGCCGCGCGGCACTCAATGTTGGCATGGCCCTGCTGGGCGGTCCAATCATCACTGGTTCGCAGGTAATGTACGGCACCCTGGTCGATCTGAAAACCGGCCAGGTGGTTTGGTTCGAAGTTATGGTCGTCCCGTCGGGTACCGACATTCGCACCGCCGACGGCGCGTATGACGCTGCGATCAAGCTTCTGCAGAAACTGCCGCTGTAACCCTTGAATTCCGTCCAAGGGGAACGGCGCATGTCAAAAGCCAATCACACCTCTTACCGCAGGCGCCTTGGCGCGGCTGCCCTGCTACCCGTAGCGCTCGCTCAGCTCATGACGTCAGGCTTAAGCCTGACCGCCCTGGTGCCCGTCTCTGCCTATGCCGCAGACGGCATGGATCTGAACAAGCTCAATGCGGACCTCAAGGAAGACGCTGCCGAGCGCAAGCCCGGCCAGACGCCCGAGCCAAAGACGCTGGAGGGCGGTATCTGGGCCGAATCCGTCAAGGCCGAGCAAAAGGCGAAAACGTCGGGCGAGCGCAATCACGATGCGGCCCTGCACGACTACGTCAACGGCGTTCTGGACAAGGCCGCCACGCCTTTTGGCGACGACCTGCGCCTTTACGTCATGGACCGGCCATTTTTCAACGCTTCCATGGCACCCAACGGCTATACCGAGGTCTGGACCGGCACCCTGCTGCGTTGCCAGACCGAGGATGAGCTGGCCTTCGTACTGGGTCACGAGGCGGGGCACTTTCGCCACTCGCATTCGGTCAAGACCTACCAGGCTGCCAAGGATGGCCAGAACGCCGCCCTGGCCGCCAGCATGCTGCTTTCCGTCGTCGCCATGGGCGCGTCGATGAATGCCGGCTCGGTCCAGGCGATCCAAAATATCAACAATATTGCCAGCGGCCTGATCAATATCGTCTATCTGGGAACGGTCGCTGCCTATTTCGGTTATTCGCGCGAGACTGAGGGCCAGGCCGACACGTACGGCCTGCTGTACATCAAAAAGGCCGGCTATTACACGGGCGCGGCTTCGGACGTCTGGGCCAGTCGCCTGGATGAAACCGCCGCATCGGACTACGAAAAGGTCCGCCGCTCTCCGGCGCGCGTCAATGTCTTCGGTGGTCACCCACTGGAAACGGAGCGTCTGTCCGCGCTCGAAAAGCAGGAGCGCCTGCTCAATGGCGGCGCGTCGGCGATGCGCACCGAGGAGGAAGCCAAGGCCGCCCGTGCCGCCTATCGCGGCAAGGTTCGCCCCTACCTCTCTGCCTGGCTGAAAGATGACTTGCGCCGTCAGGACTATGGCCAGACGCTTTGGCTGGTGAAGCGCCTGAGCGTCGATGGCGAAGACGCAGGCCTGCTTAACTTCTATGCCGGCGAAGCGTACCGCTTGCGCGGTGGGCGCGGCGCCGACGGGTCCGACCTGGAAAAGGCGATCACCGCCTACAAGACGGCGCTGCAGAATCCTGACGCCCCCAAGGAAACCCATCGCCAACTGGGCGATGTGTATCGCCGTCTTGGGGCGACAACAGAAGCCGTCGACGCGTTCAAGGCCTATCTGGCTGTAGCACCCGTCGCCACCGACGCCTGGATGATCCAAGACCAGATCGACACCCTTAACCTGCACGTGCCGCCATCGCCTGCCGCCGCGCCGCCGGCGGCCAGTGCACCAGCTGCCGGCACGGCCATCAACACTTCCGGGGGAACCGCATCATGATGAAAACCGTACTCAAGATAGGTCTGGCCACGACGGCCGCGACACTGCTGCTGACTGCCTGTGCCGGTGGACCAACCCTGGCCCCGGCCGGCAACTTCACGCAAGGCTCGGCCAGCGTCACGCTCGACCGCAACTGGTCGGCATACCCTGCCAATTCGCGCCTGAAGACGCGCATGCTGACCATTGACGGCACACTGCTGAACGTCCTCTACGTCTCCGATGGCCTTACACCGTCAGATCCGCTGTTCATTAACTGGGCCAAGGGCGACACGACCAGCCGCCCGGCGCCACGTGGCAAGGCAAACATGTCGCTGTCCGAGCAGATGGAATACGTCGCCACAGCGGCGGGAGAGCTTGATCTTCTCAAAGTCGAGACCTCCAATCCAAAGCCAGTGACGATCGGCGATGCGAAGGGCGTACGCTTTGGACTGACAGCCAAGACGTCGTCCGGCCTCGACATGCGCGGCCTGGCCCAGGCCGTTTCCAAAAAGGGCAAGACCTACTACATCGTCTACCTGGCACCGGCGGAGCACTATTACGACGCAACGCTAAAAAATGTCGTCGCAACGATGGACAGCCAGAAGCTGCCGTAATCGGCATGACATGAAAATGCCCGCAGCCAGGCTGCAGGCTTCGTCACAGCTTCAGGAACCAGCGCTTGCGATACAGCGGCCAGAGGATCAGCCCGATCACCGCCACCAGTATGACCGAATAGGTCAGTGACGCCACACGCGGTTCAGGAATGACCGCGCCCAGTTGCGCCGCGGCTGCGTCGTGCGGGCTGGTGCCCGCCAGCAACGGCAGTTGCAATACAGCGTCGAAAAGACAGATCAGCACGAAGGCCAGGGTCGCATTGGCGCCGAATATCTTGGCGAAGGCGGCGAAACGGCCCAACTTCAGCAAGTCCGCGATGACGGCGAGGAGAACGAAGGCAATGATGCTGAAGCCGGCCGACACCAAGGCGAAGCTTGGCGTCCAGATTTTCTTGATGACCGGGATTTCGCCGTTCATCCCCAGCCCCGCAAGGGCGAGGAAAAGCCCAAGCAGGAACAGGCCGATCAGGCTGCCCCTGACGCCGCGGCTGCGGATATAACCGGCCACCAATATCCCCAGCAGGACATTGATGAGCGCCCCCAGCGTCGAGACCAGGCCTTCCGGATCGAAGGTTACGACACCATTGGTCAGTCCCCAGTCCCACATATAGGCGGGGGTAAAGACGGCGCGATCAACGACCGCCGGCAGGGAATTCAGCGAATCGAAACACGCGCCCGCACAGCCTGGCCCGCTCCACAGGCTGAGCAGCGCGCCGTAACCGGCGACGAGTGCGGCAATGACGCCGGCCAGCGGCCAACCCGGCACGGCAAAATCATGGTCGCTCTTGCGCCCCAGCACCAGACACAGTCCGCCGGCCAGCGCGTAACACAGGCCGATACGCTGCAGGATGCCAGGCAGGCGGAAACCGGCAGGATCGGGATCGGCGATAAAGTTCAGCACCACGCCCAGCACAATCAGCGCCACGGCGCGCCACAGCACGTGGCCGAACAGCTGCGCTTTGGTCTGGCGGGCTGAGCGCGCCGCGAACGACATTGGAAGAGCAACACCGACACAGAACAGGAAGCCTGGAAAAATCATGTCAGCCAGGACCAAACCCTGCCAGTCGGCGTGATTGAGCACTTTGAACCGGTTCAACCAGTCACCGGCATAGGCCACCAGAATCATGCCGATCACGCACAGCCCGCGCAGGATATCGAGCGCTTCCAGGCGCTTCGTATCCTTGCCGGCCGGTTTGGCTGGCTGGGGCTTTTCCCGTTTTTTGAATGCGATGACGTTTGCCGACATACCGCCCCCCTGATCGATCAGTTTTGGCCGATCTTGCTGCCCTTGATAACCACCTCGCCGGCCTGTTTGGCCGTCACGGAGCGATCGCCATTGATAATGATATCGCCGCCACTCAGCTCGACGACTCCGTTCTTGCGTAAGACAAGCTTCGACTTGCCCGCCTGGATGACGACCTCATCACCGGCGGTCAGGACAAGTGTCTTGCTCGCCGTAACGGAGACATTGCGGCTGTCGCCCGCCAGGCGCGACTCAAGCGCCGCCAGCCGGGCTTCCAGAGCGGCGATTCGTGCCTGATCGACCGGATTCGACTGCGCCATGGCAGACGCCGGCAGAGCCAGGACCGCCAGTCCAGCAACAAAGGTTTTTCGCATTGACCACTCTCTTCCATCCCACGAATGGCCAAGCCTAGCCGCAAACCATTGGAAAACCAAGCGCGACCAAGATGTAACGTCGACCTTACATTTTTCACCAATGTAAGGTTGACATTACATCGCCCAACATGTAAGGTCAGCCTTACATCGATGGCATACATCCACCTCACTGAAAAAGCAGCAAACAATGATCCCGCAGTCCGTTAATGCCCGATACACCTTGGGGATAATGGTGTTCATGACGTTTTATGTCGCGGCCCTGTTCTTTTCCATCATGACCATAAAGTCGCAAAGCCCGACCGGTCCCCTGCTTTATGCTCTCGCCGTCCTGCCCGCCCTCCCGGTCGGCGGCACCATCTGGGTTTTCCTGCGCTATATCGACAAGGTCGACGAATATGTCCGTGCCCTGGTCACCAAGCGCTTCATCCTGGCCACCGGCCTGGCCCTGTTCGTCTGCACCGCCTGGGGTTTCCTGGAAAACAATGCCGGTGCGCACGAGTTTTCGCTCTACCTGGTCTACCCGCTGTGGTGGGGGCTGTTCGGCCTGTCGAGCGTCTTCTACCGGAATGTCCGATGAAACAGTATCTTCGCGAATTCCGCACGGAGAAAGGCCTGACCCAGGCCGACCTCGCCAGCCAATTGGGTGTGTCACGGCAAGCCGTCATCGCCCTTGAAACCGACAAGCACATCCCTTCGCTCGAACTGGCTTACAAGATCTCTGGCGTCTTCGACCGCCCCGTCGAAGAGATTTTCGAAAATCCTTATCGGCCAAAACAGGCCGGCTAACCTTTCCCAATACCGCGTATCGCTTTCCCAACGCAGCTTTCGCGGCGCGTGACCGCTGCCGCCTTACCGAAACACAGGAGAAATAGAAATGTCCCAGCCCCGCAAAAAAGGCATGCCTTTGGGTGTCATGTTCGCCGTTGGCATTGCCATAGCTGTCGCCATCGGCGTTGGCCAGGCTAAGGCGGAAACCATCCGCTTCCCGAACGACGCCGAAGCCCGCTTTAGCGTCACGGTCACAGGCACAGGCCCCGACGTCATCCTGATCCCCGGCCTCGGTAACTCCCGCGATGTCTGGAACGCCACGGTTGATCGCTTAAAGGGACAGTACCGCCTGCACGTTCTGAATATCGTCGGCTTTGCCGGTGAGCCGGCCGGCGCCAATGCCGAGGGCGAAGTCATCGCCCCGTCGGTCGCAGCGCTCGACGCCTATATCAAGGCAAAGAAGCTCACCAAGCCAGTGGTTGTCGGCCACTCCATGGGCGGCCTGATGGCGCTAATGCTGGGCGCCTCGCACCCCGAAGATGCCGGCAAGCTGGTCATCGTCGATGCCTTCCCATTCATCGGCACGGCCTTCAACCAGCCGACTGTCGATGCCATTCGCCCTCAGGCTGAGCGTTTCCGGACGACGATCATCAGTGCGACACCGGAGCAGTTCGAGACCATGCAACGTGGCATGATCGCCGGCCCGAATCCGCCCGCCTATGGCGAAGAAATGGTCGGTTGGACATTGAAGTCGACCCGCCGCGTCATGGCCCAGGCGATGTACGACGACATGGTCACCGACATGCGGCCGGCCCTGCCTAGCATCAAGACCCGGATTGTCATGTTCTATCCGCACCATTCGCGCTCAGGCATGCCCGTCGAAACGACTGATACCATCTACCGCGAAGCTTATAAGAGCGCGCCGGACGCCCAATTGATACGGGTCGACAATTCCACACACTTCATCATGTTGGATCAGCCTGAATTCTTCCATGCCAAGCTGGCTGAGGCGCTGAAGTAGTTACAGCTTCGCGAAATAGGTCACAAAACCCGGATCGCTCGCCAGCTTGTCGTAAAGCTTGCGGGCGGTCTCGTTATGACTGTGGGTGACCCAGTAGACGCGCTCGCAGTCGCGGCCCTTGGCGTGGGCGATCACTGCCTCGATCAGCTTGCGCCCGACGCCCTTGCCACGCGCGCTCTCTGTCACAAACAGGTCTTCGAGATAGACATAGTAGGTCCGCGCCCAGGTCGAACGGTGCATGACCAGAGTGACAAAGCCCAGGACCTCCTTGCCCTCACGCGCCAGCAGCAGGACCATGGGCTCACGCGCATCCATGAACCGGCCAAAGGTTGTGTCCGTCACTTCCTGAGCGAGGGGGTTATTGTAGAAGTCGAGATAGGCGCGCCACAGCGGCAGCCATTCGGACTTGTCCTGCGCCCGGGCATAGGTAACATCGATGGCCACGGTCTTTTCCATAAACTCTACTTTCAAAACATTGCGTGCATCGGTCTCGTTCGCTTGGACCGATTCTGCCGCAAGATTATCAGCTTATCGGAAAACTGGCGCACCAAAACCGCACGAGCGCCCCTGCCCGCCTCAGGCCTTTTCCAGCGCGCCACGCGTCACGGCGGTTACCCCATGGGTCAGTCGCGGCAGAAGCCTTCGCCCGGTGCCACGATCAGACAGTTATGCTTGTCGGCCAGCCATTTCATGCCGGTTTCTTCGCCGCTGCCGGGACGGATGACAAAGGTCTGTCCGTCGCGGATAAACTGGATGCCGCCGTCGGCAGCGGTGCCGGTAAAGTCCCGCGGCCCGTCGAGGTTCTGGACGGTCACCTTATAGTCGGCGCCCTGAGGCGTAATGGTCAGGGCGGTTCCTTCAGGTCCCGTCCATTTGCCGGTAAACGCGGCGGGATCGATGACCGCTGTTGAGGCCGCCTGTTCCGACGCCATCGAGACCGCCGCCGATTCCGCTGCCGAACTGGCCGAATGATCGGCGGCTGTTTGCGGTGAACAGGCCGCAAGGGCTCCGGCGATCAACAAAGACAGGGCGGTGATGGCGGCGACTTTCATGGACATGCTCCTTCTCTGCACAGACATAGCCCGCGCCAGCATAAAGACGCCATATGCGTCGCAATAGATGCGGTTACGATCGCCGTCGCCAAGCCACTATGCAAGGTCAAATCACCCTCGCGCCATTTCGGCGCTTGCGAGAACCAGCGCCAGACGGCCAGCATCAGGATCAGGATCAGTGCGATCCACACCCACGGCCCTGGCGCAGGCCAAGCCATATCCTGAGCAGGCGCGCCTTGACGGCGAAAACGGCCATGTCCAGTTGCGCCGGATGCCTGTGCTCGGCTGCCATCTCCATATTCCCCCTCCTTGCGCGCAATCGTCGCTGCGCCTACAAGTCCTGCAAGCGGAGGATGAGCATGAGCCAGAATTTCGTCAACACGTTTTGTGCCACCCTGCCCGGCGCCGAGGTTTCCGATCCTTGGGGCGGCGGCCACGATTGCTGGAAGGTCGGCGGCAAGATGTTCGCCGTCACCGGCGCCATCGACAAGGGCGTGTCGGTCAAGACGCCGGACGCAGAAACCGCCGAAATGCTGATCGAAAGTGGCACGGCCGAAAAGGCGCCCTATATGCACAGGTCGTGGGTCCGCCTGCCGGTCGATGCGCCGGAAGCCGAGGTCCGCCACCGCATCGCCGAGTCTTACCGCATTATCCGTAAGGCCCTCCCCAAACGCGTCCAGGCCGAACTGGCGCCATTCGAATGAGCCTCGATATCCGCGCCGTCGCACACGGCACGCCGGATTATGACGCCGCCGTAGCCTTACGCCGCGCCGTCCTGCGCACGCCTTTGGGGCTCGATTTTTCCGCCGAAGACCTGGCGCGCGAAGCCGCCGATACGCACCTGGCTGCCTTTGACGATGACCGCCTTGTCGGCACGGTGGTGATGACGCCTTATGAAACCGGCAAGGTCAAGCTGCGTCAGATGGCGGTCTCCGAAGACATGCGCGGCCGCAATATCGGCGCTCAGATCGTCGCCGCCTTTGAAGACTACGCCCGCAGAAAGGGCATTAGCGAAATTGTCCTCGCCGCCCGCCAGACGGCGCAAAGCTTCTATTCGCGGTTCGGCTATGACACAGACGGCATCGTCTTTACCGAAGTGACCATTCCGCACGTTCGAATGTGGAAGATGCTGTAAAGCGCTTGCACGCGGCGTCGAAGTTCATTATCAAACCACGCTCTGACGCCTCAGGCCCCTGTGGTGGAATTGGTAGACGCGCTCGACTCA
>CAMLPZ010000167.1 GCA_946482045.1 uncultured Asticcacaulis sp.
CCGGCCAGCCAAGCTTTTCGAAATGGTGGTGGATCGGCGCCATCAGGAAGATGCGTTTCTTGGTCAGCTTGAAATAACCGACCTGGATCATCACCGACATCGCCTCAACCACGAACAGGCCGCCGATAATGGCCAGGACGATTTCGTGCTTGGTCGCCACGGCTACGGCGCCGAGACCGCCCCCCAGCGCCAGCGAACCGGTATCGCCCATGAAGATCTTGGCCGGCGGGGCGTTGTACCACAAAAAGCCCATCCCCCCGCCGATAATGGCCGCGCAGATGACCGCAACTTCGCCGGCGCCCGGCACCCAGTGGACGATCAGATACTCGGCGAATTTGAAGTTGCCGACGACATAGGCAATGAAGCCAAAAGCCCCGGCGGCGATCATAACCGGCACGATGGCCAGGCCGTCCAGGCCGTCGGTCAGGTTGACGGCATTCGACGCTCCGACAATGACGACCGCGCCGAACACCACGAAGAACAGGCCGAGATCAAAGACGGCATTCTTGAATATCGGCAGGACCAGCGAGGTCGCCAGCTTCGGCGTGTCGGCTGGCTGCGGCGTGTAATAGATCAGGACCAGCACGGCCACGACGGCGATTGCGATCTGCGCGATCAGCTTCTGGATCGAGGTCAGGCCCGCCGAGGTCTGCTTGGTCACCTTGGCATAGTCGTCGATAAAGCCCAGCACGCCATAGGCCATGGTGACGCCGAACACGACCCATGCCGAGGCGGAACGCGGGTCGATCCACAGCAGGGTCGAGACGGCGATCCCGGCCAGGATCATCAGCCCGCCCATGGTCGGCGTGCCCTTTTTGGTCAGCAGGTGGCTTTGCGGACCATCCTCGCGGATCGGCTGTCCCTTGCCCTGGCGGGCGCGCATCCAGTTGATGAAGCGTGAACCCATGGCCACGGCGACGATCATAGCGGTGATGAGCGCTAGGAAGACGCGCACCGTCTGATAGCGCATCAGGTTGATGAGCGGCCAGTGCTGGTTCAGGCTGTTGAGGTGCTCGTACAGCAGGTAGAACATGTGGCTATGCGTCCTTAAGCAGAGAGCAGCACTTTGGCGATGTGACCGGCCTTCGAGCCGTTCGAGCCCTTTACCATGATTAGGTCCCCGCTGCGCAAGTCCGCAGTGAGGCCTTCGGTCAAATCGGCGGCACTGGCTGCGTAGCGCCCGCGCAAGCGTTGCGGCAGCACGTCCCACAGGTTCTTCATCAAAGGCCCGGCGAGATAGACGCGGTCGATGTCGAGCGCTTCCAGGGTCGTGTTCAACCCAGCGTGCTGGGCGGCCTCGTCGGGGCCAAGCTCCAGCATATCGGTCATGACGACGATCTTGCGGCCATCACCCTTGTTCGTGTCGGCCAGCGATTTCAACGTCGCGACCATCGAGACGGGATTGGCATTATAGCTTTCGTCAATAATGGTGATCGTGCCGCCGCCGAACGCCTTCTCGGTCACCTTTCCGCGGCCTTCGAGGGTGGGGGCGTCTTCCAGTGAGGCGATCGATGTGTCGAGATCGACGCCAAGTGCCTCGAGCATCAGCAGGACCGACAGGGCGTTGACCGCCTGGTGGCGGCCGGTATGCGAAAGGGAAAACGCGATGTCGCGGCCGTGGAACCGTGCTTCGACGCTGGCGCGCTCACCGGCGATGGTGTGCGACATCAGTTGCGCATCGTTGCCGCCGCCTTCGCCAAACGCCGCGACCAATGCCCCTGCCCCGCGCGCCTCGCTACTCAAAAAGTCGAACCAGTGGTTGTCGGCATTGAGGATGGCCAGGCCGCCCGGCTGGAGGCCGTCGAAGATCTCCGCCTTGGCGCGCGCTACCCCCTGTTCGCCGTCGGGAAAGTTTTCGGTGTGAACCGCGCCGACCGTGGTGATGATGACGGCGTGCGGCGCCACGAATTCCGACAGCGGCGTGATCTCGTCGGCATGGTTCATGCCGATTTCAAACACGGCGCGTTCGGTATCGCGCGGCATACGCGCCAGGGTCAGGGGCACGCCGATATGGTTGTTGAAGCTCTTGATCGCCGAATGCGCCCGGCCGGCGCGGCGGAGGCCCTGCATGACCATTTGGGTCACCGAGGTCTTGCCGACCGAGCCAGTGACGGCGCCGCGTTTCGCGATTGCCGCGCGATTGCGGGCAAAGACGCCGAGGTCTTCCAGGGCGCGCTGCACGTCCGGCACCAGCAGGCAGGGCCCGCCTTCGACCGGGCGGCGGGTGATGGCGACGACCGCGCCCGACGAAAAGGCCTGCGGAACGAAGTCATGACCGTCGCGCACGCCTTGCAGCGCAAGGAAGATGTCGCCGGGGGCCAGACCGCGGCTGTCAAAATTAATCCCGTTGGCCTCGGCCGGACCGCCATTCCCGGCGCCGACAAAGGTTCCGCCGGTGGCTTCGGCAAGCTCGCTAAAAGTCCATAGGGCTGAAATCATCGTGTACTCGTTCCCGGCACAAGCAAACTGCACCAGTGAGGCCCCTCACCCGGCTCTGCGAGCCACCCTCTCCCCGTAAACGGGGAGAAGGAAAGGAGGCGCTCTCCACCCCCTCTCCCTGCTTGCGGGGAGAGGGCTGGGGTGAGGGGCAAACCAAATTTGCCCCGAATACTGGCCTTAGCCGTTAAGCGCTTGCTTCACAACACTGACGTCATCGAACGGCAGGACCTTGCCTCCGATGATCTGGCCCTGCTCGTGGCCCTTCCCCGCGACGACCAACACATCACCGGCCTTGAGACCCGCTACCGCCTCGAAGATGGCTTCTTTGCGATCGCCAATCTCGACGGCCGTCTTGCCCATGCCTTGCATGACTTCGGCGCGGATAGCGGCCGGGTCTTCCGAGCGCGGATTATCGTCGGTGACGATGGCGCGGTCGGCCAGGCGGTCAGCGATTCCGCCCATCAGGGGCCGCTTGGTGCGGTCCCGGTCGCCGCCGCAACCGAAGACGCAGACGAGCTTGCCATGCGTGTGCGGACGCAGGGCTTTCAGCACGGTCTCAAGTCCGTCCGGTGTATGGGCGTAGTCGACATAGATTTCGGCGCCATTCGATTTGGAGCCAACGCGTTCCAGGCGGCCGCGCGCGCCTTGCAGCTTGGACAGGGCATGGATGACGCCCTCGGCGTCCTGACCGGCGGCGATGGCCAAGCCCGCGGCGACCAGGGCGTTCGATGCCTGGAAAAGGCCGGCCAGGGGCAGCTTGGTCTCGTAGGTCCGGCCCTTGTGCTCGAGGTAGAGTATCTGGCCGTCGACGGTCAGGTCCCGGCCGGTCATACACAGTGACTGGCCGCGTTCACCGACGCTCATGACGCTCAGGCCTGACATGATCGAGGTCGCGGCAAAAGCGTTGTAGCTGTCGGAATCGGCGTTCAGAACCGCCGTCCGGCCGCGCGGCAAGAGGCTTTCGAACAAGCGCAGCTTGGCAGTGCGATAGGCCGCCATGGTGGCGTGATAGTCGAGGTGGTCCTGGGTCAGGTTGGTGAAACCCGCCGCCGTCAGCGACACTCCATCGAGGCGGCGCTGGTCGATACCATGCGAAGAGGCCTCCAGGGCTAAAAAGGAGACGCCGTCGCGCGCCAGGTCGGCCAGATGCTTCGCGAGGTCGGCGGCGTCCGGCGTCGTCAGGCCGGGGCCCGTGATCGCCTCTTCCGTGCCGTCGGGCAGCGACTTGACGACTCCAAGAGTCCCCATGCTGGCCGAGGCGTGGCCCAGACTCGCGAATATCTGGCGGCAGAAGGTGGCGACGCTGGTCTTGCCGTTGGTGCCGGTAATCGCGACGCAAGTCCTGGGCTGCGAGCCATAGAAGTTCTTGGCCGCCAGTGCATAGGCGCGGCGGACGTCCGACACCTTGACGAGGGCCGTATTGCCGACTTCGATGGCGTTGGTGTCGTCAGGCGCCAGCACGGCGGCGGCGCCCTTGGCGAGGGCTTGCGGAATAAAGTCGCGACCGTCGATGGCCGTGCCCGGCAGAGCGCAGAACAGGGTGCCGGCATCCACTTTCCGGCTATCGGCAGTCACGCCGGTGACGATCGGATCGTTGTCGAGATCGCGCCGCAGGATATCGGAAAGGCGCAGGCCGTGCACGCTAGCCATCAGTGTTCTTCCTCAACAGCCTGGATCGGCGCCTTGTCCCATTGCGGCGTGGCGAACTTGTCCTCCCTGCGCGCCACACCGACAAACGGTGCGATACGATCGATGACGCGCCCGGCAACCGGCGCCGCGACAAGACCGCCCATCCGTGAGCCGCTGCTTTCAGGCGCACCTTGCGGCGAGTCGTAGATGGTGAGAACCAGGTAACGGTCGCCGTCCACAGGTCCGTCGGTCGGAAAGACGGCGGCGAACGAGGCGATGTTTTCGGAGGTATAGCCGCCGCGTCCGGGCTTTTGGGCGGTGCCGGTCTTGCCGCCGACGCGCAGGCCAGGGGCATTGGCGCGGGCGCCGGAGCCCTTTGTGACGTTGGCGCGCATCAGGTCCAGCATGGTCCGCGATGTCGCCGCCGAGAAGACGCGATCGCCGGCCAGCGGCGTGCTGCCGTCATGCTTCTTGATGGTCAGCGGGCGACGATAGCCACCGTTGAGCAGCGGCATGATGGCTTCGGCGAAGCTCAGAGGCGTGATGGCGATCCCCTGGCCAAAGGCGGTCTGGACCAGCGACAGGTCTGTCCAGGTCTTTGGATACAGCGGCGACGCGGGCTCTGTCAGCTCGATATCCGCCGAGCGGAACAGGCCGATGGCTTCGTAATAGCGGGTGAAATTGTCCTTGCCGGCGTTCAGCGCGACAAAGCCGGTGCCGATGTTGGACGATTTGATGAAGACGTCTTCCAGGCCCATATAGGCGTTGGTGGCGTGCAGGTCATGGATCTTGCGGCCGCCGACGACCAAAGGCTGGCGGGCATCGTAGACCGAGTTCATCGATGCCGTGCCAGTGTCCAGGCCGATGCCGACCGAGATCGCCTTGAAGATCGACCCCAGTTCGTAGCGGTCGACCGCGGCGTGGTTGCGCTTATAAGCCTCTGGATAATCGCCCGGGCGGTTGAGATCGAATTCCGGCCACGACGCCATGCCCAGCACTTCGCCGGTACGGACGTTGATCACCAGCCCGACGGCGCCGACCGCCTTCTGAGCCACGGCCATGGCGCGCAATTCGTTTTCGAGCGCGCCCTGGACACGCAGATCCATGGCCAGCGGCACCGCCTGGCCATTGGCCGAGGCGACGATCTGCTCTTCCAGCGACTTTTCGGCGCCGGACATGCCTTCCCCGGCGCGTTTCGTCATGCCGATATAAAAGGCGCCCGTCGTCCCAAGCGGATAGCGGCGGACGCGCTGCGCTTCGAACGACACGCCCGGCAGGCCGTATTCCAACAGTTTGGCGCGGTCCACGGCATCGAGATTGCCGGTCAGCAGCGCCCGGCCGTCGCGGCGGAAGGCCTTGTCGAGGGTTTCGCGCGGCAGGTTCGGGAAGAGCTGCGCCAGCGCCCGGCGGACATAGACGCGGTCTTCCGCCGTCATATCGGTCGGGTCGACGAACAGGTCGAAATTGTCGACATCGGTCGCCAGCAAGGCGCCGTTGCGGTCGACCAGTTGACCGCGCGCGTGCGCCTGGCCGGTCAGGGCGGCGATCTGGCCCGCCCCATGGAACAGCGAGGCACGCGCCGCGAAAAGCATCAAGAGGCAGTAGACCGTGCCCAGGCAGCACAGGATGATGAAGATGCGCATGCGCGTCGAGCGCGCCTTTTCACCGGTCGCATTGGCGCGTTCAAACGCATGTTCGACCTTCCAGACGCGGTCGGCGACCCATTGAAAACCCGACTGGGTCGAATCGAAGAGCCCTACCTTCATCGCACGCCCTCCGCCTTGGGCAGCGACACCGGCACCGGTTGCGCAGCCGTGTGTTCAGTCTTGGAGATCAGGTCGTCGGGCGCTGGCGCGGCGGCAGGTGTCGCAGGCGCGGCCGGTGCGGCAACGGGGCGCGAGGTGGCGCGGGAAATATCGCCGAGCGCTTCCAACTGGGTTTCGTGCGACGACGCCACCGGCTTCATGCCGAGATAGGTCGTGGCCAGTGCTTCGAGGCGCGCTGGCCGCTCCAGCTCAGCCACCTTGACGCGCAGGTCCTGGACCGTCTTGGATTCCTCGGCGATCTGAGCGTCCAGCTTGGCCAGTCGCTTGATGTCCTCCCCTTCCCGCGCCTTCGACAGACAGACCCAGAAGATCATGCCCAGCGCCAGCACCAGGCCGATGATCTCGATCAGGCGCACGCCTCTGATCCGTTGTTCGAAAAGAGAGAGAAAAGCCTTCATGAGCGGTTTTTCCTTGTTTGGGTACGCGATACTAAGGAGGCAGAGGTGCGCCGCACGGCGCGAAGCTTGGCGGAACGGGCGCGCGGATTGGCCGCAAGCTCGGTTTCGGAGGGAGTGATCGCCTTCGGCGTCACCAGGCTGTAGACGGGCGTTGAAACTGTCAGTTGCTGCGGGGCATAGCGCGATCCGCCGGGCAGCTTGCCCGAACGCTCATTGAAAAAGTTTTTGACAATGCGGTCTTCCAGCGAGTGGAAGGTGACGACCGCCAGAATGCCGTCGGGCTTGAGAAGGGTTTCGGCGACTTCGAGCGCGCGTTCCAGTTCGCCCAGTTCGTCATTGACCGCGATGCGCAGCGCCTGGAAGGTCTTTGTCGCCGGGTGCACGGGCGCGCCGCGCCGGCCGCCAAGCGCCTTTTCAACGACTTCGGCCAGGTCCAGCGTCCGTTCGAACGGGCGTTCCATACGGCGGCGCGTAATGGCCGCGGCGATGCTGCGTGACTTGTGTTCCTCGCCGTACAGCCAGATGATGTGCGCGATGTCGTCCTTATCGTAATCATTGACAATGTCGGCGGCGCTGCGGCCATCCGTGCTCATGCGCATGTCGAGCGGTCCGTCGCGCAGGAAGGAAAAGCCACGCTCGGCCTCGTCGAGCTGCATCGACGACACGCCGATATCCAACACGATGGCGTCGCAAGTGGAGTGGCCCAGTTCGGCCAGGCCTTCCTTCATCTCCGAGAAGCAACGGTTCACCCACTGGAAGCGGTCGGGATATTCGCTTTTCAACGCGTCGACATAGGGTTTGACACGGATATCACGATCAAACGCAACGACGTGGGCGCCGCTTTTCAAGAATTCGCGCGAATAGCCACCCGCCCCGAACGTACCGTCGACGACCAGGCGGCCTTCAAGGTTACCGAGTAGGGTTAACACCTCGGGCAAGAGGACGGACAGGTGGGCGGGCGCCGCGGTCATATCAGGACAGCGCTCCCTTCAGGGCTTCGGTGACCAGGCGGTCCTGCTCCTCGGCATAGGCCGTGTAGGCGCCGGGCTGCCAGATCTGGAAGGAAGTGCCAAGGCCGGTCAGCAGGACGTCGCCCTTGAGATTGAAACGATCGCACAGGGTTTCCGGCAGGGTGATCCGGCCGGCCGTGTCGAAGGCAAGCCGGTGCATCGACGCATAAAAGCGATGCTCCAGGGCCTTGCGGGTCGGTGACAATGGCGGATGAGCTTCGATCACGGCGCGATAGGTGGCAAAAAACGCCGCCCCTCCGCATTCGAGACACGACGCGTTGATGGCGGCAAAACAATAAAGACCTTCAAACGGCTCAACGCCGTCATATGGCGCCAGGGCAGAGGCACGGAAGTCCTGCGGGACCAGCAGTCGCCGCTTGGCATCCAGCTGCTTCTCGTGGCTTGAGAGAAACACCCCACATCCGGATCGTACTGACCCGCTCCCTGCCGAACCGTGGGCGTAGCTCGCGGCCTATTGCCGAAACGTCCGCCCGATGAGTATTGGGTTAACATGGGATTAAATGGGACGCAATGACTCTGGCTGACACTCAGGCCGGATTCTGTACTTGGAAATCGTGGTCGCAGAACTTGCAAACCAGAACATACATAGAACAAAATGGACGGCTGTATTATTGTTATTTGAACAAATCATGCTGAATCAAAGGTAAACGCGCACAACCCGATTAAGGCCTGCGCAACCTTTTCGATAACTGTGGATTATTATGGGATAAATGGATCAGACGGCCTGTAAGCCGGGTTCTGTACGACCTTCGGCCGTAAGACCGATGATCGCGACGATCATTCCTCTTGGCCGGCCATTGCTGGACGGCTCACGCAACCTACCCGAACGGTCCCGGGCGGCAATGCCCTGCCGGAATCGCTTCCGGCGCGCCGTTCCTATTTGGTCTTGCTCCTGGCGGGGCTTGCCGTGCCGCCCACGTTACCGCGGACGCGGTGCGCTCTTACCGCACCCTTTCACCCTTACCCGGTCGGAGCCGGGCGGTTTGCTTTCTGTGGCGCTATCCCTAGGGTCACCCCTGGCGGGCGTTACCCGCCGCCATATTGCCGTGGAGCCCGGACTTTCCTCAAACGAAGGTAAACCTTCGCCCGCGACCGCCCGGCCATCTGATCCGGCGCCTATGTGCGCGCAAAAGTCAGAAAGATCAAGGCCGCGGGGTAACGTCCCGCACCGGCAGCAGAGCGACGACCGCCAGGACGATCCAGCCGATGATGGCCAGGCCGCCACCGATCGGCGCCAGAAGCCCCAAGTCGAGCACGCCGGCGGTACGCAGCCACATCGACAGGCCAAACAGACCACTGCCTGTCAGCATGAGCGCGACCGGCAGGGCGCGCTTCCAGCCGGCAATCAGCGCCGTATTGATCAGGGCAAGGGCGGCGACGGCATGGAACAGCATGACCTGGCCGCCAACCGCCAACACACCGATCTGGGGCGGATGCGAGCCGGCCGCCAGCATCAGCATACCCAGCAAGCCCCACAGGGCCGCAATTGCCAGCAAAATGCGTTGTCCGTCCATGGCTCAGGCCTCCAAAAGCGTTATATGACGCAGCAGGGCCATCAGCCGCACGCGCGTCGCGGCGTCCGCCCGTCCCTCGATTTCGCTGCCGATGGCCTGCGGCAGCCAGTGGCGCTGAAAGGCGCGGACGATGGTCAAGGTCTCATCGTCATATGGCCCGCCACCCAGGACGTTATAGCCGAGTTTGCCCAATGCCGATTGCAGCGAAAAGACACCAAGCCCCTCGTCACCGGGCCCCAGCGGCGGCCCCATGGCGCCAGCCGGCGGCAG
>CAMLPZ010000168.1 GCA_946482045.1 uncultured Asticcacaulis sp.
TGAAGCCGGCGCGTTCCATGATCGGGTCGGCAACCGTGCGGATCATTTCGCGATCTTTGGTTTCCTTTCCCGCGATGTTCTCACCGATCGTCTTGCCGGTGACGGTCAAGGCGCCCGTGTCGATCTTGTTGGCAACGGCCAGCTCGTGCAGGATGGCCGGCACGCCGCCGGCGCGATGGAAGCGCTCGCCGAGATACTTGCCCGAAGGCTGCATGTTGAGGATCAGCGGCAGGTCGTGCGCGGCCATCCAATCGGCATCCGTGATTTCGACGCCGGCGTGACGCGCCATGGCAACGATGTGCGGCTGAGCATTGGTCGATCCGCCGATGGCGGCGACCGCAGCAATCGCGTTCAGGAAGGACGCCTTGGTCAGTATCTTGGAAGGCTTGAGGTCCTCATAGGCCATCTCGACTATGCGGCGGCCGGTCTCATAGGCCATCTGGCCGCGCTCACGGTACGGCGCCGGAATGGCCGAGCAGCCCGGCAACGACAGGCCCATGGCTTCGGCAACCGCGTTCATAGTCGAGGCCGTGCCCATGGTGTTGCAGTGGCCAGCTGACGGCGCCGACGAGGTCGCGGCTTCGAAAAACTCTTCCTCGGTGATCTGGCCGGCAGCCAAGGCACGGCGCGAACGCCAGATGACCGTGCCGGAGCCAACCAAGTCGCCATTGTGATAGCCGTCAAGCATCGGCCCACCGCTCAGGACGATGGCCGGGATATCGACGGCGGTCGCCGCCATGATGCCGGCGGGCGTGGTCTTGTCGCAGCCCGTCGTCAGCACAACGGCATCCAGCGGATAACCGTGCAGGATCTCGATCAACGTCATCATCGACAGGTTGCGGTCGATGGCGGCGGTCGGACGACGACAGTTTTCGAAAATTGGATGAACCGGGAATTCCATGCAGATGCCGCCGGCGGCAACAATGCCGTCGCGGGCGCGCTTGGCCAGTTCCAGGTGGATGCGGTTACACGGCGCGATGTCGCTGCCCGACTGCGCAAAGCCGATGATGGGCTTGCCCGAACGCAGTTCGGCCGGCGTGATGCCGTAGTTCATGAAGCGCTCGAGATAGAGCGCGGCCAGGTCGATATGGCCGGGGGCTTCGAACCATTCCTGGGATCGGAAACGGCCGTTCGGCGTGGCAGGACGGCGCGGCGGCGTCCTTTCGGAAAATTCAGACATGTTGGATCTCGTTCTGGGGCAAACCGGGGATATCGACGTCAAACCGGAAGAGCCCTCCCGCCAGTGGCTGCTTTTTCAGCTCTTCCGGCGACAGGCCCTTGGCGGCGGTAGTGGCATAGACGGTTTTCAGATCAGGACCGCCAAAGGCGATCTTGGTGACGTTCGAAACGGGGAAGCGCACGCGGCGCAGCAGACGGCCGTCGGGTGCATAGCAGTTGACACCCCAGCCGAAGAACAGTGCATTCCAGACATTGCCGGCACTGTCCACGACCGGACCGTCCATGTAGCCTTGGCCATGCTGCTTCTGCGTCGCCTCTTCATTAGCGTAGCAAACGGGGCTGGCGCTTTCGGGCGGCAGGGGCTGGTCGAGTCGCGCGAAGACGCGCTTGTTCGACAGGTGGCCGTCATCGCTGAGGTCGAAGGCGTAGATGATCTTTTTCAGTGTGTCGTTGTGATAGAGGGTCTTGCCGTCGGGGCTGACAGCCGGGCCATTGGTGATGACGTAGTCGTCGTCCATGACCTTCAGGCCACGCGCGTCGTAACGGTAGAGCTTGCCATGCGGGTGATTCTCGTCGTCGTCCATCGAGCCGAACCACAAGCGGCCGTGATGATCGACATAGCCGTCATTGAGGCGGTTGGTCGGCAGACCCGGCTCGACATGGGTCAGGAGCTCGAAATGCCCCTGACGGTTGTTGCCATGCGGGTCGAAGTCGAAAAGGCCGGTCTTGCATCCAACGATAAAGCCCCCGCGCTTTTTCGGCGCGATGAAGCCGCACGGCGACGGGGCGTGAAAGACCTGATGCGAGCCGATATTGACGTCGTAGCGATAGACGCGCGACGACTTGATGTCGACGAACCAGATAGCATGGTCCTTGCGCGACCAGACAGGACCTTCGCCGAGCGTGGCCTTCAGGTCCCAGACACAGGTTGGTTCGAACAACTGGCTCATTCCACGTCCCGGTTTACATAATTACAGCCTCGCCCATCGGTCCTGCCGATGCCCCCTCAGCCTCGGCGGCAGCCAAAATGGGGAGGGCGAAAAAAGCCAAACCGAAGCGAAGGGCCGCCCCGAGCTTCGGTTTGTCGAAGCCTCCTTGCAGACCAAATGTATTGCCCTCAGGCAAAACTTTGGCCTGACGCGTTATCTCCAGCCGGCGTCGATCCAGTAGCCATGACCGGTGCACAGTTCCGCGTCGTCCGACGCCAGGAACAGGGCCAGGCCAGCGACGTGCTTAGGCTCGATACGGCCCGGCAGGCACTGGGCCTCGACGATCTGGCGCTCGCCTTCCGGCGTATACCACTTCATCTGGCGCGGCGTCTTGACGTTACCCGGGATGATGGTGGTGACACGGATATTGTCGGGGCCAAGTTCGCGGGCCAGGGCGCGTGTCATGCCTTCGATGCCAGCCTTGGCGGTTTCATAAAGGACCAGGTCCGGCAGGCCAAGGTGCCACGAAATCGAACCGAAATTGATGATGGCGCCACCGCCATTGGCCTTCATGCCCGGCGCCACGGCCTTGGCGCAGAACAGCAGATGCTTGAGGTTCACGGCGATACGGTTGTCGAAATAGGCTTCGGTGACATCGCTAAGTGAATGGCGGTCGTCATTGGCGGCGTTATTCAACAGGATATCGACGGTACCGATCTGGGCAAGAGTGCGTTCCAGCGCCGGTATGTCGGTCAGGTCACATTTGTAGAACGTGGCCGTGCCGGCAGGGAGCTGCGCCGAGATGGTGTCGGCCAGGTCGATGAACGACACTTGCGCGCCCTGTTTTACGAAGGCCTCGACAAGGCCCGCGCCGATGCCGGAGCCCCCGCCGGTGATAAGCACCTTGCGTCCCTTGAGGCTCGGATAGATGGCAGATGACATAGACTTATACTCTTCCCTAAGGTTTTCGCCCTGGTTTATGCTGTTTTTGTTTTACGACGCCAAGGCTTGCGCGTGAGTGGTGTTTTTTGTGTTTAAAAGTCCGCGCTGAGCGAGGTTTTGCATCAGGTCGGCGATACCGAAGGTCCACTCACGAGCATCTTTCGAATAAACGACGCGGTTTTCCAGGCAGCCGAGCTTGGGTGACGATACCTTGACGACGTCGCCGACCTTGTGGGTGAAACCACGGCCCGGAACGTCGCGGTCCTGGGTGGGCGCGAACAGAGTGCCCAGCATCAGCACGAAGCCATCGGGATAGTGGTGCTCGCTCATCGCCTGGCGGATCAGTTCCAGCGGATCGCGGCTGATCTGGGTCATGGTCGAGCGGCCAACCAGTTCATAGCCTTCAGGTCCATCGATCTTGAGGTCGAGTTCGGCGGTGCGGACATCCTCGATGGTGAACCCGTCGTCGAACATGCGGATGAAGGGCCCCAAAGCGCACGATGCGTTGTTGTCCTTGGCCTTGCCGAGCAGCAGGGCCGAACGGCCTTCGAAGCAGCGCAGATTGACGTCGTTGCCGAGCGTCGCGCCGACAGCACGGCCCTTGGGCGTGACGACCATGACGACTTCGGGCTCGGGGTTGTTCCAGGTCGAGTCGGAGCGAACGCCGACATCCTCGCCCCAGCCGACACTCGACAGGACGGGTGACTTGGTGAAGACCTCAGCGTCGGGGCCAATGGCGACTTCGAGATATTGCGACCACAGGCCATCGGCGATCAGGGCTTCCTTCAGCTTGGCCGATTCAGCAGAGCCCGGCTTCACCGAGCGAATGTCGGAGCCGACGCGTTCGGCCAGGGCGTTGCGAATGTCCTGCGCCTTGTTGGAATCGCCGCGGGCGCGTTCTTCGATCACGCGCTCGACGGCCGATACGGCAAAGGTCACGCCGGCGGCCTTGACGCATTGCAGGTCAATCGGCGACAGCAGCTGATCGCCCTTGCGGCCGCCTTCCCAGGTCTTGCCGAAGGTGAAATCCTCGAGCTTGCCCAGCGATTTGCCGCCGGACGGCGCGCCGGTTTCCGGCCAGGCCTTCAGCAGTTGCGACACGGTTGGCGCAACCGGCGTCATGTCAAACACTTCGCCATTTTGGATCAGGATGGGGGTCGGACCGACCTCCGTTTGCAGGCGCCCGATCAAGGTCGCCGACTGCCAGTCCTGAGGTAAAAAGCCCGTCATAACAATAATCTCCGCGCCGACTGGCGCACCGAAAACCTGAAGGATGGTTGTTGAGTAGCCGTAGGAAATTGCCACGCCGTTGCGGCCATCCACGGAAGTTAGCGTTACCTACCCCTAAACCCTTATTTTGTTAGCGCTACCAAATCACGCAGCACGAGGATGATGTCAAGCTAATACGAAAATTGAAACACAAATTCTAGACTTAACTATCCGACACCGGACCGCCCGTGCTGGTGAAGGTCGAGGACTGCCGCTCAATCAGGGCAAAGTCACGGATTTCACGCACCGGCGCGAAGTCGCGGCCCAGGCGGCGCGAACGGATCTGTTCCAGCAGCAGACGAACGCTGGCGGCCGCCATGTCGGCGATCGGCTGACGCACGGTCGTCAACTCCGGCCAGACCGACGATGCCATGGCGGTGTCGTCGAATCCGACGATCGTCAACTGATCCGGCACGTCCAGGCCCATACGGTGGGCGGTCGCCACGGCGCCGGCGGCCATGTCGTCATTGCTGGCGAAAATGGCGGTCGGGCGCTGCTTATGGCTCAAGATTCGTTCAGCGGCGTCGAAACCCGAACGGTAGGTGAAGTAGCCCTGAGCGATCAGTTGCGGCTCCACCGTCAGACCGGCCTTGGCCATGGCGGCCAGGAAGCCGTCGAAGCGAAGCTGGCTGGCATAGGCGTTGGGATGGCCCTTGATGAAACCTATGTCGCGGTGCCCCAGCTCGATCAGCCGGCGTGTCATGGCGAACGCCGCCTTTTGGTCGTCGATCGACACCGCCCAGATATCGGTGGCCGGACGCGCCGCCGCCACGCCGACGAAGGGCAGATTCATGTCCTGCAGCGTCTTGGCGACGCGCGTCGAGTCGGAGAGTGGCGGTGACAGGATGACGCCATCGCAACCATTGTTCTTGAGCTTTTCAAGCGCTGCCGCGGCGCCTTCGGGGCCGTCGCAGGACTCGATCAAAAGCTGCGTACCGGCCTGCGAGCTTTCGCCCAGAATCCCCAGCAGGAACTCGCTCAGGAAGGCCACGGACGGGTTGGAATAAAGCAGGCCGACACGCGCCGCATCCTGGGTCGCCAAAGAGCGCGCGGCCAGGTTAGGGGAGTAGTTGAGAGCCTCGACACTGGCCATAACCTTGGCGCGCGTTTCCTCGCGCACGTTCTTTTCGCCGTTTATGACGCGCGATACCGTCATGGGCGATACGCCGACATGCCGCGCGACATCATGGATTGTCACGATATTGCCACCGCGGCGGCCGACCTTACGCGCCAAGCTCAAGTCCCTTTTTGTCGAGATGGTCCGGCAGAATCTTCCGGTCCCTTATGATTCAAGGGGAACATCCATAAACTGCTCCGTTACAATTGGCAAATTCATAGCTTGTTCGCGCGAAGTTCACCCGCAAAAATCTTTTAATTGGCAAAAACGCCAGGCCTGTGGCTGTATGAAACAACCTCACAAAGCGCTTGCCAAATCCCGAGGGGTTGGCCGATATCAGCGCGTAAACAACAACGGAGGCGGAAATGGAACGGCTTGGATTCAAAGGGTGGCTTTGCGCAGTGACAGCTTTGACGGCCGCGGGCGCCGCGCAAGCTGCACCTGAGTTCGCCAAGGCATTCAGCGACCACGCCGTCCTGCAGCGCGATGTGCCTTTGAAAATCTGGGGCCGGGCCGCGCCGTCCCAGGCCGTGAAAGTCGCACTGACCGGCAATAACGGCACGACCCGCACCGCCGACGCTACCGCTGGCGCCGATGG
Source organism: uncultured Asticcacaulis sp. (assembly GCA_946482045.1). The sequence continues at coordinate 6,035 of CAMLPZ010000168.1, forward strand.
CAGGTGGACCGCGACCCTTTCGGCCCTGCCCAGTGGCGAAACCTATGCACTCACGGCGACAGATAGCAGCGGCGCCAAGACGCTCAACGATATCCTGATCGGCGACGTCCTGCTGTGTGGCGGCCAGTCGAACATGCAGTTTCCCGAGCGCCTGTCGACCGGAGCCTGGGGCGATATTGGCGGCTCGGCCAACAACAATCTCCGCTTCATGATCGTCGAGACAGATACGCAACCCGCGCCGTTGGCCGATATCGGCAAGCCGACCAAGTGGCAGGTGGTTGGTCCCGACACGGTAGGCGAGGCGTCGGCCGTTTGCTACCACATGGCCAAGGCGCTCCAGAAGGAACACAATGTTCCGATCGGCATGATCAACTCGTTCTGGGGCGGCACGACGATTCAGAGCTGGATCAGCCCCACATCCTTACGCACCCTGCCGAAATACACCACCGGCCTCGACACCCTGGCCCTGATGGCCAGCGATCCCGCCAAGGCCAAGGCGCAGCAGGTCAAGGCGGACGAGGCCTGGTGGGATGCCCACGACAAGTCCAACAAGGCAAATCGCGCCTTCATCGCAGCCAACTATAACGACAGCAAATGGCCGACGCTCAATGCCGACAGCGGCTGGAAGGACGCCGGCATCGCCGAACTGAAAAACTTCGACGGCGTTACCTGGCTGCGCACCACCGTCACCTTGACAGAGGCGCAGGCGAAGACCGCCAACCAGTTGCTGCTGGGGCCGATCGACACCTACGATTCGACCTGGGTCAATGGCACCTGGATCGGCAGCACCGGCATTTCGTGGGTGTGGCGCGACTACCAGGTGCCCTCTGGCGTTTTCAAAGCCGGCGCCAACACCATCGTCATCCGCGCGCTCGGCGGCGGGGGGCTGAGCGGCCGGGCCGCTTACCGAGCCATCAGGACAAGCGATGGCCAAAACATCCCGATAACGGCGACGTGGAAGTACAAAATTGGCATGCCCGCCAAGGGCTTAAGCGTTCCGGCGGCGCCATGGTCGGTGCCCACCAGCCTGTCAACCCTGCACAACGCGATGATCGCTCCGCTCGCCGGATATAGAGTCAAGCTGGCCGCCTGGTATCAGGGCGAGGCCAATGCGGGCGAGGCGGCCGAATACCGCACACTGCTGCCGCTGCTGATCAGTGACTGGCGCAAGACTTTCGACGATCCGCAGATGCCCTTTTTCGTCGCCCAGTTGTCGGCGTTCGGCGGCGTCGCCACCAAGCCTGTCCAGTCGAGTTGGGCGGAACTGCGCGAAGCGCAACGCCTGGCGGTGAATACCGATCCGCGCGCGGGTCTGGCTGTCACCGTCGACGTCGGCGACCGCACGGACATTCACCCGACGCAGAAGGTCGTGGTCGGCCAGCGCCTCGCGCGCAACGCCCGCGCCATCGCCTACGGTGAAAACATCTCGAACGGTGGTCCGGATGCGACCGGCGTGACACGTTCCGGCAGCGACCTGATCGTCAATTTCCGCAACACCAATGGCGGCTTGCGCACCTACAGCTCCGACACCGCCATCGGCTTCGAAGCCTGCAAGGATGGCGCCTGCCGCTACGTCACGGCCAAACCCCAGGGCGACACCATCGTCCTGTCAGGTGCGGCCGATGCGACCTCTGTGCGCTACGCCTGGGCCGATGCGCCCTACGTTAACCTCTACAGTGCCGACGACCTGCCCGCCGGGCCGTTCCAGCTGGATGTGAAATGATGCAGCGCAGGGCCTGGAACTTGCTCCGGCCCTGCTCCCTCCCCGATCCTTTGATACCGAACTCAGGACCCCGACATGCGCCCTTCCCGCCGCCAGCTTATTGGTTCCGCAGCCGCCTTGGGCGCGATTCCTGCCACGAGTGCCGAGGCCGCACCCGCACCATTCAAGGCCAACTGGGATTCGCTTGCGGCCGGCTATCGCACGCCCGAATGGTTCCGCGACGCCAAGCTGGGGCTTTGGGCGCACTGGGGCCCGCAATGCATACCGGAACGTGGCGACTGGTATGGCCGCCAGATGTATATCCAGGGCAACGACTATTATAATCATCACGTCAAGACCTATGGCCATCCGGCGCAGGTCGGCTTCATGGAGTTCCTCAAGGACTGGAAGGCCGAAAAGTTCGATCCCGACAGCCTGGTCGGCCTCTATAAATCGGTCGGCGCGAAGTACTTTGTCGCCATGGCCAACCACCACGACAATTTCGACCTTTATAATTCCAAGTACCAGAGCTGGAACTCGGTCAATATCGGCCCCAAGCGCGACATTTGCGGCGATTTCGAAAAGGCAGCCCGCAAGCACGGCCTGAAGTTCGGCCTGTCAAACCATGCCGCCCACGCCTGGCACTGGTGGCAGACAGCCTATGGCTATGATGCCGAAGGTCCTGTGAGGGGGCTGCGCTACGATGCCGCCCGCCTGACCAAGGCCGACGGCAAGGGCAAGTGGTGGGAGGGTTACGACCCGCAGGAGCTCTATACCGGACCGTTCGGAGATATGCCGCCCAAGGACGGCATTACCTCCATTGCCGCCATGCAGGACCATATCAACAAGACATCGGGCCAGTGGCTGGAAACCGTGCCGCCCAACGGCCAGTACTACGCGAAGAAATGGCTTTTGCGGCAGAACGACATGGTCGACCGCTACAAGCCCGACCTTGTCTATTTCGACGATACTGCCCTTCCGCTGGAGCAGTATGGCCTCGACGCCACCAGCTACTACTATAACCAGAGCCGGAAATGGCACGGCGACAACCAGGTCGTCGCCACCGGCAAGCAGCTCAACGACCTGCAGCGCCGCGCCATCACCGAGGATATCGAGCGCGGCTTCTCCGACCGGCTGCGGCCCATCCCGTGGCAGACCTGCACCTGCATCGGCAACTGGCACTACGATCGCGGCCTCTATGAACGCGACGGCTATAAGCCCGCCAAGCAGGTCATCCAGCGCCTCACCGATATTGTCGCCAAGAACGGCAATATGCTCCTGAGTGTACCGGTGCGCGGCAATGGCGAGATCGACGAGAAGGAAGTGGCCATCCTCAACGGCATGAAGGCCTGGCTGGA
>CAMLPZ010000169.1 GCA_946482045.1 uncultured Asticcacaulis sp.
ACGAAGACGCCGCGATCGTCCTTCTTGCGGATCAGCCGCCCGAACGCCTGGGCCAGTTTCGCGCGCGTCAGCGCGTCGTCATAAAGCTTGTTGCCGAAGTGCTGGCGCCGCGCCTTGTGCAGCGTATCCGGCCTGGGCCACGGCACGCGGTCGAACGCAATCAGGCGCAAGGCGCTGCCCGGCACATCGATGCCGTCGCGTACCGCGTCGGTGCCCAGCAGGCACGAATGGTGCTCGGCGCGGAAGATGCTGATTAGGTCTGAAACATCGAGCGGGTCGACGTGCTGCGCGTAAAGCGACAGGCCGGCCTCGGCCAGCGGCTGGTTGATCTGCTCGTAGACCGCGCGCAGACGTCGGATGGCCGTAAACAGGCCAAGACCTCCACCCTGCGCCGCGATGAACAGCTTCTGCATGGCCGCCGCCGTCGCGCGGGGATCGTCGCGGCCGACATCGGTAACGACGAACAGCCGCGCCTGGCTGGCATAGTCGAACGGCGAGGCGATGCGCGTTGTCTTGGCGCCCATCACCAGGTGATTGGCGCCCGTCCTTTGCCGCGCCAGCGAGAAGACATCCTCAGTCGTTTCGTCGCGCGTGCCGTCACTCAAAGTCGCCGAGGCCACCAGTACGCCATGTGCCGGCTTGAGGACGAACTCGGCAAGGGGCAGGCTGGGGTCGACATAGTGACGGTTCAGGGTGACATCGACGATACGGCCGCGATGGACCTCGGTCGAGAACCAGTCGATCGTCATCGGCTTGTTGTCATCACCGGTAATGTCACCGTCTTCCAGAGCCAGTTGCTGGAGCAGTGACCGCCACGCCGGCAGCAACATGCGCACCCTGCGTTCCAGCCCGCGCAATATGCCTTCGATGCGGACGCGTTCCGGTGCTTCCAGTTCTCCGGAAGCGTCATTCAGAATGTCCTCCAGCGCCCGGCACAGCGCCAGCAGCGGTGCTTCTATCCCGGCCAGGGCGCGCGCGGCCAGCTTGGCGGCGACGCCGACAGTCTCAAGGCATGGATGAGCCTCGCATTCGCCGCCCAGGTCATTGTCCGGCACAAAGCGCGAACGGGTCCGCGCCTCGCCCTGGCGGATGTCGATCTGCCCCAGCACCTCGACCAGCAAGGCTTCGATGGGACCGATCGGTTCCAGTCCATTGCCGCTTTGGGTGCGGACGGTGATGCGCTGGGAAAAACCGTCGGCAGGCAGGACTGCGGCGGCGCGGATCAGTTCGCGCATGGCGTCCTTGGCCGTGTCGGTCTTAAGCAAGTCGCCGATACGCGATTCCAGCCCCCGGCCCCGCCGCGAGCGGCCTTCATTACCGCGAATCCAGCGCCGCAGTTCGAAGGCTTCCAGCCCCGATAGCCGGGTCGCGAAGGCGCTGTCGGCGGCCTCGAAGACGTGGTGGCCTTCGTCGAAAATGATGCGCGACAGGCTGGCCTGCGGCTCCACATCGCCCTGAACGTCCTCACCGTTCATCTCGGCCGCCATTTCGGCACGCGCCCGGTCGCGCAGGTCATAGGCCGCCTGCGCCATGACAAGCGCGTGATTGGCGACGACCAGCGAGGCTGAGCGCGCCCTGCGCACCGACTTCTCGATAAAGCAGACGCGATAGTGCGGACAGGCGGCATAGGTGCATTCGCCGCGCCGGTCGACCAGGGCGGACGGCGTAAGCGTCTGGAACACCGCCGCCGGCGAGGTCACTGGCAGCAGCGACGGCAGCCAGGTCGGAAAGTCGCCGCCGATGATATCGCCGTCGCGGGTATAAAGCACCCAGCGCGCGATCAGCACGGCCATGATAACTTCGGGGCCGGTTTGCGCCGAAACCAGCCGCTCCTGGAAGTTCAGCAGACACATGTAGTTTTCGCGCCCCTTGCGCACCACCACTTGCTGCTGGCGTTCGGCCTCGCGGTCGAACAAGGCGCGCGTATCGTGATAGATCTGCTTTTGCAGGGCGCGGGTATAGGTCGAGACCCAGACCTGCCCTTGCGCCTTGCGCGCCCAGGCGTGGGCCGGCGCCAGATAACCCAACGTCTTGCCGACGCCTGTGCCGGCTTCCGCCAGCAGCATGTTAGGCTGGTCCTTGACCCATTTCGGCGCGAAAATGTCGCGCGTCTTCACGGCGAAGTCGCGCTGTTCCGGACGCCGTTCCGCCAGCCTGGCCCGGTTCAGTCCGGCATCCAGCTCCTCAATGACCTCGTCCTCGGACAGGGCGACCGCGCGCGGATTACCTTCGGGCGCCTGATCCTCCCATTCTTCCAGAAGCGACCACATTTCCAGCGGCGGCGGTGCGACATAGTCGGCCGGCATCTCGGTGCGGTCGAGCGCCGCCTGAACCAGCGGTCCCCATACCCAGCCATGGCGTATCATCAGCTTGACGCCCGACTGCGCCGCCAGCCGGAAGCCCAGCGGCGACTGCGCCAAGGTTTCCAGAAGCGCGGAAATGACATCAAACAGGACCAACGACCGGACGCGGGCGTCTTCCGGCTCGGGAAACCCGCATGCCAGGGCCAGACCCGCCGGCGATGGCGCGCAGAACTGCGCCGGGCGGACGAAGGCAAATAGTTCCAGCACGTCGAAATGGCCGGCTTCGCGGTGGCCGCGATTGCTGAAGAGGCGATTGCGGATGAGCGGCGCATTGGCGACAATCAGGGCTTCGCGTCCCCACAGCTCGCGCAGCTCCGGGGTCGTAACGCCGCGCGCGACAAGGCCGTCGCCGACGTGGGGCCGGTCGGCGGAAAAGCCCAGGGCTTGTTTTGGGATCAGTGCGCGCCACCAGACATCGGATGGCTGCGACAGGATGACATCTTCGCTCACGTCCGAAGTCTAGCCCGGCGGACGTAACCCGCCAAGACACGAGTCATTGCATCTTCCTGATATCTTTACCCGAGGGTAGCCGCGGAGGCTTCGCCAGCGCCATTGCCCAGAGGTTCGAAAGCGGCAGCGGCAGCTTCAGCCTTCTGGCGCTGCTCAGGCGTCAGGTTGTCGCGAATAGCCGCGGCTTCACGCGCCGCATCCTTGTCACCGGCCTCAGCGGCGATAGTGAACCACTTATAAGCCTCGGCCGGGTTAAGCGGCATGGCGTCGCCCTGGGCATAGAGCAAGCCCAGATTGTACTGGCTGTCGCTGACGCCGCGTTCAGCCGCACGCCGGAACCACATGGCGGCGGTGATCTGGTTACGCGGACCACCGGTACCGTTGTAGTACATGGTGCCGAGGTTGAACATGGCGCGGGCCACGCCGCCGTCGGCGGCGCGCTGGGCCCATTTGCGGGCCTCCTGCGGATTCGGATCGACGTAACTGCCTTCGCCGGAATAAATGCCGCTCAGCATGAACTGCGCCGGCGCATAACCCTGGTTGGCAACTTCCTCGAGCTTTTCGACGGCGCCGGGCGCGCGCGCATCAAGCAGACGCGTCGCCGACTGGTACTTGGCGCGAAGGAGCCCCTCGTCAGCCGCCTGCGTCACCACGGCCGCAACCGGAGTCTTTGCGCCCTGTGGCACAGTGCTCGCCGGAGGCTCCTGTTGCTGCAGAAGCGCGTAGCTGCCAGCGGCGGCACCGACGATGACCACGGCGATTGCCGAAGCCTGGAGCGCCTTGGCGACCGTGTTGTCCTTGCCAGCACGCGGCTGTCGAAGACCACGTTGCGTTGCCGGCCTCAAACCCAAACCACCCAGAGCGCCCGGCCGGCGCTCCTGTTCATCCATCATCGTCGCGCGAACCGCGGCGCGCGCCGCGGCCAGGGCGTCACGCGTGGACACCGACACGCCGCCATCGGCGTCTTCGGTTACGAAGTCGCGGCCGCCGAACGCCTTGGGCGCCTCATCCATGGCCTCGTTGTCGAGCTCGAAAGTTGCACGCTTAGAGGGCGCCACGGCCGCATGGGCGCCTTCAGAACGTTGTCCTTCGAAGCGCGGCGCCGTTTTTTTTGACACGTCGATATCGGCGAACGGATCGCTTTCGTTCTCGTCGGCCGTCTTGCCGACCGGTACCAGATCGTATTCGAGATCTTCCTCGATAAACGGATCGAAATCCGGCGCGAAGGCTTCCTTCTTCGCCGAGTCTTTTTTAGTGAGCGACACGGGTGACGCCACGGGCTCCTGCGGCGCGGTGACGGGCTCTAGCAGTTGCCCCGTCAAGTCCAGCTCTTCATCTTCATCAGGCAGATGCGCGCCTTGCAACACCTCGTCGCGCCACACCTGCCGCGCAGGGGCCGCGGACTTAGGCGCCGGCGCCTCCACCTCAGGCTCTTCGAAGGCGAACGGGTTCGGCAGTTCGCTGGCCGCCGGGCTAACCTTGCGCAGTGCGGCGTCTAAACCGCTTTCCGACAGCAGGCTCTGAGTCTGGACTTGAGCCAGTTTCTGGTCGATGCGGTTGCGCGCCTCCTCCAGCAGCCTCGCCGTGCGTTCTTCCGACTGGCGGATGCGATCGCTGAGTTCGCTGCGCGATTGGTCACGGTGCTGTTCGATAACCTGACCGACGCCTTCGACAGCCTGGCCAACACGGCGTTCCGACTCGGCCATGCGCTGCGACAGGCGTTCGGAAATACGCGCGATCTCGGAGCCCAGGCGCTCCAGCGCCTGGGCGTGGCCGGCCTCGGTCCGGCTGAAGCGTTGGTCAACCGTTTCCTGGACACGTCCGACCTCACGGCCGATCCGCTCGAAGGCTTCTCGGTGGCTGTCCTGAGTGGCTTCGACGCCCGCGACACGGCGATTGATTGTATCGGCGACGCGCAGCACGTCCTGTCCCAGGCGCTCAATGGCCTGGGCCGAGCGGCGCTCCGACTGATCAACGCGTTCGGACAAGGTGCGCAGCAACTGGTCGGCCGTCGTGGCGCTGCGATCCTGCAGCGCGTTCATCAGTTCGGCGCGGCTATCGTCGACGCGGCGAGACAGGTCGGCGGCCAGGCGCTTCAGCGAGGCGACCTGCTCAGGGTCAGTGACGTCTCCGCGCTCTTCCGCGCGGTTAAGGCGTGCATCGAGCGTAGTGAAGGCCTGCTCCAGGGCGCGGATGGCGGTCGAGGTGCGGGCTTCGGCCTGCTCCAGCCGCTCAGCCATGCGGGCGACCACCTTGTCGATTACACCTTGCGCGGCGCGTTCCGGATCGCGCAACTCAAGCTGCGCCAGGCGGTGCGAGAGGCCCACCATGTCCTCACGGACATCCTTTACAACGTCGCGGTGGCGCTGCTCGCCCTCATAGAGCTGGTTGGCCAGCTTGCCGAGCGCGCCTTCGACTGTGCGCACGGTCTCCTGCACGGCCGGATTTTTCAGCTGGGTTTCCAGGCGCGCGATGTGCTCGCGCTCCTCCCGCAGGTGCCCCGACAGCCCCTCGAGACGCTCAGCCTGCGCATCGATCAGGCGCTCGGCCTGCTCAAGACGGCTAGCCAAGGCTTCGCGGTTTTCCTCATGGCGTTCCAGCGAAGTGTGCAGGTCGAGCGTATGCTCTTCCAGGCGGTCGCGCGTCTCCGCCTGGGCGGCGGCCAGCCCCGCCTCGCTACGCTCAAGACGGCTCAGAAGCGACTCGACTGCCGACGATACGCCGCGCACGGCATTGGCGGAACGGGACTCGGAACCTTCGATGCGATCACTCAACGACTCCAGCGCGCTGGCGACGCGGCTCAGCTCACCGGAGGCGGCGCGATCGTCGTCGCCTCGCGGACGACCGTCGAAGATCGAGTGACGGCGCAGGTCGGCCGACGAGAGTTCACGCGCAGCCAGCGGGCGCGAAGCGGACGAAAACGGCGCCGCGCGACGCGGCGCTTCGTCGATATCGTTATGCGTCTCGCGGAAGACCGGCGGACGGCGGCGCGACATGGCTTGCTGGTCGGGATGTTGTGGCGCCTGCTCGCGCTCGCGTTCACGATTAATCGCCGCGCCAACATCCTCACCTTCGAGAATCATCTGGTTCAGCCACTCGCCCAGCGTCATGCCCGAACGGCGCGCCAGATCCTTGGCGACTTCCCGCGCCTTGGCATCGATTCCCTTAACACTCCAAGGTGCATTCGCGCTCATGCGATTCCCCTACCGGTACGAGCCGGAAACGTAAGCCGCATTATATTGAGTGTAAACCATTTGTTAACCACTATATCTTGGGATTACGAATTCTTCTGTGGAAACTATATCCACGATTTTCGCTTTTGGGGAGAGATGTGCGGCGCATAGCACGATCATCCGCCGGATGACAAATAAATCGGGTGTGTTCTTGCCGCCGTCCGCCGGACCCTGCATATGGTCCCTATGCTGACCCTGCCCGTTACCGTGATTCTGTTCGCCGTTTCCAGTCTTTTAACGGTTGGCTTTGGTTTCATGGGCGCGCGGCCGCACGACCTGCGTCGAACTGGCCCCCGCATGATCCCGTGGCGATTCCTGATGATGCTGTCCTTTACCGCCGCCTTGGTGATGCTCGTTCACCTGCTGAACGAGCTTGGCTTCACCACCGGCAACGGCCGGCCTTATTAACCTCTCCGCCGCCAGCCACACCTCCCGCGACTCCGCCCTCTTAAACCGTCAACCTTGAGTCGAATAATAGCCGGCAAGCGCCGCAGGTATCTCGTACCTGCAAGCGCAGCCAACGCGCTAATCGGCCAAGGATGGCGCGTTCAGGGCCCAGGAGATGATGGCTTTCTGCGCATGAATCCGGTTCTCGGCCTCATCCCAGATGACCGACTGCGGGCCGTCGATGACCTCGTCGGTCACCTCTTCGCCACGGTGGGCCGGCAGGCAGTGGAGGAACAGGGCATCCGAACGCGCCCACTTCATCAATTCGGCATTGACCTGGTAGGACTGGAAGGCGGCCAGACGTTCGTCGTGGTCGAGGTCGCCCATCGACACCCAGGTATCGGACAGCACGACGTCGGCGCCCTTGGCGGCGTCGAACGGATCATTGGTCACCGTCACCTTGGCGCGCGATTCCGAGGCAAAGACCATGGCAGCCATCGCCGGCTTGTAAGCTTCGGGGCAGGCAATGTTCAGCGTGAAACCGAAGCGCGCCGCGGCATGGATCAGGCTGTTGCAGACATTGTTGCCGTCGCCGATCCAGGCCAGGATCTTGTTCTCGATGGCGCCGCGATGCTCCTCGATCGTCTGGATGTCGGCCAGGATCTGGCACGGGTGGCTGAAATTGGTCAGCCCGTTGATCACCGGAATGCTTGAGGCGCGCGCCAGGCGCAACACGTCGTCGTGCTCATTGGCGCGGATCATGATGGCGTCGACCATGCGCGACAGCACCTTGGCGGTGTCTTCGATCGGCTCGCCGCGGCCGAGTTGCATGTCCGATGCGGTCGAGATGATTGCCTGGCCGCCGAGCTGGCGCATGGCGGCGTCGAAGGAAAAGCGTGTACGCGTCGAGTTCTTCTGGAAGATCATGGCCAGGACGCGGTCCCTGGCCGGCGCATCGGCGTCGACGCGGCCTTTGGGCCAGCCCTGACGCAGCTTCTTGCGGGCGTGGGCATCGTCGACGATCGCACGCAGTTCTTCCGTAGTCAGGTCGCAGATATCGAGAAAATGACGGGTCATCGGATAGTCCCTGTTATCTTCTTCACCAAGGGGCGCCGAGGCAGAAAAGAGGCCCCGCCCACCATCTGCTCCGCAGATGGTCCCCCCTCCCCGCAAGCAGGGAGGGCGAAGAGTGTTCTTTATACGTTACGCTGTTTCTTTTGCTTTCGCGGCTTCGCGTGCGGCCAGGAAGGTCTTTTCCAGCAGGCCAATGGCTTCACGCGCCTCATCCTCGGTGACATTGAGCGGCGGCAGCAGGCGGACACAGTTGTCCGAACCGCCGGCGATCAACAGGCCATTGTCGCGCGCCAAGGTCATAATTTCGCGGTTGTTCGGCTTGACCTTGATGCCAACCAAAAGTCCCTTGCCGCGCAGGTCTTCGATCATGTCGGGATAGGCGTCGCGCAAACCCGCCAGCTGCTGGCGCAGATAGCCGGAAACACGGTTGACGTTTTCGAGCAGCTCCGGACGAACGATCTCGTTGAACGCCGCCTGGCCGACCGCCATGGCCAGCGGATTGCCTCCGAAGGTCGAGCCATGGGCGCCGACGACCATTCCGGACGCCGCCTCACGCGTGGCCAGGCAGGCGCCAACCGGGAAGCCGCCACCCAGCGCCTTGGCGACCGTCATGACGTCGGGCTCGACGCCCGAATACTCATAGGCCCAAAGCTTGCCGGTCCGGCCCATACCGCACTGAATTTCGTCGAAGATCAGCAGCAGGCCATTGGCGTCGCACAGATCACGCAGCATCTGAAGCTCGGAATCGGTCAGCGCGCGGGCGCCGCCTTCGCCCTGGACCGGCTCAACGATGATGGCGGCTGCCGTCGGCGCTTCCGCCGCCGCGCGGATGGCGTCATGGTCATCGAGCGAGACATTAACATAGCCCGGCAGTTTCGGACCAAAGCCCGCCAGGTAGGTCTCGTTGCCCGCCGCGGTGACGGCCGCATAGGTCCGGCCGTGGAAGGCGCCGGCAAAACCGATGATATCGATGCGCTCTTCGTTGCCACGCGCGGCGTGGAACTTGCGCGCCAGCTTGAGCGCGCACTCGACGGCTTCCGTGCCCGAATTGGTGAAGAAGACCTGATCGGCGAAGCTGTGGGCGCACAGTTTCGCCGCCAGTTCCTGCTGGCCAGGAATGGTGAAGATGTTCGAGACGTGCCATAGCTTCTTCGCCTGCGCCGTCATCGCCTCGATCAGCACCGGATTGGCGTGGCCCAGCCCATTGGTGGCGATGCCCTGCACAAAATCCAGGAACATACGGCCGCGTCGGTCATACAGACGGGCGCCTTCGCCGCGCTCGACCTCGATAGGCGCGCGCGCATAGACTCCGAACAGATGATCTTCCGACGTGTTGGCCGACTGGTTCATGGCCGAGGACTCCCCAAAGAGAAATCCCCTCCGTTACGTAACGGAAGGGACGGACGTCTAAGCTGATTGGGGCTTAGGCGGGCCTTTTGAGGAAAACAGGCGGCAAAGTCAATATTGGCTTT
>CAMLPZ010000170.1 GCA_946482045.1 uncultured Asticcacaulis sp.
CACCATAGTTGAAGTCCGCCGACACCGAGGCGAAATAGCCCTTGCGGTCAAACGGTTCGAGCGTGCGCAGGTTGACAGTGCCGCCGATACCACCTTCGATCAGGTCGGCCGACGAGTTCTTGTACACGTCAACACCGCCAACCAGTTGCGGCGGGATGCTGGACCAGTCCAGCGCACGGCCGCCGTTGGCCGAGAAGGCGTCACGGCCGTTGAATTCCGACCGCACGAAACCCAGGCCGCGGATCAGGTTACCCCGGCCTTCGGGCGACGGGAAGTCAGGGCTGCCGCCAAGGGTGAAGCGCGTAACGGAGACGCCGGGGACGCGCTGGAGCGCTTCGGCGACCGACAGGTCCGGCAGGGCCGACACGTCGGAAGCCGTGATCGAATCAACGAAGGTCGATGCCTTGCGCTTGATCGAGGCGGCCGATTGCAGTGCGTTACGGATACCGGTGACGACGACGACGTCCTCAGCCGGCGCTGCTTCGCCCGTGGCAGGTTGAGCGGGCGCCGGATCTTGCGCGAAGGCTGAAGTGGCCAGCAGCGCTGTCGCCAGGGCCGTCGTGCTGAGCAGGGCTCCACCCAGGCGAGAACGGCGCACGGGGGCGCGATTTGGGACAGAACTGTCCTCTGCAAAATTCATATGTTGTCTCCCTCCCTCGACGAGCCTTTTGGGCCTGAGGAATTGCGTCTCCGCGTAAACGGAGACCGCTTGATTATTATTGATGCCGCCACGCGCCTGACGCTGTGCTTTTCGCACTAGCCTTTCCCGGCACCCCCTGCACGCAGTGACCGAACGAGGTTATGACAACGATGCCATTTTTCAAGTGTAAAAATCAGACTTTTTCACAGCAATTTTTCATGCGTTGCCAGATTGAGACACTCTGTACTTCATTGGTAAAATATTATTTTGTATTGTAGCCGCTTGATCTCTTTCGCCCGACAAATTTTAAACCACGCAAATCACAAAATACACTATACAATACAACGTACTATCTCACACCTCCGGATTAAACATATTGCTCACATAGAAATTGTGACGGTATTATTTCACTTACGACATAATTATTTCGGATATAAAATTATACCGTGAAATTAAATAATCGCATTTAATAATGGGATCGCTAACTCAAACACTGCGACCAAATATCAAATAATCAATCAATGATTGTGCTTCGCGACACACTTACTGAGTCGTTTAAGCAGGCAAAAGCCGGCGTCAGCCGCCGGCCTGGACACCCTAAGGAAAGGGGTACTACAACAGAAATTGGGGTCCTTTGGGACGAATGCGCAGAATAAGCGCTCAAGGTTTATCGGAACCCTGGCTCCGGCAGCCCCCTACTCCCCCTTGCTCGCCGACGCCATGGCCTCGACGAGCGTTCCGTCGTCTTGGGTCAGTTCCCAGGCGAACAGGCCCGCCAGCCCTTCCTGTCTGGCATAGCGGCCCTTGGCGGCAAGGCTCTGCGGCGTATCCAGCGAGATGAAGCCACCCGTCTTCGGGTCATGGAGATAAGCAGCCCCGGCAGCCGCTACTCCGCCCTGTCCGTTGCAGCCGTCGCTATAGCTTGCGCCGGCCACGGGACCGTAAAATCCGCGTATTTTTACAATCATCGCGCGGCCCCTCGCTCTAAAACTGAACATCGAAAAGGAGATGAGAGCCTGATGAACCGCCGCCAATTTGCAAAATGCGTGACCGCGACTGCCTTACTCGGCGGCATCGGCGCCTCATCCGCACAATCCAGGGAGACTATGGCCATGACAAAGCCCGAACCGTTCCGCATTTCGATCCCGGAAGATGAGGTTGCCGACCTGAAGACCCGCCTTGGGCGCGCACGGTGGCCGGTCGAACCCGATGGCGACAGTTGGGAGCGCGGCATACCTGACAGCTATCTCCGTCAGCTTTCCGACCGGTGGCGTGCGTTCGACTGGGCCAGCCATGAGGCGGCGATCAACCGCTTCGACCAGGTGCTCTTCTCTTACGAGCAACAGGATATTCACGCCTTCCACGTCCGTTCGCCCGAGCCTGGCGCGGTGCCGCTCGTCCTGCTGCATGGCTGGCCGAGCTCCGGGCTGGAATACCTGAAGATTTTCGAAGCGCTCGCCAACCCCGTCGCCCATGGCGGCAAGGCGTCCGATGCGTTTCATGTCATCGCGCCGACCATGCCGGGCTTCGGGCTGTCCCCCGCGCCGACGACCCCCGGCTGGAACATGGGCAAGGTCGCCGACGCTGTCCTCGCGCTGGTCTCGGCTCTCGGCTATGACCGTTTCGCCGTTCACGGCACCGACATGGGCGCCGGCGTAGCCGGCGAGCTCGACACCCGCGCGGCGGGACGCGTCATCGGCCTGCACACCGGCACGGACAGCGATACCGCGGTCGCCGTCGCCTCGTTCATGAAGGACGCTGCCCTGGCGCGAAGCGACCTGAGCGACGCGCAAAAGGCCGAACTTGCCAAACGATTTGCCGGAATGGAAAACCGCAACGGCTACCTGGCCATTCAGTCGTCGCGGCCCAAGACACTGGGCTTTGCACTGCACGATTCCCCAATCGGACAACTGGCCTGGATCGCGGAAAAGTTCGCGGCATGGACCGATCCGGACAAGGCGCTCATCGAAGACGCGGTCGACCTCGACCAGTTCCTGGCCATCGCATCGACCTATTGGTTCGGCGGTGGCGGTGCGGGCTCCGCCCACGCCGTCTGGGAGAGCTTCAGGGCGATGGGCTGGGCGGCGCAGACCAATACCCCGAAGGGCGTCATCGCATTCAACGCCGATGGCCTGACACGCCCACTCCTTGATCCGCAAAACGCCCTTGGCCACTGGACGTCCCGTTCCGACGGCGGTCACTTTCCCGCGATGGAACTGCCCGATGTGCTTGTCGCCGATCTGCGCATGTTCTTTTCGAAGCTGAGGGCGTAAATCATGGACGGCGCTTCGCCAAACCTGGCAGAGACGACAATGTCATTTGATACCGCACAGCTCCGTTGCCATAACCAGCACCTGACCGGCGCCCCGCTGGCCTCCGCTTCGCAGGTCGTCGAGTGGTTCGGGGCGATCCAGGCCCAGGATTTTGGCGCTGCCTTATGGGCCATTGGACAGCGATCGGCAGGGCTGACTGCCGAAGACGTGACCCGCGCGATCGCGGACAGGCAGATCGTCCGCGCCTGGCCAATGCGGGGCACAATCCATTTCGTGCCGGCGGCCGACCTGCGCTGGATGCTTTCGCTTACCGGCGACCGCGAAAACGACCGCGTCCGATCGCTTCTTCGTGGTCTTGGGCATGGACAAGAGACGCTTGACCGTGCCGGCAAGATTCTCGAAGCGGCTTTGAGCAATGGTCCTCTGACCCGGCAAGAAATCTATGCAAAACTGGAGCAGGAAGGCATTCCCACGGCGAAAACCGTAGGCATTCAAATTCTCACCTTCTGGGCGCAATCGGGCTTGATCTGCTTCGCCGGGCATCGCGGCAAACAACCCACCTTCGTCCTTCTCGATGACTGGCTGGCGCCTGGAACGGCCAACCGGCCAGACCGCGACACGGCGCTGAAAACCCTGGCCGAGCGCTATTTCCGCAGCCACGGCCCGGCCACGGAGCGGGATTTCGCCTGGTGGTCAGGACTTACCCTGACCGTGGCGCGTGAGGCCATCCGGCTGGCGGGGCCTTCACTGTCCGAGCGCGTCCTGAACGGCGTGCCGTTCCTGTCGCACGTCGATAGCCCACCAGAAACGGATAGCGAAGGTGACGTGCTGCGCCTCCTGCCGCCCTTCGACGAAATCCTGGTCGGCTACAAGGACCGCTCGGCCTACGACCCTGAAGGCGGCGCCTCAAACGGGACGCTGACGCTTTTCGGCCCGACAATCCTGCTGAACGGCCGTCTCGCCGGCGCCTGGCAGAAGACGCTGGGATCAAAATCCGGCCGCGTCACTCTTGAATTCCTGCCCCAAGTCGACGCGCAGCAGCGAACCCTGGCGGATGCCCAAATCGCACGGCTTAGCCACTTTTGGGGACTGCCTCTTGCCGCGTCCTGACGTCAGATCTTGTGAACCGCCTCGAGGTTCGAAGGCAGATGGCCCATGATCTTCTTGATGGACTTGGTCATGTGCGGTTGATCCGTATAGCCGAGGTCGGCCGCGACGGCCGCCGGCTTGTCGCCGGCCTTCAGGCGCCGCACGGCCTCTTGCGCACGGCGGATCAGCTGAAAATCCTGCTGGGTGATGCCGGTGACCTTCTTGAAGCGTTCCTGGACGGATCGCTTCGACGCGGCCTTTGGATTGGCGGTGAAGGCCTTGGCGACGACGTCATCGGATTGCAGCAGACCGGCCTCGACCATCCTGTCCGTGAGGGATTCAGCGTTTTCAAAGGTCGGCAAAGGCAGCGCCACGCCATTGAGAACAAAGCTGTCCGCATTCACGGGCAGGTATCGCACCGGGGCATTCATACCTGTTTGCCTGTCCTGCGTGACATAGACATGCGCGGCAAACGAGATGACGACGCCGTACTCGCCCGCCGCATAAGGCACGTCGACAGGCTCTTTTCCCTGTCCGGCCAGGAAGACAACGGGTTCCTCGCCCGGCGCCATCCTAAAAATGAGATCCCATGACCCGTCGGGGGTCGCCTTATAAATACCGTCCGTCAGGCATACGGTCTGCCAAACCGTGTCGATCCAGGGATGGGATGAGCCGCGTCTCGCGTGTTTTTGGGTCATGATCCGGGTGTCGTCAGTAAGTCCCCTCGGCGCATAAGATTACGTCCGGTGGCCAATTCCGCAAGCCCTGTGGCCGCCCCTACTCCGCCCTGCCCGCCGCCGCCATGGCCTCGACAAGCGTTCCGTCGTCCTGGGTCAGTTCCCAGGCGAACAGGCCCGCCAGCCCTTCCTGTTTGGCATAGCGGCCCTTGGCGGCAAGGCTCTGCGGCGTATCCAGCGAGATGAAGCCACCCGTCTTCGGGTCATGGAGATAAGCAGCACAAGCGACCGCGTCGTAACCGGCCGTCCAGCCTTTTGTCTCAAGGCCGCGCGCCCTGATCTCCGTCCACGAGGCCATGCCCACGAAGTCGCCGCCGGAACCGGCGGCCGGAAAGCGGCCTTCATCGAAACGCGCCTTGGTCCATTCGCGGCCATAGAAGCCCGCGCCCAGCACCATCTTTCCGGCGGGCACACCGGCGGCCTTGAGGTTTTCGATCATGGCGTCGGAGCCATAGCCGTCGGTCGACGGCCCGGCGGTCAGGTTGGTGTGGTGGCCGGGCCAGCCGCCCCCGCCGGAATAGTCGCCATTGCGCTGGAAAGCCTTTTCCGGCGTGAAATCGTAGGTCATGACGAAGACGAGGTCGAAGTCGTCCTCGACGCCCCGCCAGTCGATACCGGCCACGGAGCGCGGATAGCCGGCCACCGCCGTCGTCAGCAGCCGTGCGCGCCCGTCGCTGGCTTCCAAGGCATCGAACGCGCCGCGCAGCCCCTCGACCAGGGCGCGATGGTCCTTCGCCTCCTGAACCCGCGCTGCGTCGGACAGGGGCGCACGCGCTTCGTCGCCGCCGCCCGGATATTCCCAGTCAATATCAATGCCGTCGAACACCGGATGGGCCTTCAACAAGGCCACGCCTGAGTCGATGAACGCCTTGCGCCGTTCGGGTTTCGCTACGACCTCCGGGAACATCGGCATGCCCCAGCCGCCGACTGAAGCGATGACCTTCAGACCCGGATCGCGCTGTTTCAGCTCGGCGATGGCTTTCAGGTCGGCGCGCGTCTTGTCGGTGTCCGGCAAGGTGATGGCATAGTCCGCCTTGCCTTTGCACAGAGGCTCACGCTCCGCCTTCTCCTTGGCATCGAATGCCGGGCTGTCGCCGCAGACCGGCACGAAGGCGTAGACCAGGTGGGTGAGCTTTGTCGTCGACGGCCGCTCCAGCGCCTCGTGCCCGCCGCCATTGGGGAAGTAGTAGGCCGCAATCACGGGTTCGGCCGCCACCGGCAGCGCCATCAGGGCGCCCAGGCAAAGGGTGGAAAGAAGTGCCTTGCGCGCGCCCATGTGGTTTCCTCGCTTTGATTTGTCGCCCGAGCTAAGGCAAATTGGTTATCACCAATTCCACACCACGACAACTCCAATCAAAGGGCTTATTGGCACGTACTCATGATCGGGCCGATCTCGTTCAGCGATGCGATCGAACCATCGCGAAGGTCGATGCCCCGCTCCTGCGCCACGCGCTCCAGCATGACCCCTTGCGCGGCTTGAGGCCCGCTGAAGTCGTAGGCCGGATCAGCCTGGGCGTCCTTCAGCCGGACATATTCCGCCCCTTCGGCGTCGAGCGCGGCAAGGATCTGTGGCATCATTTCGCCCGTGAGCGCCCCGATATGGACCAGCAGCACGTGCGGAATGTCGCGGCCATAGGTCTTCTGCGACAAGGTACGTGCGCGTTTGATGGCGGCGGTCACGTCATCCATGTACTTTCCGCGCAAGGTCGCAGCCGACGCGGTATCGCCCTTGGCCAGGCAACGGGCATAGGCGTCGGTATAGGCCCAGTCGTTGAGCGCGATGGTCACATCGGCGACCTTATAACCCTTCTTCTCGACATAGCGCATGATCTCGCCATGCGTGGCATCGGTACCCGCGCTGAGGTTCGGAAAGCGCAGCCAGTGCCAGTCCTCCCGCCCCATCAACTTACTCAGGATGGGTTCGTTGCCGTCGATATCGGCCTTGAAGGCGTCGACCGGGTGCTGGGACGCGTTCATATGCGTAAAGCCGTGATTGCCCAGCGGATGCCCCGCCGCCCGCCACGATTCCAGGACACTGATGGACGACGGGTCCCATTCCAGGCTCTTGCCGTTGATGAAGCCCCAGGCTTCCGTGACACCGTGCGCCTTGAAAGCCGCAAGGAAGGTCTCGGTGACCTGCTGGCGCGTCACCCCCGGCGGCAGGGCGCCATGCACGGTCAGGTCGTCCACCGTGACGGCGACCTGGAATTTTTGCCTGTCTTCCGCGAAGG
This sequence comes from uncultured Asticcacaulis sp., assembly GCA_946482045.1. The sequence continues at coordinate 6,971 of CAMLPZ010000170.1, forward strand.
CGGCTCCGCAGGCGAACATCATTGCCAGACCGGCGGCCAGGAAACGGGAAATGGTCATTTGTCTCTCCTGAGGTTCAAGGTGCTGCCCATTGGATGTGAACCACCTTGTAGCCACCCTCTTTCAGCGTCTTTAGCAACAGCGGCAGGGCGTCCGCCGTCGGACCGTTGGCGTCATGCAGCAGGATGATCCCGCCGCCCGACGCTTTGAGCCGGGAAACCAGCCGGTCCCGCAAGATTTCCGGCGTGTCGCCAGGTTGCCAGTCGTCGATTCCAAGATCCACCGACCAGACCGACATGCTGCGTGCCTTCAGGGCGTCCATCATGGTCGGTGTTTCGGCAAGAAACGGAAACCGATAAGCCGCCGGCGGCTGACCGAATACAGTCTTATAAGCCTCGACCGTCTTGTCGAGATCAGCCAGTTGCTCGCCCGGCGTCAGTTTTGAAAGGTCGGGGTGGGTATATGAGTGAATCCCGACCGAATGACCCTCGGCCGCTTCCTGCCGGGCAATGTCCGGATGGTCACGGAGGTTTTGCCCGACAGTAAAGAAGGTGGCCTTCACGCACTGGGCGGCAAGCGCATCAAGCACCCTAGGCGTCAACACCGGCGAAGGACCGTCGTCAAAGGTGAGGACGACCTCGCCTGGTTTCAGCGGAAGCGGACCATGCTGCGCCGTTCCATAGGCCGCGTAGGTCCGCGGCAGCGTGATTGTGCGTTCCGTCCCCAGGGCATCGGGTCCGCAATCGGCGCTCACCGGCGCCGGTACGCCGCCGGAACCCCGGTCACCGCCCGCACCGCCCGCGCAGGCGCCCAGGCTCAACAGCGCCGCCACAAGGGCAAATGACCTCAGCCGGAGACCACGGCTATGGAACACATAATCAGACACAACATTCACTCCCGGAGTTTTGATTTCTTATAAGTATGGACCGATGCGGCCGTGCCAGGGCTTTTGGCTGAAGCCTTCGGTGACGCCCACCCATTGACGAATTATCGTACAATATGTTGTTTTGTTTGCAAGCTTCATATAAAATATCATTTTATTTATAAATTTTCCCGTCAGCATCAAACAAGTTCAGTCCTCTGGAAGCCCGCCTCATCGCGCTGATACATGCCACGTTTTTACCATTGAACTTTATTTTTATATATGACAACTATCAAAGGCGGTGCAGCTATTTGCGATAACGCACTGCGCGAACCAGGAAACGGCTGCATTGATCAGCCGTTCAAAGCACGAACGGGAAGAAACAATGAAACACGGATTCGACGCCAATCGCCGTAAACTTCTGCTGGCGGCAGGTGCGTCCCTGATACCTCTGGGACTGGCCGGCTGTGGCGGCGGCGGAAGCGGCGGCCACAGGCAGCGCCGTTAGGGGCGCCAGGCAAAGGGTGGAAAGAAGTGTCGTGCGCGCGCCCACGTCGTGCTTCCTCGTTTTGATTGTCGTTCCTGGCAAGCAGGAGGAACCACTGGGGTGATGGGCGCCGTTTGATGAGGGGGTACGACGCCCATCTGTGCCGCAGGGGATGCGGCCCGGCCAATTCTGTACTCCGATCATGACTTTTCAAAAGCGGGTGTGCGTCAAATCCGTCATACCGCAATATTTCCATCAATACGTCCAGAACTACACACAGGCCATGCCTTCACCGCATTTGTTTTACTGTGTCACGCCTGAAGTACAGACAACAAACCTGAAGTAATCCGGTCTCACTGTCGCCAACCGCATCCTTAGAACTGGCCCCTGCCCGCCCGGATGATCGGCATCCCGGCGGCATCCAGCTTTCCGGATCCCCGATGCGCAGACATGCTCTCCTTGCGGCCGCCTCCGCCCTTGTCCTGGCCCATGCGCCGCAGTCCCTGGCCGCGACGACGATTTCGACGGCGACGACCGCGCCAGTGACGACCAGCACCGCCGGCGACACCACCGTCACCAGCGACGGCTCGATTACGCTGACCAGCGGCAGCGCCATCACGCTCGACAGCGACAACCTGCTCAGCTTCAACGGC
>CAMLPZ010000171.1 GCA_946482045.1 uncultured Asticcacaulis sp.
CAATGGTGCCGATGTTGCAGTGCGGCTTCGAACGGTTGAATTTTTCCTTGGCCATAGGTCCAGGCTCCGTAATGCCCCGATGGGCTAAGGTTGAAACGTATATAGATTGGAGCGGGTAGACGGGATCGAACCGACATCCTCAGCTTGGAAGGCTGCTGCACTACCATTGTGCTATACCCGCCGAACTCAAGGTCCTCGTCCATCTTGGCCGGCGCGTGGTGGGGGAAGCAGGACTCGAACCTGCGAAGCTTACGCAGCGGATTTACAGTCCGCCCCCTTTGCCGCTCGGGACATTCCCCCAAACGCACTTAGGTCAATCTTGCCGACGCCTTAAACTCGACCTTTCGAAAAAGCTCAAGCCCGAAACGCAAAAAACTTTTCGCTTATCCAAGGGTTTGGTCGTAAAGACGACCCTCGAAAAAACTCGAAGTCCTCAACGAGGCCTCAAATCGGAGCGCGTCTTATAGTGTCGTCTTTTCACGAACGCAACGACCCCAAGCGGCATAAAACCAAAAACCGTGCACAAAATTTGCCTGAGCGCGGCAAAGGGCCGAAGCGTGAAGGCCCGCGCGGCGGCGGCGATGCGCCAAAACCGCAAAATGTTCAAAGACATAAGGTCAATGATGACGGCTGGCTGTGGGGGGTACACGCCGTCGAGGCCGCGCTGAAAAATTCCGCCAGACCGGGGCCGCTAAAGCTTATCTTAAGCGAGGAACGGGCGAAAAGCTTCAATCCATCGGCCTATAAGCGCCAGGATATCCGCGTTACGGTGCAGCCGATGAGCGATATCGCGCGGCTTTTGCCGCAGGGCGCGGTGCATCAGGGCATGGCCTTGCACGGTCCGGTGCTGGAAGGCGAATCGCTCGACGACCTGATGGAGCGCGGAGACGGCGTGATTCTGATGCTTGATCAGGTCACCGATCCGCAGAATGTCGGCGCTATCTTCCGCTCGGCCGCGGCCTTCGGCGTGACGGGCCTGGTCATGCAGGACCGCCACTCCCCGCCCCTTCAGGGTGTTTTGGCGAAAACCGCCGTGGGTGCGGTCGACATGGTGCCGTTCGCGCGCGTCACCAACCTGTCGCGGGCTTTGGAGACGCTGGGCGAGAATGGCTATGTCAGCATCGGCCTGGCTGGCGAAGGCGAGCATCACCTGCACGACCTGCTCCAGCAGCAGGGCTGGCGGGCATCGCTTAAAAAACTCGTGCTGGTGCTGGGGGCCGAAGGCGAAGGCATCCGCCGGCTTGTGGCCGAACACTGCGATCACCTGGCCCGCATTCCGATGCCGGGCGGTTTCGAGAGCCTGAACGTCAGCCACGCGGCGTCGATCTCCCTCTATGAGGCGTGCGCGCGAACTTAGAACTGCAAAGCTTAGGTATGGACAATTGGTCCTGAGCGCGGTTACCACTGCGCATAAGGGATAATTCTCCACCGGGGCGAACATGTTCGAAGGCATCGATCCGCATTTCGTGTCGCAGGCGTCGGCCTTTTTTCAGGTCGTGTTCATCGACCTGGTCATGGCCGGCGACAATGCCGTCGCGGTCGGCCTGGCCGCTGCGGGGCTGGCGGCGTCACAGAGGCGCAAGGCGATCATGTGGGGACTGGCCGCCGCCGTCATCATGCGCGTCGGCTTTGTATGGGGCACGTCGTGGCTGCTCGGCATTGTCGGTCTGCTTCTGGCCGGCGGGCTGTTGCTTCTCTGGGTCGCCTGGAAGATGTGGCACGAGCTCCATGCGCACCATGTCGCACAGGCCGAGGCCAGCCTGGAAGACGCCACCGGGATCGACGTCAATGCATCACCGGACATGGGCGGCGCGGCGGTCAAGGCCGCCAAGCCCAAGAGCTTCGGCATGGCGGTGCTCCAGATCCTGGTGGCCGACCTGTCGATGTCGCTCGACAATGTCCTGGCGGTCGCGGGCGCGGCGCGTCATCACATTGCGATCATGGTCTTCGGCCTGATCATGTCGATCATCCTGATGGGCGTGGCGTCCCATCTCATCGCCAAGCTGCTGCACAAACACCGCTGGATCGGCTTTATCGGCCTGTTCATGATCCTCTATGTGGCGTTGAACATGATCTGGGAAGGCCACCGCGATGTCGTCGTCGATACCGGCAAGGTCGCCGAGTACAACAAGATTGTGCCGGATGTCATGGATATAACGCCGGATCAGGTCAGGCATTTCCAGAGGTAGGCGCCACGTCTTCGGACTACGCCATGTCCTCGGGGATTTCCTCGTGATACCACTGCGGCAGTGCGGCCTTGGCGGTCGACGGCCCATACTTGTTGCCGCTTTTCGTACCGGCCAGGAAGCCGCACTCGATCAGCCCCCACAGGTTGCCGATCAGGGGCACCAGGCCGATCACCACCCACCAGCCGGATCGGCCGCGATCGTGCCAGCGCTTGACCGCGATACAGAAGCTCATCCACGTCACAGGAATGAGCAGGATCAGCGCCACCATCCATGGCCGCAGGCCCGGATCGCCCAACGGTCCGCCCTCCCCGCCCATGCTTTCGGCCAAGGCCAGCAAGCCGGCGGCGGCGGCTGCCGTTGCAATCGTCAAGGCTACATATCCGCCCCAGAAACCGGCCCGGTTCAACCGGCCATGGGGGCTCAGGAGCGCGTCCGTCAGGCGCATGTCACTCTCCCTATGTTGGTTCGCAAACGACTCTTTGTGGTCGTTGCGGCGAACGTAACACCGGTTTGCCAAGTCACATTTCACAATATCGCGAGGTATCAGATTGCGACGCGTTTTCAGAAAACGTCGGGCGTGGCACCAATCCCTTTGGGCGATGGGCCGTATTTGTTCGGCCCCTTGGCGCCTTCGAGGCAGCCGAGTTCGATAAACTGCCAAGCAAAGAGCGCCACGTTGGCCGAGAGAATACAAACATTGAGACCGGCCGCGTTTGCTGGAACATAGGCGATCACCACTGCCAATACATATTGCAGAGGGATTGCGGCCGCAAACCACCCCGGACGATTCCGGTCATGCCAACGCTTGATCGAAAGCAAAATGCCTGGCACCAAAAACAGCAGTGTCAGTACCCACAGAAATGCACTCACGGGCGTGAGATGAATCATACTGGTTCCCTCAGTGACCGCTACCATTGCGAAGTCAAAACCCCAAATGGCCACAAGGCCGCCGAATTTCGCTACGCTGGACGCAATGACCAGCCCTACTCCTACCAGCCAATAACCCTGGCGGCTAACACGGCCTTGCGTGCTGAAAAGCAATTGAAGGATTGGCATGATTTCCCCTGATGCCCGGATGTGCATGACAGCACATCCTCAGGAGGAAAGACAAGCCTCCCTAGCCGACCCTTAGTAATACGCCTCCTCACGTCCGTAGTAGCCGGCGGGCGGGCCATGGCGGTTGGTGCGCGGCTCACCCGGCATCAGGCCGCATTCGATGAAGGTCCACACCAGGAAGGCGCCATAGGCCAGTGGAATGATCCGCACCAAGGTGTAGAGCTCATAGTCATAATAGTCCCCCGGATAGATCCAGTTGAGCGCATAACAGGCGATCCCCAGCGCCAGGACCACGCCGGCCAGCCACCCTGTCTTGCCGCGGTCGTGCCAGCGCTTGGCGTTGAGGCACAGGATCGGCCACAGGGTCAGCATGAACAGGATCATGTGGACGACGGCGACATCGCCCGGCAGCTCATCGCCGCGCGCGATCAGCACATCGAGGAAGACCGGCGACAGGGTCCAGAAGCCGAACACATAGTGTTGCACGGCCAGCACCGCCAGATTGACAAGGATCGACCACAGCCAGTAGTCGCCCCGGCCAATACGGCCATCAGCGCTAAACAGCATGGAAAGCAGTCCGCTGGACATCGAACGGAACATGACGGCACCCTCTCTCGTTTTCGGAAGATAGGCGCCGAGACCGGTAAATTTGCGACGGGAAATTGCCAGCTGCGATGTAATGGCGCCGTTAAGCATAAAAAAAAAGCCGGACCCGCTGATCGGGTCCGGCTTGCTGTTCATGCGATCAATAATGGATCAGAAGGCGCGTTCGGGCGCGTTGAGACCCTTGGGTGACGGACCGAACTTGTTCGGCCCCTGCGTGCCGTCCAGGAAGCCGCATTCGATCAGCGTCCAGATGCCACCGACAATCGGGATCAGGCCGATCAATACCCACCATCCCGACTTGTCGCGGTCGTGCCAGCGCTTGATCGCCAGGGCCAGGCTGATCCAGATCAGCGGGATATACGCGAGTCCCATGCCAATCCAGAACGCCGCCGGCAGTTGCCCACTCTCGATCATGCCGGGATTGGTGGCCATGACGAAGCCCATGACCACATTGATGAGAACCGCGAACACAATACCGGTCAACAGCGCCGTGATCCAATACTGTCTACGGCGGATACGCCCTTTGAAACTGAACAGAATATCCATGACTGACATGGTTGTTCCCCCTATTTTGTTGCTGTGCGCCGCCTAAAACGCCCCGGCGGGTGCGCCGACGGCCTTGGGCGACGGGCCATACTTGTTCGATCCGCGCGTTCCGTCAAGGAAACCACACTCAATAAGGACCCACAGCCCGCCTATGACGGGAATCAGACCGACCAGGTTCCACCAGCCGGACTTGCCGCGATCGTGCCAGCGCTTGGTCAGGACGGCCAGCTTCATCCAGATGGAGACCAGGTAAACGGGCCAGACAAAGGCATTGTGTTCGATTGCCGCTAACACGAAGGCCGGGCCGTAATAGCTGTCTTGTGTTGTATAGTCCCGGACGACATGGAAGTTGCCAAACTGCCAGAAGAGTCCGCCGTAAACCAAGCTGAGCACAAGGAAAAATATCCAGACGTGCAGACGGCGCGCCCGGCCTTCGAAGCTGAACAGGAACTGTACGAGTGACATGACGGTTTTCCTTTCCCGGTTTCACGGGATACGAATACAGCGTGTCCACGCCGGGACATACTGAATTCGGATTTAGTTTGTGAAACCTTCGTAACCCTGTTGGCGACGGAAGGCGGACAGGCGTACGTTGATAGCCAGGCAGGATGGGGCCGACGCGGAGGAGGAACATAATGAGCAAGCCGGAAATCACCCAGGCAATGATTGACGCCTATGACGACTTCACCCATCGCACGCTCGACCGGCGCGGCTTCATGGAGAAGCTGACCGCCCTGGCCGGATCGGCGGCCGCCGCGGCGGTCATCGCGCCCATGCTGGCGGCAAGTCCCGCAGCCGCCTCGATCGTATCGGACACGGACACGCGCATCACGCACGAAAGCGTCAGCTATGGCGACATGAAGGGCTATGTCGCGCGGCCGAAATCGCCCGCCGGCGCGCTTCCGGGCGTCATCATCATCCATGAGAATCGCGGGCTCAACGAACATACGCGCGATGTGGCGCGGCGCATGGCGCTGGAAGGCTTTGTCGCCCTGGCGCCGGATTTCCTGACGCCTTCGGGCGGCACGCCCATCAACGAAGACCAGGCGCGCGAGTTGATCGGCAAGCTTGATCCGGCAGTGACATTGGCCAACGCACAGGCCAGCCTCGACTATCTCCTGGCGCGCAAGGACACGGTCAAGGCGGTGGGCGCCGTCGGTTTCTGCTGGGGCGGCGGGCTGGTCAACCGGCTGGCGACGAAATCCGCGAACCTCAAGGCAGGTGTCGCCTATTACGGCATGCAGGCACCGGCCGCCGACGTGCCGGGGATCAGGGCGGCGTTGCTGCTGCACTATGCCGGCCAGGACGAACGCATCAATGCCGGCATCGAAGCCTATCGTACAGCTTTAACCGATGCGGGTAAGACGTTCGAAATTCACATCTATGACGGCGTCCAGCACGCGTTCAACAACGACACATCCGAAGCGCGCTACAACGAGGCGGCTGCGGATTTGGCCTGGGGCCGCACCGTGGCGTGGCTGAAAAAGTATCTGGTTTAGAGCTGAGTCGTACCCTCCACCACCGTCGAGGGTGTGGATGGCCCCGCAATCTCCCTCCGCCCTACGCGAAGCGTGGGGAGGGGGGGACCGCACGAGAGAGCCATCGCCAGATGGCGAATGAGATGTGGTGGAGGGGTACGACACCATCCTACTCCTCGCCCCGCCATCTTTTAATCGCTTGCTTCAACCACTCCGGCGCCCCCGACATATCCGGTTGGGGCCCAGTCATCGCCGCCGCGCGTGCCTGCATTTCGCTTAAAACCGGCACGTCGTTGGCAATCCGCTCGGCATCCGTGGTCGCTGGATCGACGTCCCACAAGCGATATGCCACGCCGTCGGGCACAATATTGGTGCCGTACTTCTGTGGCTTGCCAGCGTACATCAATGAGCGATCAAGCGCCGCTGCCGCCAGCCAGCGCGCCTTGGCATGGCCCAGGTCGCGCGCCTTCGCCGCCAGTTGATGGCCGAGCCAGGCTTCGTCACTCGCGTCACCATGATTGAGCACCCAGGCCGCCGCGTATAGCGCCTCAGGATCATCGGGCCATCCATCGTTGACCAAAGCCTTGACGCTGTCCCTGCGGGCCTTGTCGCGGTGGCGCAGGCGGTCGTAAACCTCGCTGCCCGCCAGCACGTCGCGGTTTTCCGCGCGGTCGTCGAACATAAGGCTGAGGAGTTCCTGGTTGACGTCGCTCATACTCAAAGTTTCGCCCCCTCTCCCCGCCTACGGGGTATAGCGCCAGCGAAAGTATAGCTTTCGCCAGCGATGGGTTGGGGTGAGGGGCCGGGAGTCACAAGCTACGTCTAAATTGTCTGGCGCACCAGCCCCTCACCCGTCTCGCAAGCGAGACTCCCTCTCCCCGTAAAACGGGGAGAGGGTCAATTATTCAAACACCTGTTCCGGATCGCCTACGCCCTTCGGCGATGGCCCGTACCGGTTCGGACCTGGCGTACCGTCCCGCAAGCCGCATTCGAAGAAGGTCCACGCCCAGCCCAGCACCGGGATCAGGTTGATCCGCCACCAGCGGTACGACCGGTTAATGTCGTGCAGCCGCTTGATGTTCAGCGCCGCGCCGATCCAAAAGAACGGGAACATCGCGGCCAGGATCGTCAGGTTGTGGAACCACTGAACGCCCATACCGCTACCATCCAGCGCCGTATCGACATAGAACCGCATCACAATCACGGACATACCGCAAAAACCAATAAGGTTCACGATTGACCACAGCCAGAAGTCGCGCCGGCGGATACGGCCCGACAATCCGAAAAGCATCCGCCAGAATGGCATCAGGCCTCGCTGCCGCCAAAGCGTTCAGCCCATTCGGCGACCTGCGTGTCTTCGATCTTGCGGAACAGGACCTCACCCGCCGCCACGGCCTGACCTGGCTCAAGCTGCGTCAACTCGGCCTTGGCGTCGGTCGAGGGCCACGCAAGCGGCAGGGTCGCGCCTACCGTGGCGGCGATCTTCTCGGCGGCGAACGGAATCAACGGTTGCGCCAGCACGGCATAGAGCCGGACCAGGTTCAGCCCGTGGCGCACGATCACCCCTGCCCTGACCGCATCGGTCTTGAGTGCGGTCCACGGCGCGGCTTCCTGCAGATACTCATTACCAAGCACCCAGATGCGGCGAACCGCCTGGGCGGCCTTGCGCATCTCCATCTCTTCAAACGCCTGCGTGGCTTCTTCGAGCAGCGCCGACAGGTCGACATAGAGCTTTTCTTCCAGCGGCCCCGCCCCGCCGCCTTCCGGCACGACGCCGCCCATCTTGCCTTCGCAGAACTTGGTGATGCGGTTGACGAAGTTACCCAGAACGTCGGCCAGGTCCTTGTTGATCGTCGCCTGGAACTGTTCCCAGGTGAACGAACTGTCCGAACTTTCCGGCGAATTGGCGATCAGGTACCAGCGCCAGTAATCGGCCGGCAGCAGCTCCAGCGCCTGGTCCATGAAGACGCCGCGGTTCATCGAGGTCGAGAACTTGCCGCCGTACCAGTTGAGCCAGTTGAAGGCCTTCAGCGTATCGACCATTTTCCACGGCTCACCCGAGCCGATGATGGTCGCAGGGAAGCTGACCGTATGGAAAGCGACATTGTCCTTGCCCATGAACTGGATATAGCGCACGTCGTCGGCGCCCTGGTCGAGCCGCCACCAGCGCTTCCATCCGTCGGGATCATTCTTTGCGTCAAACATCTCGCGCGTGGCGCCGATATATTCGATCGGCGCATCAAACCAGACGTAGAAGACCTTGTTTTCAAAGCCCGGACGCGGCTGACCGTCCTTGCCCACAGGCACGCCCCACTTGAGGTCGCGGGTGATGCCGCGATCGATCAGACCTTCTTCCAGGTGTTTGTTGGCAATCGCCTTGGCCAGGTGCGGCCAGTTGTCGTGGCTGGCGATCCACTCGCGCAGCTGCGGCTCGACCTTGGTTTGCAGCAAATACAAGTGCTTGGTGTCGCGAACTTCCAGATTGGTTGAGCCCGACACAGCCGAATATGGGTTCTTCAGGTCGGTCGGATCGAGCAGGCGCCCGCAGTTATCGCACTGGTCGCCGCGCGCCTTTTCGTAGCCGCAGTGCGGACAGGTGCCTTCGACATAGCGGTCGGGCAGGAATCGGCCGTCATCGATGGAATAGACCATCTTGTCGGTGCGTTCCTCGATCAACCCATTGTGGTCCAGCGCGTCGCAGAACATCTGGGTCAATTCGCGGTTCTGCGGCGACGACGACCGGCCAAACCAGTCGTAGCTGAGGCCGAACTGCTCGCCGGCATTCTTTTGGATCAGGTGCTGCTCATCGCAATAGGTGCGAACGTCCTGGCCGGCCTTGGCGGCGGCAAGCTCGGCGGGCGTGCCGTGCTCGTCGGTGGCGCAGATATAGAGGACGTCGTGCCCCCTAGCCCGCATGAACCGCGCATAGACGTCGGCGGGCAGCATGGACCCGGCCAGATTGCCGAGGTGCTTGATGCCGTTGATGTACGGAAGCGCGGAGGTGATGAGGATGCG
>CAMLPZ010000172.1 GCA_946482045.1 uncultured Asticcacaulis sp.
TGGTGTAGACGCGGGTGCAGACGCCGCGGCGCTGCGGGCAGCCCTTCAGGGCCGGAACCTTGTTGCGCTTGGCCGGAACCTGGCGCGGCTTGCGGAGAAGCTGGTTGATTGTGGGCATCGAAACGATGACTTTCCTTTGTTGTCCTACCGCTCCGCTACTTGAGGACCGGTAGGGAGACCTGTGCCGTTTGGCCGGGGGATCTCGGTTTCGCTTTAACAGTTCAGAGGCTCTGAGCCCGGACAAACACAAAAGCCGCAACCTGCGCTCTGGAGGTTACGGCGGGGACACAGCCCCTGCGAAGATCGGGATCAAGACGGGTTTTTAACGCCCACCTCGAAAATGGTCCGTGGGCTATAGAGGATGGCCCGAACCACGTCAAGTGCCGTAGCCCGGGAAACCATTACAAAGCACTATTTCCCAGGCGTACTTCCAGCGTTCAGCACCACCGTTGCCTTGGGCGCCACCGTCACCGACAGCTTGCCCGCGGAAGGCGTCACAGCCCCCTGCCCGCCCAGCGCATACTGATGAGAACCCTTGGCATCCAGCGTCACAGTCTGCGACTCCGTCGAGACATTGGCAATGACAATCGCCTGATCCTTCTTGTCGGTGCGGCTGAAGGCCAGGTACGGATCGCCCGCCTTTGACAGCAGCTTGAAGGCGCCGGTCGCGATCACCGGATGGGCCTGACGGAACTTGTACAGCGAGGTGTACCAGGCCAGCAGCGAGTCCGGATCGTTCGCTTGCGCGGCGACATTCACGCCGGCGACATTGATCGCCACGTCGCGATACGGCTTGCCGGTCGTGAAACCGGCCGTCTTTGTGTCGCCGGTCCAACTCATCGGCGAGCGCAGGCCGGGATCGTTGTGGATACCGCCATTGCTCATGCCGATCTCTTCGCCGTAATAGGCAAACGGCGTCGCCGAGACGAGGATCGATATGGCCGCCGCCACGCGGTAATTGGCGCCCCCGTTTACGCCGAACTGGTTGATTAGCCGGTCCCCAACGTAGGAATCGTGGCTTTGCAGCGCCAGGGGCGCCAGGTCGAGCTTTGGGTCCTGCAACAGGGTGATGACTTCAGGCGCCACAACCCCTTTCTTGATGCCCTCGATCAGGTGCTGCTGCACGCCATAGGCAAAGGCCGAACAGGCTTCAAGGTACAGTTCACGACCTTCCGATGCCTCACAAATCAGGTAGCGGTTGTCGTATTCATCCATGGTCTTGCGCAGCTCCATGACCAGACCTGCATTGCCCGGATTGTTGAAATAGGACGCCTTGCCGTCTTCCAGCAGCATGGTCACCGCATCGAGGCGGAAGCCGTCCACGCCTTTGTTAAGCCAGAAGCGCATGCTGTCCTTGAGATAGCTGACAACCTTCGGATTGCGCAGGTTCCAGTCTGGCATCGACGTATCGAAGACGCCATAGTAGAGCCCTTCGCCCTCCTTCACCGGCTTCCACGGATCGGTCCAATAGGCGCCGGACACACCGCGCATCTTTTCGTCGTACCAGCCGGGATTGCTGTCGGCGAAGATATACCAATCGCGGTAGGCGCTCGATTTCGACCTGGCGGCATCAAGGAAGATGGCGTTGCCGCTGCCCGAATGGTTGATGACATAGTCGATGATGACGCCGATCCCGCGCTTGTGCGCCTCGGCCAGGAATTCATCGAAGTCGGCCATGGTGCCGTATTGCGGATCGATGGCGCGATAGTCGTTCTGCGCATAGCCGTGGTCGTGATCCTGGCTGGGTCCGATCGGCATCAGCCAGATACCTGTAACGCCCATCTTTTGCAGGTAATCCAACCGCGAAGTCAGCCCCTTGAAATCACCGATACCGTCGCCGTCGCTATCCTGATAGGAGCGCACGAAGATTTCCGTAAAGGCGGCGTTCTTGTTCCACCCCTTGGGCAGCGCGCTGGTCTTGTTGGTCACAGGCACTGGCGACACATCGATCGCCGCCTGGGCCGAGAGAGCCACAGCCATGCCCGCGACCGAAGCCATCAGGCATGCACGCACACGCTTACCAATCGACGAGAAAATCATGTCAGCCGTCCCTGTGCCCATTATATTGGGACGACCCTGCCACTTAGCGACAAGCATGGCTATTGGAATACGTATTCCTGGACGACGGAACCTCTTTAATGCAATTCCGGCCGAGCCCCATCGGCTTTGCAGCGGTATCAATTAACCGCCGATAACGCGATAGGTCACATGGACGCCATTCCACGACGGCTGAAACGCCCACATCTTGCCACCGCGCCGACCAATGATCGCTTCTTTGTCAGACAGCCAGCGCAGGCGCAGCTTCGCCTCACCGTCAAAGCTACCGATCATGCGTTCGCTGCCGAAACCGCCCTCATTGTCACGCAGCAATATAAGCTGCCGGTCGTCGGCCGCCATGCAGGACACACGCATGATCTGGAGCTCATGGGCGCCGCCGGGCGAGCTCACGGCCGCGCCGCTGCGGCTTTCGCACAAGGGCCCCGCCCCATGGTCGTACTGCCAGTAGACCCACGACACCAGCGTCAAAATCAGTCCGGCCGCGACGAATCCGCCATACCAGTACCAGTGGTGGCGTTCCCTGGGATGGGCATAGCCGTGCGGGACATGGTGCGGCTCGGCACCGGACATAGCGAACCTCGATCGCCGATACACAAGGCGAAAACTTAACGTTCACGTCAGCTTACGCTTCCAGCATTTCCGAAACGTTAAAGCACCTACACGCCTAATGATGCAGGGAAACCTTTCGCGGGGGCGCAGCTTCACGGACCTCTTGCCCGGCCGCCACCTCCTTCAGTTCCTCGCGTGCTTCCGCAGCGACCTGACTGAACTTCTCCTGCACTTCCTTCAGTTCTTCCTCACTCATCTCGTCCATGTCGATCAGCGCGGTTTCCGCGGTATCAACGGCACGGATCAACTCATCGAGCTTGAGCTGGATCAGTTTGGAATCGCGGTTTTGCGAGCTCTGGATTAGGAAGACCATCAGGAAGGTAACAATGGTCGTGCCGGTATTAATGACCAGTTGCCAGGTGTCCGAGAACTTGAAGATCGGCCCGGTCACCACCCAGGCGACAATGACCATCAGCGCCATGAAGAAGGCCACCGGACTGCCGGTCCAGCACGATGTCGTCTGCGAAAAGCGGGTGAACCAGCCCTTGCTGTTGCTCGTATTTTCAACAACTTCCGCTTCCGGCGTCTTGGCAGGTTTGCGCTTCAGGCCGGTGTGAGCTGCTTTTGCCGTCTTGCGGGTGGAGGTCTTGCCGTTGGTGGACATCGCGGGACAATGCCAGTTGTCCTTGTAAGGAAAAAATCACGGCGCAACGGCGGCCATATAAAATTCGCGCCGCTCAGGCCCTTATGGAAAACTTACAGCCCACGGCATAGTCGCCATTTCGATCGCATTCCCGTGCGCGCATCATGACTGGATAACAATACTGGGAGCCCGTCATGGACATCTACAACTATATCCGCCAGGACCACCGCAATGTCGCGGCCCTGATGGACGAACTGCTTGCCATCAATCTGTCGGCCGTACAGGAACGAATCTTCCACAAGATCCGCATTGAACTGAGCCTCCACGCCGAGGCCGAGGAACAGACCTTCTACAAGGCGCTCCACGAAGCATCGGAGCGCGCCGACATTGAGGATCGCATCGTGCAGGCGCGGGAAGACCATGACGAAATTCGAGACCTGATGACCTTCCTGATCAATGAATCGGTGGGCGGCCCGCGCTGGATGGAAAAGTTCGGCGAGCTCAAACACGCCATTACCCATCATGTGAAGGAGGAGGAAGTCGAGATGTTCGCCAAGGCCCGCCGGCTCCTGAGCGATGAGCAGGCTAAACAGCTGGCGAAGGACATGGCCAAGGTCAAGCAAACGATACGAGTGCCGGAACACGAGCCCACCGAATAGCCAGCAAATTCATCCACAGATTTCCGCCGCTCCGGTCACCGCCGGGGCGGTTTTGTTTTACCCGCGCCCTTGCCCGGACTCTGTCGTCGTGGCTAAATTTATCATCGATAAGTTACTTATCACTGATAAACTTTGTAAGACTATTTGTAAAACCGTCACCCATCTCCATGAAAATCGATAAATCCACCATCATCAGCGCCGCGCTGGACCTGCTGAATGAGGTCGGCATCGACGCCTTGTCGACGCGCGCCCTGGCCCAGAGGCTGAACGTCCAGCAGCCGGCGCTCTATTGGCATTTCAAGAACAAGCAGGCCCTGCTGACCGCCATGAATGCGGTCATGCTGCGGCTTCATGGTCACCGTGAGCCGTCGCCCGGTCAAACCTGGCAGGCCTTCATCCGCGACCAGGCCGTAAGCTTTCGCAAAGCACTGCTGGGCTTTCGCGATGGCGCCCGCGTCCACGCCGGCGCGCATACCGAACACGAAGACGTCGAGCAGATGGATCGGACGCTGCGCTTCATGACCGGGCACGGCTTTTCGGCCGCCGACGTCATGAGCCTGGACATCGCCGTGCGGCGCTATGTCGTCGGCTGCGTGCTGGAGGAACAGAATGACGCGCCGCCAATAGAAGCGGCCGCGGCGCTGGACGCGAAGCTGCGCCCCTACCCCGCCCTCACCTCAGCCATGGGCCATTATCGCCGCCGATCGGCCGAGCAGCATTTTCTCGATGGGCTGGACTTGCTCATCTGCGGTTTCGAAGCCAGATATCACGCATGATCAATATCCAGGACATCGACCATGTCGTCTTCCGCGTACGAGACCTCGATGCGATGGTGGCTTTTTACACAGACGTGCTCGGCGCCAAGTTCGAAAAGTACCAGGAAGGCCCGGGTCTATATCAGCTGCGGGTCGGCACATCGCTGATCGACCTCGTCCCGGTCGACGGCAAGCTCGGGCGCATGGGCGGCGCGGCCCCGGGCAAGGAAGGCCACAATGTCGACCACGTCTGCTTCCGCGTCCGGCCATGGGACGAAGCGGCCATTCTCGACCACCTCAAACGGCACGGCATCGATGGCGAGGTCGTTTCGCGATATGGCGCCGATGGTGACGGCCCCTCCATCTATCTCAGCGATCCCGAAGGCAATATGCTGGAGTTGAAGGGGCCGCCAAACTAGTGGTTGCCGCCGATCAGGTCGCCGAACTGGCCCAGAATCGAACCCTCGCCGCGCGACGGTCCGGCGCCACCGGCCGCCGCCATCATCCGGCCAGCCAGACGCGCGAACGGCAGCGACTGTATCCACACCTTGCCCGGACCACGCAGGCGCGCGAAGAACACGCCTTCCCCGGCGAACAGCATCGACTTGATGCCGCCGGCCTGGACAAGGTCGAAATCGACCGTGTCGGTAAAGGCCGCCACACAGCCCGTATCGACGTGCAGTTCCTCACCGGGCGCAAGCGTACGCTCGACCACCATGCCGCCGAACTGGACGAAGACCCAGCCGTCCCCTTCCAGCTTCTGCATGATAAAGCCCTCACCGCCAAACAGACCCGTCATGATCTTGCGCTGGAAGGCGATGCCGAGCGACACGCCTTTGGCAGCGGCCAGGAAAGAGTCCTTCTGGCAGATCAGGCGCCCGCCGACATCCGACAGCTTGAGCGGCAAAATGGCGCCTGGCACCGGCGCCGAAAACGCCACGCGCGCCTTACCGTGGCCATTGTGCGTAAAGACCGTGGTGAACAGGCTCTCGCCGGTGACCAGGCGCTTACCCGCGCCCAACAGCGCCCCCATGAAACCCTGCTTCTGGCCCGAGCCGTCGCCGAATACGGTGGTCATGCCGACGCTGGCGTCCTTCCACACCATGGCGCCAGCTTCGGCAATGGCGCTTTCGCCCGGATCGAGCTCAATCTCGACGAACTGAAGCTCCTGGCCCTTGATCTCGAAATCGATGTCGTCGGCAACGCCGGACTGGCGGTGATGGGTGCTGGGGACGGCGGTCAACATGGGAATCCTCCTGATAGGTCGCAAAAGATGTAGCGCTCCGGCCAGAGATAGGAAGGGGCTTTGTGCAAGAAAGTGGAGTCACAAATTCCGTATTGAACCACCTCCCCTATCCCTCTATGATTCCACTGCCCTCAAGCAGCGAAGCGATAGGGCAACAAATGTTCACCGGAGTGTCCGCAGGCCAATGCGGGCTGAGACGGGAGGATTTCCTGCTTTCAGGAGCCGCCTCCTAAAACCGCCGAACCTGATCCGGGTCATGCCGGCGAAGGGAGTTGGATACGCTTTTTGCTAAAAGCGCCCGCAATCTACGCGCATGATCCCTCACATTAGTCTTGCCCTGCCGCAAAGCGGGCCATGAGGGATTACACAATGAACAAGCCCATCAAGGACTTAAACCCGATCAAGGTCGAAGCCTCGCCGTTTCCTGGCTCGAAGAAGGTCTATGAGCCTGGCGTCCTCTTCCCCGACCTGCGCGTGCCGTTCCGCGAAGTCGCGCTACAGAAGGAAGCCAATGAGCCGCCCGTAAGCCTTTACGATTCGACCGGCCCCTATACCGAAGAAAACTTCGTGCCGCAGATCGACAAGGGCTTGCCGCGCGTCCGCGAAAAGTTCGTGCTCGACCGCGGTGACGTCGAATTCATCGAAGGCCGCCAGGTCAAGCCGGAAGACAATGGCAATGTCTCGCCCGAGCGCCTGGCGCCGGAATTCCCCAACCTGCCCAAGGTCTTGCGCGGCAAGCCCGGCAAGCTGGTGACCCAGCTCGAATATGCCCGCGCCGGCATCATCACGTCGGAAATGGAATATATCGCCATCCGCGAAAACATCCGCCGCAAGCAGGAAACGGAAGTGATCCGCGACGGCGAGGACTTTGGCGCCTCGATCCCTGACTTCATCACGCCGGAATTCGTCCGCGACGAAGTGGCCCGCGGCCGCGCCGTCATCCCGGCCAATATCAACCACGCCGAAGTCGAACCGATGATCATCGGCCGCAACTTCCTGGTCAAGATCAACGCCAATATCGGCAATTCGGCGGTCACCTCCTCGATGGAGGAAGAGGTCGACAAGATGGTCTGGGCCATCCGCTGGGGCGCCGACAACGTCATGGACCTGTCGACCGGCCGTAACATCCACAATATCCGCGAATGGATCCTGCGCAATTCGCCGAACCCGATCGGCACGGTGCCGATCTATCAGGCGCTGGAAAAGGTCAATGGCGTCGCCGAGGACCTGACCTGGGAAGTCTATCGCGACACCCTGATCGAGCAGGCGCAACAGGGCGTCGACTATTTCACCATCCATGCTGGTGTGCGCCTGGCCTATGTCCACCTGACCGCCAAGCGCGTCACCGGCATCGTCTCGCGCGGCGGATCAATCATGGCCAAGTGGTGCCTGGCCCACCACAAGGAAAACTTTCTGTACACGCATTTCGAGGAAATCTGCGACATCATGCGCGAGTACGATGTCACCTTTAGCTTGGGCGATGGCCTGCGTCCCGGCTCGATCGCCGACGCCAATGACCGCGCCCAGTTCGCCGAACTGGAAACCCTGGGTGAACTGACTCAGATCGCCTGGAAGAAGGGCTGTCAGGTGATGATCGAAGGCCCCGGCCACGTGCCTATGCATAAGATCAAAGCCAATATGGACAAGCAGCTGGCGACCTGCGGCGAAGCGCCCTTCTATACGCTTGGGCCTCTGACGACCGATATCGCGCCGGGCTATGACCACATTACGTCGGGCATTGGTGCTGCGATGATCGGCTGGTTCGGCACGGCCATGCTCTGTTATGTGACGCCGAAGGAGCACCTGGGCCTGCCCGACCGCAACGACGTCAAGACGGGCGTGATCACCTATAAGATCGCGGCCCACGCCGCCGACCTCGCCAAGGGCCACCCGGCCGCGCGTGCCTGGGACGACGCCCTGTCACGCGCACGTTTCGACTTCCGCTGGGAGGATCAGTTTAACCTGGGCCTCGATCCGGACACGGCCCGTGCTTTCCACGACGAGACCCTGCCGAAGGAGGCGCACAAGACGGCGCACTTCTGCTCGATGTGCGGTCCGAAGTTCTGCTCGATGAAGATCACGCAGGAGGTGCGCGACTATGCCGCCAACATGACCGACAATGAAAAGGCGGACCTCGAAGCCGCCACCGGCATGGCGGAGATGTCGAAGAAGTTCAAGGATATGGGCAGCGAAGTCTATATCCCGGCCGAACCGGCGGAATAACCAGCACCGTCACTCCTCCCTGTCGCGCAGCGATGGGGAGGCAGGGTCTCGGCCCCTGCACCCGATATCGGGCGAGCGAGGACGAGTCGCACTTGAATTTAAAGGTGTGGGGGAGCACACCCCACATCTTTTCTATTTATTTCTGCTGTGGGCAAATTACAACCCTAGGGAAATGCAGTGATGGCCCGAACATACGAAGACGCCAAAACGGATTACGAAAGAAACATAATCCAAAATATTGAAGAACATGGCTGGGCTTGCACCTGCGTCTTCGATCCTGAGGAGCAAAACCCCAGCTTTGCTTACAGCATCGGCTTCACAGAGACATTAAACGTTCCGGAATTTATCGCATTCGGCCTGAGCACCAACCTGATGCAGTCAATGTTATGGGAGGTCTACCGGCAGATACGTGACGGAAAAACCCCGGAAGATGGCCTGACTTGGAACGGCCTTATTGCCAACTACGAATGCGTTAGCCGCAAAGTCCATCCAAGCAACATTGTTCGCGACTATCTCAATTCCGCCATTTGGTTCTGGGGAGAGACGAAGGAAAAAGGTCCCCTTGAGGCTTTCCAAATCGTATGGCCCAGCAATGGGCCAGGCTTGTTTCCATGGGACGAAGACTGCTCGCAAATCGTCCGCGATGCTCAGCCGCCGCTTTATCTTCCAAATCGTGGGTTGTCTTAGCAGCTGCTCATCCCGGCATTTTTTTGAACTTCGGCACCTCCGGATCGAGGTGATCCCACGCATA
>CAMLPZ010000173.1 GCA_946482045.1 uncultured Asticcacaulis sp.
AAAGACCTACGACGCCAGCACGACATCGACCGGCACGGTCAGCGTCACCGGCCTGTTGGGCTCGGACACCGTCACCGGCAAGAGCCAGGTCTTCGACAGCAAGAACGCTGGCACACGCACACTGTCCGTCAATGGCTACACGGTCAATGACGGCAACAGCGGTGGCAATTACGACGTCACCACCCAGACCGCTTCAGGCTCGATCACCAAGGCCGCCCTGACCGCCGGGCTAACCGGCAGCACAGCCAAGACCTACGATGCGACGCTCAGCGCCACCCTGATGGCGGGAAACTACGTGCTGACCGGCCTCAAGGGCAGCGACACAGTCGCGCTAAACAACCCAGCCACCGGTTCCTATGGTGACGTCAATGCCGGGACCGGCAAGGCGGTAACAGCTTCCGGCCTCGCACTAACGGGTGCGGATGCTGAGAACTACACTGTCAATGAATCCGCGACCGCTAATATCGGCAGCATCGCCACGCGCAAGCTCACCCTGACGGCTGATGCCGGCGCCAAGAATGCCGGCGCCACCGATCCGGCCCTGACCTACGCGATCACTTCGGGCAGCCTGGCCGGCAGCGATGTCTTGACCGGCAACCTGGCGCGCGCTGGCGGCGAAGACCCCGGCACCTACGACATCAACCAGGGTTCGCTGGCGGCGTCCGCCAATTACGACATCACCTTCATCAAGAGCGCCTTTACCATCACGGCGGTGGCGCTGCAGAACAACCCGGTCGTCAATCCGGTCAGCAGTTCCGCCACCTCGTCGAGCCAGCCGGTCATCCAGCCGGCGCCGATCGGCCTCGGCACGCCTGTCGATAACACGTCCGGCTCCGGCACCACGGTTGCCTCCGACGCCGGCGGGTCTTCATCGGACGCCTCGGGTTCAGGCAGCGCATCGGACGACAGCGACACGGCCGACGCCGGTTCCGCGGCAGGCGATGGCAATTCGGAAGCCACCGGCCCGAGCGTCCGCAGCGCGGGCCAGAGTGGCACCACCTGCGCCGACGGCGACGGTTGCGCCAACACCCCCTACCCGACCAATCAGTTCATCTCGAACGCCATCAGCTTCGCAGCCGGTAACTAATTCATGTCCTTGTCGTTCAGTTCCTTCACCTTTGCGGCTGCCTCGTTGCTTCCCATGCTGGTCGCTGCCCAGGCGCACGGCCAGGCCATCGAGCGCCACCTGCCGCAAGCCCCGCAGGCCGCGCCGTCCGAGATCCTGGCGCCCAACGCCATCCCGGCCGAGCAGGACGCGACCCCGATCGGCCCCAACTTGCGCGCCCTGGTCCTGATCGGGCCGCGCGAAAGCGTGCATGGCACGGCTGCGGATGGCGTGACGGTCGGCGCGGTCGATCGCCTGCAGGATGACGATGTGGCGACCCTCTTGCGCCCCTTTCTCGGCAAGCCGATTTCGCGCAAGCTGATCGCCGAGGCCGAGGCTGCTATCGCCGGCCACTATCGCGACCTCAACTACCCGTTCGTCTCGCTGTCGACGCCGGAGCAGGAGATCACCACCGGGGTCCTCCAGATCCGCGTCGTCGAATTCCGTACCGGTAAGGTTACCGTCACCGGCGCGAGATCCGATGCCGAAGCCGAACGCCTGCGCGGCCGTATCGGCCTCAAGGCCGGCGACCCCATCAATGCGCGCGAACTGACCTACGATCTCGACTGGATCAACCGCTATCCGTTCCGCAGCACCCAGGCTGTCTTCAGCCCGGGTGACTCCCTGGGCGTCTCCGACCTGACACTGGCGGCGCGTCAGGGTAAGAGCTGGCAGGTCTATACCGGCTACAGCAATGACGGCTCGGCCTCGACCAGCTTCGATCGCTATTTCCTGGGCGGCGCCGTCGGCGGCCTGCTGGGGCCGGACAGCGTCCTGTCGGCACAGACGACCGTGTCGCGCGACGTCCTGGAAGGCGAGAAAAGCCCGCACTATAAGAGCGCCGCCCTGGCCTATACCGTGCCGCTGGGCCTGCGTGGCCAGATCGAAGCCACCATGAACGCCGTCACCACTTACCAGGCTGGCGATCCCTTCAGCGTCCGCCTTAAGGCCGGCGAAGGCGCCCTTGGCTATCGCTTCGCCTTTTCGAAACTGCACGGCGACACCGGCGCCACCGACATGCGCTTCGGCATCGAGGCCAAGCATCAGAAGGGTATTACCTATTTCGCCGGCGTGCCGGTCTATGACGTCGCGGTCGAGGTTTATCAGCTCTATGCTGGCTATCACCATTCGGGCAAGGACGGTTTCGGCGCCTCGGTTGTCGACATCGTTGCCCATATGAGCCCCGGCAATATCAATGCCGGCAACAGCCACGAACAGGCACTGCTCTACTCGCAGGGCCGCCAGAAGGGCGCAACCTACTCCTATCTCAGCGCCACTTACAGCCGCTTCACGCCGCTGCCAAACAATCTGACGCTGAAGACACAGGCCAGCGGCCAGTTCGCCTCGGTTGCCCTTCCGCGCACCGAACAGGCAGGCCTGGGTGGTTCCAGCCTGGTGCGCGGCTACACGCTTGAAAACGGCGCCTTCGACACCGCGCTGATCGTGCGCAACGAATTGCGCATGCCAGGCAAGAGCTTAGGTAATAGCACGCAGGTCAACCCGTTCCTGTTCGTCGATATGGGCTATGGCCGCGACAATGCCGTCCGACTGGCGACTGCTCTGGCATCGACCGGCGCGGGCGCCGAGGTCCGCCTGACGCGCTATGTTTCGCTAAATGTCAATGCCGCCTGCGCTCTGACGCCGGACAAGACAACCCGCGCCGGGCGCTGGCTGGTCCACTCCAATCTGAGTGTCGCTTTCTAGGTCGTAAACTCATAAATATATCCGTCATGGTGCCAGGGCATTTGTGCGGATACCAGGAGAAAAAACGAAGGAAATGCTTACATTTTCGAGATTTTTCGACGCCGTAGTCCGTGCAAATGGACGGCATCGTTCCGACGGCGAAATGGCCTCATCCTGCGGCGTCGACGCGCTTGGCCGTAGGTTGACTACGGCCGGCGCCCATCTCCTGGCATTATTTCGCCATTTCCGCCGCCATGGCGAATATATTTATGAGTTTACGACCTAGTCTAGTGCCTCGTGGTTATTGAATCTCCTTATCGTATTCATCGTGGATACCAAGCGACGCGCTTCGGGGAGGTATTGCGCCAATTGTCGCGAGCCACTCCCTGGGTTGGCACTATCGATCGAACACAAGGGGATTGGCGCAGAAGGTGACATCGAGGTACTGATCATGTTCGCCGATGGATCGGTTCATGGCTTTAAGATAATTGACCTTTCCCTCCTTATGATCCGTAATAACCTAAAACCCGATTTCAAAACTTTTGACTTTAAGAAGTGACAGACTCCGCTGCGCCAAAGGCGGAAATAAAACCGTTGCGGTTCCGGTTTACAATTTTGCTCCTCAAAGCAGACATTCTAAGCCAAACGTATAGTTTACAGTGCTCAGCCTTGATCAAGTGATGCAAGTATAGTTCTGAGCGAACCGTAACTCGGATCGCCTTTGCAATTGGTAATGACGCACCACACTTGATGATTTCTTAGTTGTGATGGGAGAACGATAGTAGTGCGTAAATTAAAACTAGCGGCACCGTTGTTCACCCTGGTGTTGGCAGCTTGCGCCGTATCTGCTGCTACATCGTCTTCGCCATGCGTCAGGCTGAAGAAACGAACGGCAATCATTCACGACGCCTTTGAGCAAATTAACTCGCCTGAAGCACGCCGTGACACAGCTGAGAGCAAAAGGATAAACGCGAGTGCCGACAAAGCGATTTCGGCCGCTCGATGGCCATTTGAGCATACCGGCGAAGGGGGGCTTACGTTTCAGGCCGCAGACTTTGACGGCGACGGCCAGGTCGACAAGATAACAGAGAAATGCGGCTCCGGCGAAACCCGCGTCTGCTTCCTATGGTTCGACAAGCAGGGCGGAAAGCGGTACGAGTTGCAAGCTGGCTTCATGCACATAACCCGGATTGACCGCCGTTTTTACGTGGCGTGGGATTACCTCCCTTCACGTGCAAGAATTCTAGCCGGCGGACCGGAAAATCCATTCAGCGAGTACTATGCGATTACATCGAATGGATTTTCTGCAGTCTGCGGGACTAAACGTAAATAGCCTGTTCCGAAGCAAACTTTCAACTTCGCGCCGGCGCCAAAAGGAGAATGCGTGGCGGGGGCCTGAGACGAACGGCATTTTCATCGTCTCCTGTCTTGACCATGCGGTATTGGCGGGCCATGCTTGCGCGGATTGGGGGATGCAATGATTTCCAAGCGACAACTGGGTCTGGCGACCATTTCAATGCTGCTGGTACTGGCGGCCTGTGGCGGCGGCGGGGGTGGCGGATCGTCCGGAGGTTCCGGGGGCTCCGGCAGTTCCAACTCTTCTAGCGCGGTTCCTGTATCCGACTGGGGAACCTACCAGGGCAATGCCGCCCATACCGGCTTCGTGGACGTCACGCTCAGCCCGGCCAGCTTCCAGCAAGCCTGGACCTGGAGCCTGCCCACGCCCGGCAAGGTGACCGATGCCGTCCATTCGGTCGTCACCGGTGATGGCCGCGTCTACGTCTCGAACGACGACTGGCTGGGACGGCAGCGTGTCTTCGCGCTCGACGCCACCACGGGCACGACGCTCTGGAGCAAGGATTTGGGCGAGATTTCGAGCCAGGGCGCGCCGGCCTATGCGGCCGGGCGCCTGTATACGGAATCGTTCGACTGGAAGACGGCCGAGTTCCTGTTCATGGACATCGAGGCTTCGACCGGAACGGTCAGCCGGACCTATCGGATGTCCGGTCAAACCTTCCCCAACTCCCAGCCTGTCGCGGCGCATGGCGTGGTCGTGGTCAATGCCGGCGACAACAATGTCTGGCCGATCACCTTCTCAACAAGCACCTCGCCCTTTTCATTCATCTGGGCGGCCGTTCCGTCGAACAACGCCATAAGCGGCATTCAGACACCGGCGGTCGACAACCGCTATGTCTATAATTACACTGGCAATTCGCTGGATGTCTTCAACCTGTCCGACGGCTCGCGCGCTTTTACAATCAGCGACCCGGCGATGGTGGGAACCTTCGACACCGGCCAGTACAATGCCTCCCCGATCATCGGCTCGCTCAACAATATCCTCGCCTATTCCGGCCCGAACGACAGCGCCACCGCGACGGCCTCGGTAGAAGGCCGCAAGACTGGGCGCGTCTTTTCTAGCTATGACATTCCCGGCCGCAAGGTGAACTGGCAGACAACCACGCTTTACCGCACCACGCCAGCCGTCAACAACGGGGTCATCTACATTGCGCGCAATACGCCGGATGCCCGGCTGGATGCGCTGAAGGAAAGCGACGGCAGCGTGCTGTGGTCGTGGACGCCGCCGGCGGGCGAGGTCTTCCAGCGCAACACCATCGTGACACGGAACCTTGTCTTCGTCTCCACCGACAAAAACGTGCATGCCATCGACCTAAACACGCACACTGCCGTGTGGTCGTCCAATGCCCCGGGATATATGTCGATGGGCCTGGATGCATCCGGCAAGGCGCGCCTGCACATCGTCAAGAGCCTTTATTCCAGCTACTCCGCCGCGATGGCGATGACCGGCGATATCACCTCGTTCAAGCTACAATAAAAAGAGTCCTTGCCGTTGGTTACGGCAAGGACTTGAGGCTATGGATCATTCCAGAGCGGCAGGGCTGAAATTTCCCTGTCGGCCCTGTACGGCGAACAGACCCGGCAGGACCGGAACCGTGCAGGGGCGTTCAGGCTTCTGTGGAACTCGTTGCGGATGACGGCGCGACTGTGATCACTGACACGGTCCTCCCGCGCCAACCCTACACGAAGGTAGCCGTGGTGGTTGACGGTCAGCCTGTCCGTCTAATCAAGCTCGAGGCCACAGAGCTCAAGCTCAAATTCTAGTGCTTTCGGTGCGCCTGTCTCGATCACAGGCGCACTTGGTTTTTACGAACCCTGGCAATATCTTCGCTCTAAAAGTCTCCTGGCGGCCTGCGCCGCAAGAGGAAATGAAATTGCCTAAGACACGCACCTTCTATCAACGCCTGAAAGCGCACATTCGAGAGTCATTATTGTTGACTGGCACCCATTTGGGTTACAATTTGCAAGCTGCAGAACCGTCGGTCGTTAGAGTCCTATGCTATCCCCAAGGGCCAGGACTTCGGAGACGCATCGGCGCCCGTCCACCCGGTCTATCTGGACCACGATATCGACCATCGACTTCACCAGCACATAGGCATTGGCATAGTCGAGGTTGGCCGCGCCCTGCAGGATCATGATCGCCAGTTGCCTCAGGGCGCCTTCCGCACTGTCGGCATGGACGGTCGTAATCGAGCCCGGATGCCCCGTATTGATGGCCCGCAGGAAGGTATAGGCTTCGGCGCCGCGCAGTTCTCCAAGAAGTATCCGGTCCGGCCGCATGCGCAGGGCCGCCTCCAGCAGGTCGTTCGGCGTTACGTTCGCCTCACCCTGCCCTCCGCGGGCGGCGATCAATTGGACCCGGTTGGCATGACCGGGCCGCAGTTCCGCCGCATCTTCGATCGTGATCAACCGTTCCGATAGCGGAATTTCGGCCAGCAATGAATTAAGCAGTGTCGTCTTGCCGCTCGATGTGCCTCCGGAAATAACAATATTACGCTTTTGCCGGACGGCGTCGGCCAGATACGCCGCCAATTCGCCCGTCGGAGCTGGCGTGCTATGGCGGCTACGTACCGACTCCAGCGAATAGGCGGACAGGGGCATCACTGCCGCGCGATGGCGGCGGATGGCCATGGCGATGTGGGTTTGCGTCGCCGGCGGCATGACGATCTGGATGCGCGCGCCGTCCGGAAGGCTGGCGCTGAGCAGCGGATGCGCCCGGCTCAGCCCCTGGTGCGAAAAGACGGCGACCTGACGGGCCAGGCGCTGCAGGTAATCACTGTCAAGTACAGGCAGGGACAGGCGTGCAATATCGCCTCCCAGCCGCTCCCGCCAGATCTCGCCAGGCCGGTTGATATATATATCGGTCGTCTCCGCATCGGCCAGCAGCGGCCGAAGCGGCTCGAGATAGTGACTGAGATAGTCGCCGGGGTAATCGGTGGTCACCTGGCCGGTCATCGTCTTGGCAAGACCCCCGTGAAGTCCATGTCCCGGTTGACAAAAACCATGATCGGCGTGCCCGCCTCGACCGTGACCGTCGGCGCATTCGCGCCTTGCGGCGCGCCCGCCTGGGCGACGTTGCCCGCGGTCTGGGCGGGAACGCCCAGAACCACCGAACCGTCGCCAGGGCGCGACGCCAGGGCGACACCTACCGTAAGGACCGTTTGAAGCGTGGCGGACCCGATGCGCGCCATCAGGTGATTGTCGACCTTGCCCGCAACCCCCGCGCCGCCCCGCAGGTCCGCTCCCGGCGCCGTCAGCTTGATGGCAACGCCATCGGGCCGGATCAGGCGTGTCCACTGGATCGCCACGCGACTCTGGTTTGCCTGCGTCGCGGCACGGATTTCACCGATCAGATGGCTGCCACGCGGGATAAGGACGCGCGTCCCGTCGAAACCGCGCGTATCGCCCGTCGTGATGGCACGCACGGCCCCGCCCTGGCTGGAATCGACCGGCGTCTCGATCGCGGCTGGAATAAGCGCCCCCTGGGGGACCAGCATGGCGCGATTGCGCATGATCACGGCGCGTGCCGGCGTGTCTTCCGGCGCCGGGGTCTCGGCCGGCGTCGCGGACGGCAGGTCGATCGTCATGACCGGCTCGGACAATCGCGGTTCGGGCGCTGGCGGTA
Source organism: uncultured Asticcacaulis sp. (assembly GCA_946482045.1). The sequence goes on from CAMLPZ010000173.1 coordinate 7,770, forward strand.
TTTGCGGCGGACCAGGGCGCTCGACATACTGGATGACCGGCGGCGGTGGCGGGCCAGGGACATAGCGAACTTCGGGGAGCGCCTGGGAGGCCGGTTCGGGCGGCGGCGGGGGAATGTCCAGTGGCGCAATAGGCGGCGGAACCGTCATGGCGGCGGGTGCGGTGCGCGGCGCCGCCTTGCGTCCACCGATATGGGCCTGGCTGGCCCAGATCACCCCTCCCCCTATTATACAAAGGACGACAGCCACGATGACTGGTGAAGGCCCCGCTTTTGGCAGGGCCACCCGAGGGGCTGGGTCATCGCGCTCTTGCGTGCCGCTACCGGTCATTTCCGTCCCTTTTCGATAACGCGTGTTGCCGTCGCCCTTTGATCCCCAAGCCGGAAAACGAACCGGTCGGCGACAAGGTCGATGACGTACCTGCCGTCACGCATAGCACCGTTGATCAGGACCTCGGCCCCCCGGTCATTGACCATGAAGACAGCTGGAACCTGGCCGTCGCTGCGCCATTCCACGAAGGTCGCGGAGCCATTCTCGTACATGGACGACGGACGCAAAGACGCAGCCCCCGTGAAGCGAAAGTCCGACCTCGGCGTATCCTGGGGAGCAGGCTGGTCCAGATATACCGGATAGACAAAACGCAATGATATCGGGGTGGTGGCGTCCGGCACCGGAATGGCGGTCAGGTCGAAATTATATTCGCGGGAATCGGTAACAACGGTAAGATTGGTGTTGGTCGCGCCCTGCATGGGCTTGATGAACAGACGGTCGGCCCTATGATTGGCCACCGCCTGCCAGACGGCGCTGTTGCCCAGCGCAACGTTTTCAATGCGTTCATCCGATGAAAACTCGACAGCCACTGCATATCCCAACGCCACGCGCAGGATGACGACCTCGTCCGGATCGTAGTCGACCGTCTGTATCCGCGGGTCCTTAAGACCTGGCGTAGGCGTAACCGACGCCCAGCCTGGAGTAGCGGCGACCGGCAAGATGGCGACCATGGCAAGGAGATGGCGGCGCGTTGTCACGGCTCCCTCGCGGCCGATGCCTCTGAGCCGTCCTCTGCTTGCGCCGCATCGCTGGGTATATCTACCCTGAAGACCTGAACCGGCCG
>CAMLPZ010000174.1 GCA_946482045.1 uncultured Asticcacaulis sp.
TTATTGGCCTCGAACCACGCGGCCTGATAACAGGCCTCGACAATGGCGGCGGGCACAACGCCGCCGTGTACCGTCCTCGGCCAGGCGCGTTCTTGAGCGACGCCGCCTGCAGGAGCACCTACAAACCGGCGGCCATAGGCGGCATCGATATATGTCGAGCCACGCTGACGCAGGACGGCAGCGGTCGGCGCCCCGCCAGGGAGCATGTAGCCGTTGGCCATCATCCAATCGGCAAAGCCTTGATCTGATCCGTAGCTGGGCATCACCACCTCCTTGCAACCGGACACGCGCGATCGTTTTGCCAGGAAGGCAATGCGCTCGGTCTAAATTTGAGAAGAAATCCTAGCTTGATATCGCCGCAGGCTTGGGTTTCGGCGCCCTAAAGCGCTTACTATACTCGATAAATGGCTCTTCGACGTATTTGTATGTCGCCCACGATACAAGGACTGTTGCCACAAGTACGAGCGGAACAATCAGCGACCCCGTTACGCCTAAGGCCGTTACAACTGTGATCATCGGTGAGTGAACTAAATAGACCGAGTAGCTAATCACGCCGAGGTACTGCAGCAATTTTAATGAAGGACGCGTGTAGTACAAGGCCGCGAAAATCGAGAAGCTGAGACCCCAGGTCAAAAGCACACAGCCGACAGTCATAGCTTCCGGCCCTTCGCTAGGAAAGAAACCAAAGCCGACGACGAGAGCAGACGCGATTGCAGCAATATAGGCGGCCAGAGCGCCGTAAAAGAAGCGCTTGGATACCGCACCGTCATTGTACCGAAGCCACAGCAGTCCAAGGTAACAAACAACCAGCATACATATCCGTCCGAATGGAAGGCGGATGCCAGTAAGGACCGAGGCAAGGACCAGAACGCCCAATCCTATCACGGGCGGAAAGAATACCCAGGCGTGTTTCTTGTTTAGGCCCACGAAAAACAATCCGGCAAAAATGACGTACCAGATCAACTCAATGAAAAGCGTCCAGCTACCGCCCACGTAGTTAGGAAAACCTATCCAACTTTGCGCAAATGCTAGGTGCGGCAAAAGCTTAACTGGGTTTGGCGCGGCCTGTTCTAGAACGAAGATCGATAGCGCTACAGTGACGATCATAATCAAAAAGTAGAGCGGGTAAATCCGAAAGGCCCGCCTAATCCAGAACACCTTCAGGTCCTTCACGGACTCAAGACTTTTCGGGATAATGTAGCCGCTGACCATAAAGAAGAGCACTACACCCAACTGACCTAGGCTTAGAACACTGGTCGTAAACCCACCTTGGCCATGTGCAGAAAACCAGCCAGCCGCCTCTCCGGCATGCTGCAGAAGTACAAAAATGGCAGCTAGCGCCCGACACAGATCAAGGAACTCGTATCGTTTATGCGCCGCAGTGGGCAAAGGATGCATGATCAATCCCCCGTTGATCACACATCATTACCTTACTAATTGGTGCACCGCAACAAGATGTACTAATTAACGAATCACGACCTTAATGCGTGCAGCATTGCCGATGCGGTTCTTGATAAAAAAGTTGCCGGTATTAATGTCGTAAGAGAAGGCGATTTTTCCATCAGTGCCGCCCGTCGCACCGGCGGCGATCCCTTGGTTTGCCAACGGCTCGAAGATCGCATTGGGCGTCCCTACGGCCTGCCAGCCTCCGGAAGTGTTCTCAGCAAGCTGATAGATCGCATGATAGGATGCCAACGAGGCGTTATCCCTCGTGTGGATTTCCACGGTGGCCATCGAAAAAGTATTGACCGGCGGCCTATAACGTATGTTGCCGACGGCATCGTCGGCCAACCCTGTGCTGTAGTACATTCGCTGACCATCGAACGTGACGCCGCTCCCGTTGCCGACAACGCGCTCTCGATCGAATCCTTGAAAGCTGAAATTCGTGGTCGAGCTGTCGATCTGGGCCAAGTTAGTCGTTTGATCGGCAGGCTTGTCTGAAACCGCCGCCGAGCCGCCTTGCAAGTAGAGTAATTGCAAGTAAGCCGCCCCGTTGTAGGTGGCGCTATTGATCGCAAAATCGCCCAACTTGAGGCTGTGTCTTGCTGCCGTGCTTCCTGATGAGTCTCGTGTGCATAGCAATGGCCTGCGGCCAAGCCGACTCTTTATCGAACCTACTTCTAACTTCTGACTAGCGCCATCTGCCGTCGCGTCCACGATCACATTGTGGTCCCATGGTGAGCACAGATTTGCCGTGTCGTCTTGGTAGTCATATAGCTCGCCGATTATACATTCGCGGGTGGAGCCCGAGAATTTCACATAGGCGTCAGCCGCCGTCAGATAGACAATTTCTTGATCCGTGTATCCAGTAAGGATGCCAGATAGAGCCGGTAGGGTGGTAATTTGGCCAGATGAGTTGACGTTGCCAGCTCCTAGAGTGACCTGGGCACCAACACCCGAACCAGTTTTAGACACTACGCGCAGCACCTCACCGGCAAAATGGCCGGTCAGGTCTTGGGCCGCGCCGTTAGGGCCGAGCGCGTTGATCGAAAGCGATTGCAGGTTTCCGCCGGAAACAGTTGCCGTACACCAGACGGCGCGCGCACCATTTGATATCAATGTTCCTATCTTCATACGGTGAACGGCACGCGTGGAGCTGCCGTAGTACGAAACCGCGTTGCGGCCGAACCGACTGCACTCAAGCCAATCGAACTCCGGCTGCGCTGCGTCCAACACACCCGCTTCGTCCATGATGGTACAGACGCCATCCAGGCGGGGGCGCATAATCCTGCTTTTGCCTCGGAAGTGCATGCGCGCGCCACCATGGCTTAGGACACCAAACTTTGCAACCGACAGGCAATCGATGTCGATTCCGAAAGGCCAAGACACATCTTCCGTTTTAAGCGCCGACGACGCCCCGCTCTCCTTTCCAGAAAACTCAATCACAGCCTCCTGCCCCTGCGCAGTAGCTGCAAAGGCCGTGTAGCGAACGTACACTGCATTGTTTTCCGGGTCCCCGATCTTAATTGCAGCGTCTGTCTTCGCTACTCCAGGCGCCCAGTAAGCCGGATCGGTCGGTGCCATTGCAGGCATCACGATAACCTTGCGCTCGTTGGCTATCAGCGCGCGACGCAAAAAATCCCATTTCTTGTTATAAGTGTCTCCTACGTAGTGTCCGATCGAATAGGTGTTAGATCGATTTCGGAATGCGCCTTCCCCCGTGAAACAAACGACAGCCGGATCTCCAATGACCGCGTCGTAAGTTACAACTCCGGCTTCGCACTTGAGTAGTCCGCCGTTATTGACGACCCGGGTGACGTGCGTGCCCCCGGTAACTTTGTAAACTTGGCCGGGCGCCAGCAAAACCGTGCCTGCGTTACTCGCCGCCAGGATTGCGGCGGTATCATCCGTTACACCGTCGCCCTTAGCACCGAATTGCTTTAATGTCGGATCGATGTATGGAAGGCTTGCTGTGAAAGCGGATTCGTAAACCAATGGGTTGGCGGAATAGTTTCCGACGATGTTAAACCAACCAGTTGCTTCAATCTTGTCCTGCTCCCGAGCGTAGACGTTCGCAGTCAGCTTGGCTCCGGCCTCGATAACCGCGGGGCCGAGCGTCGTGTTGACCACTCTGGGACCGTTCGAGTTGTTCGTAATTTGCATGACCAATTCCTTTGGCCACCGATCCGGCGGCGTAATTCAGGTAGACTTAATTTTCGTGAAAATTGCGCGGGCGTGTCGGTCGCCCCTGCGCTTTAGTCCTGATCGACGGTGTGCTCGGCCACGAATGCAGCCTTCTCTTCGTCGGTCTTGGCGTTGAACGCTTCGGCGTCGTCCCTGCGGATTTTCTTGCCTACTTCGTTTTCGTCCTGGTCAAAGATCGTCCACCAGCCTGACCCGGTATCGCGAGCCTCGTAAAGTCGCTCTCCTTGGTCGCCCGCTCCTGGTGCTCTATCAGCAAGAGCGGTTTCAAGCCGGCCCTTAAGCGAGGCGTTTTCAGCCTCCAGTTCGGCGTTGCGTGCCATAAGATCGGCAATCACGGCATCCGGAGGAACGGCGGTGCCAGCGCTCACCTCTACCCGAGCGAAGGCAAACCAGCCTGTACCTTCGGCGGACGTGAGTTCAGCGGCCGACAATTCTATGTCGTCGCGGGCCTCGCCCGGCTCAAGCGTGGCAGTGCCGCTCGTGGTATTTACGGACTTTGGACCCTGCGTGGTGTTCTTGATGTACATGGCGGTCAGATCCCATCGATATAGGCCATCGCGCCCGGCAGCCGGATTTCGGTGCCGCCGGTACGCATGATACCGGCCACTTCGAAGGTCATGGACGACTTCTGGAACGGCGCCAGGAAGCGGTGCGGCATCGGCAGATGGAAGCGCACAACTTCCGGATCGCGGCGATAGGCAACCATGCGCGCCTGACCGCTGCCGCCGGCCGTCGTCAGAGCCCGCAATGCCCGCACAGTCAAAGGCACGCCGGTCTCTGCCGTATAGGCGTTGTTTTCCTGCAGGAATTTCAGGATCGACACGCTGCCTTCACCCGCCAGCCGCGTCGTCGCCAGCCGGTTCCAGCGGTCGAACGGCAAAAGGACCGTGTCGGCCAGCTCTACGTCGCGCGTAGCCGCCGACACCCCGCCGATGGCGTTATTGACGTCACGCAGGATCTTGTCGGCGTCCTTGCTGGCCCAGGCCGGCGACGAACCGGCGCCATCGGCGACCGCCGTGCCGCTGGTAACCTGGGGATCGTTGATCAACCCGGTCCAGCCCTTTTCGGTATTGCCGGTCATGGCAATGTTCCACAGGAAGCTTTCGGCCACCTTGCGCGCGGCCTGGGCCTTCTCGTCGCTGAGATTGCGGCCTTCCATGGCGGCCGTCTCGACCTCCTCCAGCGTCCATTCATAGCCGATCCCGGCCAGCTCGAAGCTCTTCAGGAACTGCTCGCCGGTCACGTCGGCATAGGGGACGTCCTGGGCCTTGCCGGACAGGAATTCCGCCTTGCCGGTGACGTCGGACGACCGGAACAAAGTCCCGCGCGCCCACTCGCTGCCTTCGGTGATCACGGGGATTAGCGAGGCATAGTCATAGGACGGATAGCGGCGCTGATAGACGGTGCGCTCGATGTTATAAAAGGCGGGCGTGACGAAGCCCAGCGCCGACTGCGCATCGGAAAATCTTTGGGTATGCATGTAAGGCGGCTCCTTGTTAGCGCTTGGCGATGCGGACCAGGCCGGCCGCCGAAAGGGTGTCCTGGAAGATCCAGCCGGTCAGTTCGGTATTGCCGCTGGCCGCAGCGGTGACCGCGCCGCCCGGCGTGCCGTAAACCTTATCGCCAGCCGTCGCGGCGCCGGGGACGCTGACCCAGATCACGCCTTGCGTCAGGATGGCCGCGGTCGTCTTGGCGGGATAGGTGTCGGCCTGGACGCCGGTAGAACTCGGCAGCGCCGCCAGGTTGGCGATGGTGATGCCCAGGAAGGCGGCCTGCGTGCCGGTCGCGGCGACCGTGTGCTCACCGCTGCGGAAGGCCGGGCAGCCATAGCCGATGGCGGCGTCGACCGTGCGGCTGATGCGGTTGGAAATTTCACCGCTGGGCACGAAGCCGGCGTAACCGGCCGCGGGCGTATCGATATAGGCGGTTTGAACGGGGGTAGCCATGAATGGGGTCTCCTTCTAAGCTTCGGCGGCGGGCGATTGCCACGCGTCACGAAGCGTCTGGTTGCGGGCATTACGGGCGGCGTCGGCCTGGGCGCGCAAGTCGCCCATGGGCGCCTTCAGGCCGCCTCCGACCGCATCGCGAAACGGATCGGCCGCGTTGTCGCGCATCGCCTCTTCGGCCAGGATGTCGAAGCGCGCCTCGATATAGGCCGGCGTCCTCCCGGCGACCGCCGCATTGCCCAGCCGTGAAGCCACCACCACCTTGCGGATATCGTGGTCGCTCAGGCCTTCGGTGCGGATGTCCTTCACGATGGTGCGGGCGGCGACGATCAGTATGGCGCGGTCGGCCACCAGCTTTTCGAGCGCTTCACCGGCGACACGCCGTTGCAAATCGGCGATGACGGCGGCGGCCTGATCGCTGACTTCGATCGGCACGCCGTCGACGGTTACCGTCTTCAGGGTCATTTGAATGTCCTCTATGGGGGTTGCGTCGGATTTTTCAGAGATTGGCGCCACCCATCCATCGCCGATGCGGGCCTCGGCGCCTGCACGCGCCCGGTCGACCAGAGCGACGTGGTTGAAGCGGATCTGCGTCTGGCGGGCGTCATAGTCCTCGCCCTGGGCGGTCACGCCGGGCGTCCAGTCGAGCACGCAGGTATATCCGGCCGACAGCTCGCGCTTGCCGGCCTCGACAGCGCGGATAGCCGAGGCGTCCTTGAGGATGAGCGGAAACTGCACCCACTCGCCGTCCTTGCGCGCCAGGGTCGACACCTCGCCGACGGCCAGGTCCTTCCAGTTCTCGGATGTGACATCGCAATCGGGATGTTCCAGCGTCACCGGCGCATGACTTGCGCTCTGCAAGCTGGCGTCTGCAAAGACCTCTTCTGGCGGCCTGTAAACTCTGACGACGTCCAGGTCATCCCGCCCGACTTCCGCGCCGGTATAGAGCTGAATCCCAGCCCGGACAGCCTTTGCTTCGGCCACAAGATAGCCGTCACCGGTCCGCCGCGTCCCCGCGACGGAGGCCTGATCGATAAATTGCATTTTGAACTCAACCTTCTGATTAAAGAAAGGAACCTGCTCCGTCACTCCTCCCTGTGCCGAAGGCATGGGGAGGTCGGGTGAGCGTAACCGGAATATAGTCCCGGCAAGCGCAAGCAGCGGCGCGAAGCGGCGGCGCAGCGGTGGTGGGGTACTGCACTTGCCTTGCAGCTCAAGCCGGAGCTTGAGATGCCCCCTCGGCCAAAGCCGCTTCCAACCCAGCCAGGCTCCCGTCCTCCACCAACTCGTTCCCAAGCGCCTTCGCCACGGCGTCAATCGGCAACACACTCGGACACTCCCCACCCGTCCCGACAATCGCGCGCACAGCCCGTGCCTTGGCTTCAAACACCCCTGCCCGGTCAACCTCGCTCAACCCCCACAAAGGCGCCCAGCGATAATGCACCTCGGCCGGCCGCGCACCCAAGGCCGACCTGACAAGACACTCATCCAGCCGCACCATGGCCGGCCCGGTCTCCAAAGCCTGCATGGCACTGATCCGGTCATAATAGTTCCTGAGATCGCTCTCGCCCGTGGCGTTCATCCCGGCAGGCGTCTGGCTCAGCAATCGCGTCGCCGGAATATCCGCCGCGCCCGAGACAATCTGCAAGAACCGGTCAAGCACCTCCGGCAACCCCGTCAACGCCGCCGACTTGCTGTCGAACGTCTCTTCGGCATCCAGGATCAAAGTCCCATTGATGCCCTTGCCGCGCGCCGCCAAAGCAAACCGCTTGAGCAGTTGCGCCTCATAGTCCTCGCCGCCGGCCCTCAGGTTCTCCATGAACCCTGGCACGCTGACGACATCGACCTTGGCCTCGAAAATCAGGCTGGCGATATTGGCCGCCGTGCTGTCCGCCTGCTTCACGGCATCGATGGCCGATTGCAACACACTGTCGCCCCAGCCGCCATAAACCGAAGCGCTCAAGGCCGGATCCGCCCGCGCGGCACCATGAAAAATGACCAGCCGCGACGGGTGGATCTTCAGTTCCTGGCCCTTGCCGGTCCGGAGCCCATACACCGCCGGCGCGCCATAAAACTCCGACGCCGGATCGCGCTCGATCTCCCCGGCCACCAGTTCCCGGCACGACAGCACGGTAAGGTACCTGACCCCACCAATACCCACCCGCGCCGGCTCCAAAGCCGTACTCAGATCACCGTCACCCGTGCCAATGAGAATGGCCGCGCCACCCCACAACCGCGCCTTAGTCCTTGCCGCCAACACCTTGCGCTGCAACCCAAGCCGCCGCTCCTCACCCTCGATCAGCGTGATCTGCGAAGCCTCCGCCTGCCAGTTCCGCCAGGCGCGCACACTGTCAAAGGCCGGAATATCGACGATCTTGCGCGGCAGCCACGCATAGTCATAGGCGTACGCGATCTGGTCATCGGTCAACACATTGGGCGCATAGACCGAATGCGCCGCCTTGTCGCGATCGGTCCCCAGCCGCGCCACGAAGTTGGTCAGGCTGTCCCCGATGCGGGCAAACATTTGGCTCATCTAAACCCCTTCAAATCCATAAAAACTGCGGCTTTCACGCGGCGCAAACGCCATCACGAAAGCATCCGCCAGGTTCGGCGAAGGCACATCGCGCCTGGCCAGATCCTTCTTGCTCTCGACCTTGGCCCGCCCCGCGGCATCAAAATCCCGCCTCGGCGTACACAGCTCATCGATCAGCCGATCGAGGTGCGCCACCCCGCTATCGATGGCGATCATCTCATCAGGCGCACACACCACCCCGCGCTCGACATAATTGAACGTGTTGCGAAAGCGCGCCGCCACGCTCCACCACGCCTGAGCCTTCAGATTGGCGTAAAAGTCCTTGTTGGCCTTCGACTGAGGATCGCGCACATCGATGCGCGCCTCCGGATTGACCACCCCTGCCCCGGCATTGAACCCGCACCACGCCACCGACGCCCCAAGCTCTGCGTTCAAAGCCTGAAAGTGCGCCCCGGCAAAGGCCCCGACGCCGATGCTGTCATAGGTAATCGACGCCCCATGTTCCCGCGCCCCAAAATCGCGGGCCAATGCATGTACCCGCCCGGCCGACTTCAAAAGCTCGTCCTCAGCGGCCTTCCACTCCTCGACGCCGACGCACAAAAACCCGTGCGCCACCACGGCCGCATTCAAATCTCCGCCACTATCGGCCACATCGAAGCCGACCCGCCGCGCGCCCACAGCCTCCAACCCCAGCCGCCTATGCGCATCGATCGCAGCCCTGACCCACGCCCGGCGGATAATGACGCTG
>CAMLPZ010000175.1 GCA_946482045.1 uncultured Asticcacaulis sp.
CTAATCAATCCCTGTGATACGGCAGGCCGGCCAGTATGGTCACGGCGCGGTACATCTGCTCGGCCAGCATGACGCGCACCAGGGCATGCGGCCAGGTCTGAGGCCCAAAGGCCAGCGAAAAGGCCGCTGAGTTGCGCAGATCCGGATCGAGCCCGTCGGCGCCGCCGATCAGGAAAGTGATGCGACGCTCGCCGCGATCCTTATATTTTTCAACGCGTTGTGCGATGACACGCGAAGTCAGCTGCTCGCCGCGTTCGTCGCAGGCAATCAGTATGCCGCCGTCGGCCAGGGCGGCGCGAATGGCTTCGGCTTCGGTGGTCTTCAACTGCGCGGAGGTGAGGTTTTTCGCCTTCTTCGCCTCGACCTCGATCAGGTCGGCGGGGCCCAGGCCCAATGATCGGCCTGTCTGGGTGGCCCGGCTCAAGTAATCTCGCGCCATGGCGTTTTCAGTGGTCGCGCCGAGCTTGCCGACGGCGCACAGGGTCAGCTTCATATCAGTTTTTCAAAACCGTCCGGTAAAGGCTGCGCAGCAGCTGAGTCCGGCCTTCCATCATTTCCACCTTGCAGCGCAAAGGTTCTATGGCCGCCAGAGTTCCGCCCTCGTAGAAACTCTCGACGGCTTTGCAGGTCAGGTTCATTTCCTTGAGCCAGAAGTCGTGAGCAGAATCAAAGGTCGTGGAGGCCGTGGCATCGGGGTCGAACTTGCCCTTGAGCTTGATCTCGGCGATGGTCGCTTCCAGCGATGCCGTGGCGGCGTCAAGGCGCGTGCCGTAACACGCCGCGGTAGTGCATTGGGTGGGAAGCTTGATGGCCTTGACAGGGCGCTGGGCGGACAGGGCGGGGGCGGCCAGACACAGAGACAGCCCTGCCGTAAGCATTGCCAACTGTTTCACGAAGCTCCCCCCTCAATGTTCTCAGGACAGGCTATGGTCCGAAGGCGACAGCGACCAGATCTTTTCGATATTGTAGAAGGCGCGGACTTCCGGACGGAAGACGTGGACGACGACGTCACCGACGTCGATCAGCACCCAGTCGCAGGCCGGCAGGCCTTCGACCTTGGCCTTGCCGTAGCCGGCTTCCTTGAGGGCGCGCAGGACGTGGTCGGCCAGAGCGCCGACATGGCGGTGCGAGCGCCCTGATGCGATGATCAGGGTATCGGCGACCGATGACTTGCCTTTGAGGTCGATGCAGACGATGTCCTGCGCCTTGTCGTCGTCAAGACGGTTGACGATCAGCGTTTCCAGCGACATGTCGGAATTCTGGCCTGCGGCCTCCCCTTCGGCCAGCGTGCTCAGAGTGGTGGTCTCAAGCGATTGAGACTCGATAACGGGCTTTTGCGCATCATGCGCGGGTTGAAGAGACAGGGTCAGGGTTCCTTTTGCGACTGTATCGGCAATAACCGTATCACAAACTTGGTTCCCGGTCATCCCTCGTTCAAGGTTCTGGCTTCACATTTAAGTTCTGCAAGCGTTTGTGGATGGCTAGAGTCTTGAATCGTCGCCGGAATTATTTCAATGGCGGGCGGCGCTGCGCGCGGATCACCGTCGAGGAGTGGCCGTGCAGGGGCCCCTTGATGTAGCTCCAGGCCGGCGCCTGGCGGTATGGCAGGATATGGCCGGCGCGTTCCGGGTGTCGGAAATGCTTGAAGCGTTTGGCGGCTGGCGACAGGCGCGCCTTCATCAGCGCGCCGGGACGCGACACGACGACGACCGGGACCATGTGCATGATCTGGACCCAGCCGCGCCAGCGGTGAAAGCTGGCCAGCGAGTCGCCGCCCATGATCCAGACGAAATGAACGCCGGGATAGCGCGTTTTCAGCGCCCGCAGGGTGTCGAGCGTATAGGTCGCGCCGATCCGGGTTTCGAAATCGGAAATGACGTCCTTCGGCCCGATGAAGGGCTTGAGCTCTTCGATGCGTTCGTTGAGTGGCGCGGTCTCATGACGGTTTTTCAGCGGGTTTTGCGGCGAGACCAGCCAGATGATCTTGTCCAGTCCCAGCCGCGCGCGTGCCGTGTCGGCGACGTGGCGGTGACCCTCATGGGCCGGGTTGAACGAACCGCCGAACAGGCCGACCGTCATGCCGCGTTCCAGATGCGGCCCGCTGCGCAGGGCAGAGCCCATGGCGGGCGACATCGGGGCAGGACCGGCAAACCACATCAGCGGATCATTTGTCCCACGGGTCGTAAGGAACGGATGCCTCGGCCTCATCGGCTTCATTCGCGGGACGATTGCCCTGGATGGTTTCGAGTGCGGCGAACAACAGCTCGCGCACGCCTTCGCCAGTAACGCCGGAAATCATGTGCGGCGTCTGGCCAGAGGCGCGTTTGATCTTTTGCTTCAAAGACTTGTGCGTGTCGGCATCGATGGAATCGACCTTGTTGATCGCGACGATTTCCGGCCGTTCGGCCAGGTCCTCGGCATAGGCTTCCAGCTCACGGCGTATGATCTTGTAGGCCTCGACCGGATTATCCTGCGTGCCGTCGATCAGGTGGATCAGCACCTTGGTGCGTTCGACGTGTCCCAGGAACTTGGTACCGAGGCCCGCGCCCTCCGACGCGCCTTCGATCAGGCCCGGGATATCGGCCAGGACGAAGCGCTGTTCGGGGCCTAAGTCGATCACGCCGAGATTGGGAACAAGCGTGGTGAAGGGATAATCGGCGATCTTGGGCTTGGCGGCGCTGGAGGCCGCGAGAAAGGTCGACTTGCCGGCATTGGGCAGGCCGAGAAGTCCGGCGTCGGCGATCAGCTTAAGGCGCAACCAAATCCACTTTTCCTCGCCGTCCTGGCCGGGCAGGGCGAAGGTCGGGGCCTGGTTGATCGGACCCTTAAAGCGCGTATTGCCCCAGCCGCCATTGCCGCCCTTGGCCAGCAGGTGGCGCTTGCCGGGTTCATCGAGGTCAACGATCAGGGTTTCGAAGTCTTCCTCGAACACTTCGGTGCCGACAGGCACTTTCAGGACGATGTCCTCAGAATTGGCGCCGTGCATCTGGCGGCCCTTGCCGTGCTCGCCGGTCCTGGCCTTGAAATGCTGCTGGTAGCGATAGTCGATCAGCGTGTTCAGGCCATCGACCGCCTCGATCCACACGTCTCCGCCCTTGCCGCCGTCACCGCCGTCAGGGCCGCCGTTTGGGATAAACTTCTCCCTGCGGAAGGAGACGCTGCCGCCACCGCCGTTACCGGAACGGATAAAAATCTTGCACTGATCAAGGAACTTCATGGGGCTTACTTGTACGAAAACGAGCACAAGATCAACGACCTTGTGCTCAGAGGGAGAATAAGGAGGGTTAAGGCCCCCACCACCACATCTCGCCAATGCAAGCATTGTCTCGTGCGGTCCCCCTCCCCGCACGCATTCAATTCGCTGATAAAATGAGGTGCTTGCAGGGAGGTATAAGACTATGTTCCTCTCCACGAGCGGCGCGATATATCAACGCAAAGACGCGAAGGGGAGGGGGGCGCGCCGTGAAACGGCGTGGTGGTTGGGGCAGATAAACCGCTACAGGATCCGGATCATGTGCAGGGCCTGATGTTCGCCATCACGCGCCCGCGACGTCTCCATCGTCTTGCGGCCGGTATAGAGGAAGTCGGCGTTGACCAACAGGCGCGCCGACGGTTCGTTATCCGCGAAGTGCGCCGCGTGGATAATGCGGTGCAGCTTGCGCTTCTTGACCCAGCGTAACAGCCCGTCGATGGCTTCCAGCGCATAGCCGCGGCCCTGATGCGCCGGGGCGATGAAGACGCTCAGGTTCGGACCGAAGCTGTGCATGCCGGGCGCCTTGCCGCAGGTCGACTTGGTCAGCGAAATGATGCCGATCAGTTGCTCGTCTTCGATCCGGATCGCCCAATAGGTCAGCTTCGATGCCGCCATGTCGGTCAAAAGCCTTGCGGCTTCGTCGCGGCTAAGCGGGTGGGGAATGGCGTGGGTCATGCGAGCCGCATTGCGATCTGCGAACACGGCCATGAAGTTGTCGATGTCGGCGGCGTTGAGCGGTGTCAGGCTGAGACGCGAGGTCTCGATGCTGATCTGCTCGGGCTTACCGATGGGTGGCTGCCGGTCAATGTCATGTCTGGTGATCATTGCTCATCTCCTTGGCCTTTTATCCTGCCCTTATGCGGATGGGATGCGGCCTATTTAGGGTCGAACTGTGTCAGTTCGAGAGGGGGTGTCTCTGAGCGGGATCACTTTTTTGATTTCAGGTCTTTTTTCTGAAATCCAAATGCGAAAACGGGAGCCCGGTAAATCCGGACTCCCGCTCAAATCTCGGTCCGGATCGGCTTAATTGGCTAAGCACGATCCGAAATGTCTGATCAGTGCTTATTCGGCGGCTTCAGCAGCCGGAACGATCGACACGTAACAACGGTTGTTGCGCTTCGTCGTGAACTTCACCGCGCCTGTGGCTGTGGCGAAGAGCGTATGGTCGCGGCCGAGGCCGACATTGGTGCCCGGCCAGAACTTGGTGCCGCGCTGGCGCACCAGGATGTTGCCGGCGAGAACGTTCTCACCGCCAAAACGCTTTACGCCGAGGCGCTTGGCTTCTGAATCGCGGCCGTTGCGCGACGAACCGCCAGATTTTTTGTGTGCCATGGGACTAGCTCCTCAAATCTCTACTTACGCTTCGTCAGCGTTGGTTTCGGTCTTCTTCTTCGGCGCGGCCTTCTTCTTGGGGGCCGGAGCCTCCTCGGCGGCGACCGGAGCCGTTTCGACGACCGGGGCTTCGACGGCGGCGGCAACACCACGCGGCGCCAGGTTACGGGCGCGGGCGTTCAGTTCGGCCTTCGTCGTCAGCGAGACAGTGCCGTCCCAGTTCGACGTCTTGCCGGCGCCGGAGATGCCGGTCACGCGCAGGACGGTTTCGAACTGGCGGTGACCCGTGGTGCGGCGATAGCCCTGACGGCGGATCTTCTTGAAGATACGGACCTTCTCGCCCTTGCGGGTTTCGATCAGGGTCGCGGTGACCGCGGCGCCGTCAACCAGCGGCGCGCCGACGACGTCGCCGAGCATCAGCACTTCGTTGAAGGTCACGGCAGCGCCGGGTTCGCCTTCGAGCTTTTCGACCTTGATCAGGTCGCCGGCGGCGACACGGTATTGCTTACCGCCTGTTTTGATGACCGCGTACATGGTCAAGTGCCTCATATATGGCGCAGGCGTTGTGAGCGATAAGCTCAACTGTCCGCGCGAGAAATGGAAAAACCGCCCCACGGACCGGTTAGGCCCTGGGCGAGAGGGCGCGACTTATACTCAGATGTCGCATAGAGTCAACGCCGGATACCCGAATTTCGTCAATTATTGTCAGGCTGGAATTCTGGCCGCGCTTACGCTGGATGGCTGGAGAGGACGGTTGCGACTTTCATCAGGAGATCGGCATTGGCGTACATGCGCTCATTGGCGAGTTTCAGCGCCTGGGCGATGCGGTCGGCCGGGGCGGGGTGCGCGTCGTCCTTCAGCCAGCGCTCGACCGAGCTTTCCGATACGCCGATGGCCTCGGAAACTTGCCGGGCCAGGCTCTTGCGCGGATCGGTGCGCCAGGCCAGGTCCGCCAAACGGGCGAATTCGGCAGCGGTCAGCAGTTGCGGGCGGGCCTTGGCGGCGGGAACGGTCAGGGTATCGGGCATCAGGCTCTACTTAGGTTATTGTGCGGCGCAATGTAGCGCATTTCTTTTGAAAGCAGAAGCCGAATTTGGCCAGTCGGTTCAACGCTGCCTTTCTTGACTTGATTTCGCGCGGCAAAGGCTTAACTAACCGCCATACCCTTCTCTATTACAAAGTAACAGACACATGGCCGATACCGCTGCTGTTTCCCAAAAGACCCCTGTCACCGTGCTCACCGGCTATCTCGGCGCCGGCAAGACGACCCTGTTGAATCGCATCCTGTCGGAAAACCACGGCCAGAAATATGCGGTTATCGTCAACGAGTTCGGCGAAATCGGCATCGACAACGACCTGATCGTCGGCGCCGACGAAGAAGTCTTCGAGATGAACAATGGCTGCGTCTGCTGCACGGTGCGCGGCGACCTGATCCGCATCCTGTCCGGCCTTATGAAGCGCAAGGGCAAGTTCGACGCCATCATCGTCGAGACGACCGGCCTGGCCGATCCCGGCCCGGTGGCCCAGACCTTCTTCGTCGACGAGGAAATCAAGGCCAAGACGTATCTCGATTCGGTCACGGCCCTGGTCGACGCGCGCCACTTCGAACAGGCGCTCAAGGACGGCAAGGAAGCCAAGGAACAGGTCGCGTTCGCCGATCACATCATCCTCAACAAGACCGACCTGGTCACGCCGGAAAAGCTCGACGAGATCGAAGGCCGCCTGAAGGGACTGAACCCGCTGGCGTCGATCCAGCGCGCCCAGCGTTCGGACGTGCCGATCAAGAGCCTGCTCAACCAGCATCGCTTCGACCTGGCCAAGATGGAAACGGTCGAGAACCACGCACATCATCATCACGACCATGATCATGACCACCATCATCACGACAATCCGGCGCATGGCGAGCCGGGTCATGTTCATGACGAACACTGCGGCCATCACCATCATGGCCACGACCACGGCCATCATCACCACAATCCGGCGCACGGCGAAGCCGGCCACGTCCATGACGAGCATTGCAGCCACACCATCAATCCGATCCACGACGAAGAGATCAAGAGCGTGTCGCTCAGCTCCGATCGTCAGGTCGACGGCATGAAGTTCACCCAGTGGTTGGACAAGCTTCTGGCCGAAAAGGGCCAGGACATCTTGCGCGCCAAGGGTATCCTCAACGTCAAGGGCGAGGATAAGCGCCTGGTCTTCCAGGCCGTGCACATGATTCTGGAAGGCGAACTGCAACAGGAATGGCGCGAGGGCGAAAAGCGCGTCTCGCGTGCGGTGTTTATCGGCCGCCACCTCGATGAGGCCGCGCTGCGCGCTGGTTTTGAGGCCAGCTTGGTTTGAGATCAATTCCCTTCTCCCTGCTTGCGGGGTATAGCGCCAGCGAAAGTACAGCTTTCGCCAGCGATGGGTGGCTAAGCTTGCTTAGCCGGATGAGGGGCAAAAAAGGCTTCCCGAGATGCCGTCTCCGGTCTATTGCCCCTCAGGCTAGCCGCCCCGCGCCTACCCTCTCCCCGCAAGCAGGGAGAGGGGACCTTATGAGCCCCGCCATGACCCTGACGACCAAATCCTACGACGAATTCGTCGTTGCCGCCCTGTTTGACACTGTTGACGAAGCCATTGTCGCGCTTGGCGACGGCCGCGTCGTGTTTCCCGACTCCGACAAGAGCTTCGAGGCGCACCCGAACGCCGGGCTGCTCACCGCCGTCGTCCACCCGACCGGCGTCGGCGTCATCACCGGTGGCGACGATGGCCGCGTGGTGTGGACGACGAAAGAATCCGGCCCGGTCGAGCTGGCCGTGCACAAGGGCGCCTGGATCGACCGTATCGCGGTCGCCGGTGACGCTCAGGTGATTGCCTATGTGGCAGCGAAAAAGGTCTTTGTCCGCGACCTGCTGAAAAAGACTGAGCACATCTTTACGCATGACCATTCGGTATCCGACCTCGCCTTTTCGCCGGACGGCCGCAAGCTCTATTGTTCGACCTACAACGGCGTGAATGTCTGGTTCACCCGCGTCGCCCAGCAAAAGCCGACCAAGCTGAAATGGACGGGATCGCACACACGCCTGGCCATGTCGCCCAAAGGCGATTATGTCGTCACCGCCATGCAGGAAAACGCCTTGCACGGCTGGCGGCTGAAGGACAGCAAGGACATGCGCATGGGGGGCTATCCCGCCAAGATCAAGTCGCTGCAGTTCTTCGCCCAAGGCAAGCTCCTTGCCACCTCCGGCGCTAATGGCGCAGTCGTATGGCCTTTCCTTGGGCCTAACGGGCCGATGGGCCAGGAAGCCTCCGAGATCAATCCCGAGACGTCGACCATGGTTTCGGTTGTCGCGGGTAGCAGCGAAGACACGCTGCTGGCCGCCGGCACTGAGGATGGCCGTGTCTGGCTGGGCGAGCTGCAATCGACCGGCATCGAGTGGATCAAGCGCGAAAAGGGCAGCCCCATTACCGCGCTGGCCCTGTCGGAAGCCGGTACGCGTCTACTGTTTGGCGATGAGGACGGTTTCGTTTATATCTACGAGGTGGAAGCATAGAGGCTTACCTGGGGCGAGTGGATGAGTAACGAAGACGAGGGCGGCGAAGCCAAGGGCGCGCCGGAGGCTGAGGTCCTGTACGACAAGGTGCCGGAAACGCCGGCGCCCGCGCCAAAGCCGAAGCGCAAAATCCGCTGGCTGCGCCTGATCGGCCTGGTGATTGCCGGCTTTTTTGCCTTCTCGATCCTGTCGGTCGCCGTCCACCGTTTTGTGCCCGTGCCGGTCACGATACTGATGCTGCAAAGGCTTGCCGAGGGTAGGGGACTGGACCATCGTTGGGTGTCGGCCGACGACATCAGCCCGTACCTGAAGGCCGCGGTCATCGCGGCCGAGGACGCCAAGTTCTGCACGCACGACGGCTTCGATTATGAAGCGATCGAGAAGGCGCAGAAGTACAATGCCCGCCATAAGAAGAAGCGTGGCGCCTCGACCATCTCACAGCAGACCGCCAAGAACGTCTTCCTGTGGCCGTCGCGGTCGTGGGTGCGCAAGGGCTTCGAGGTCTATTACACCTTCCTGATCGAGGTCATGTGGCCGAAGGAGCGCATCCTTGAGGTGTATCTCAACAGCGTCGAATGGGGACCGGGTGTCTATGGCGCCGAATCGGCCTCGCGCTACTGGTTCGGCAAGAGCGCCAAGACCCTGACGCGCGCCGAAGCCGCCCGGCTGGCCGCCATCCTGCCCAGCCC
>CAMLPZ010000176.1 GCA_946482045.1 uncultured Asticcacaulis sp.
AAATGGTGGGTGGGCACGGACTCGAACCGTGGACCCGCTGATTAAGAGTCAGCTGCTCTACCAACTGAGCTACACACCCAAACCATTTCAGACATCACCGGGGGTTGGTCCCCGGGATCAAGGCGGCGGAACATAGCCATTTTTGTCTGGGTTTCAAGCGCAAAATCAGTTTAGTTCGTTTTTTTCTGAGTCGGCTGGAAGGGACACGAAAATGGCCATGCGGGATATTACAGGTGCGGTCGATTTCGCTTACCTGGAAACCTACACAATGAACGACGTCGGCATCATTGAAGAGGTCTTACGCCTCTTCCAGCAACAGTGCGAATTGTGGGCGCCAATGCTCGACACGTCGCACGAAGGCTGGCGTGACGCCGCCCACACGCTCAAGGGGGCAGCCGCGGGCATAGGCGCGCAAGCCCTGGCGGCCCTGGCCGGTGAAGCGGAGAAAGGCGACGCCGAAGGCGCGGCCGGGCGGCTGGAGCGGGTCAAGACCGAGATGAACGCCGCCCTGCACGACGTGGCGGCCTATGTCCACGGCCTGCACCTGCGCAGCCTGAAGGGGTGACACAGGGCGACGACGCTTTTTTCGTTGGCAAGCGGCGCCGGGCGCTTTAAAGCCTCCCCGACTTTATCCTAGGCTTTTCCGATGTCCGACGAAGAACTGCATATTATCTGTACCGACCGCGAAGGCGTTGCTCACACCCTGCCGGCGCTGGAAGGCTGGCGCGTCATGGAAATCATCCGCGACAACGGCCTGCCGATCAAGGCAGAGTGCGGCGGCGCGCTGGAATGCGCCACCTGCCATGTCTATGTCGACAATGAATGGTTGCCAAAACTAGTCGACAAGACCGATGAGGAAGACGAGAAGCTCGATGAGGCCTTCATGGTGAAGCGCAATTCGCGCCTGTCGTGCCAGATCATCATGCGCGAGGATTTCAACGGTCTCAAAGTCACCCTGGCGCCGGAAAGCGATTAATCCGGCGCATCCCCAAAAGTGTCCGACGGTTTTGGGGTAAGATGCGCGTTAAAGAATGCGTTTCATATGGTTGACACGGGCCGTGGTTAAGCCTGTAACAGTATGCGTGACGCGAAGGTAAGCACCATGAAATTCAAGACGCTTGTGACCACTATGATCATGGGCTCGCTGGTGGCGACTCAGGCACTCGCCTGGGGAGATCACGGCCACCGCATGATCGGTGAAGAGGCGATGCGCGCCCTGCCCTCGCATATGCCTGCCTTTCTGCGTACGCCGCTGGCCATCTCCAGCGTCGGCGAGTTCTCGCGTGAACCCGACCGCTGGCGCAATTCGGGCAAGGTCCACGACTCGGACCGCAACGCCGCGCACTTCGTCGACCTGACCGACGACGGTAAGACCTTTTCGGGCCACACCCTGGATAACCTGCCGGGCACACGATTTGATTTCGACGCCGCGACCCGCGCCGCCGGCTTCGATCCGTGGAAATCGGGCTACCTGCCCTACGCCCTGATCGACGCATACCAGCAGGTGGTCAAGGACATGGCGCAGTGGCGCGTGCTCAGCCTGATGGAAGCGCGTGAGACCGATAAGACAAAGAAGGCCTGGTACCGCGCCGACCGCCTGCGCCGGGAACAGTTGATGCTGCGTGACATCGGTGTCCTGTCGCACTATGTCGGCGACGCGACCAATCCAATGCACCTCAGCATTCACTATAATGGCTGGGGCGACTATCCGAACCCCAAGGGCTACACCAATGAGAAGGTGCATGGCCCGATCGAAGGCGATTTCGTGTCCGCCAACCTGACGCCGGCCGATGTTCGTGCTAATATGGATGCGCCGGCCAGTTGCACTGCCAAAATCGAGATCTGTTTCGCCGACCGTCTGATGAAGAGCTGGAACGGCATCGAGCCCATGTACGCGCTCGAAAAGGAAGGCGGCTTTAAGGAACAAGATCCGCGCGGCAAGGCCTTCCTGGCCAAGGCCATCGGCAAGGGCGCCGCGGACCTGCGGGACGTGTTGACCGACGCCTGGCGGGACTCAAAGACCATTGGGGTCGGCTATCCGGTTGAAGGCACGTCCTATGACGACTTCGTGGGCAATAAGGTCGACAATCCGTGGAAACATCTGCACGGCGAATAACCGTTACCAATTGTTTCAATGATGTGATGAGCGCGGCATCGCGATGCAACATACACTTGCCCTGAGCTCTTTTTCGCAAGTGCATGAACGTTCTTATCATCGATCCTGACGAAGCCCGCGCCGCATCCGTGGCCGAAGGTATCCGGCTGGACGAAAGTCTCCAGGACGCCGTAATCCATCACTGGCCGCGCTTTGAGCTGGCGCAACTGCGCGACGTCAATCCCGACATGGTCATCATCGCCTGTGAAAGCCCTGACCGCGACACGCTGGATGCCTTGCAGGTCGCCAACGAGCAGGCGCCAAGGCCGGTTGCCATGTTCGTCGACCGTTCGGACGCCAATACCACCGCCAAAGCCCTGGAAGCCGGAGTCGCCGCCTATATCGTCGATGGCTATGCGCCGGGCCGCATCGCCTCGATTCTGACCCTGGCGACGCACCGCTTCAATCAGATGCAGACCCTGATCAAGGACCTCGATAAGGCCAAGGCGGACCTGGCCGCGCGCAAGACGATCGACCGCGCCAAGGGCGTCCTGATGGCGTCACGCGGTATCAACGAGGACGAGGCTTACAAACTTCTGCGCAAACACGCCATGGATTCGGGACGGCCCATGGCCGCCGTGGCAGCGGACATCCTGTCCATCGCGGACCTGCTGAAAACCGGAGGGGCGTCATGATCAGCCTGAAGATCGCATTCAGCCCGTTGAACGATGCCGCCCTGGTGCTGGTCGCCGAAGCTCTGGGCTTTTATGAAAGCGAGGGTTTGAGCGTTACCCTCAGCCGCGAACCCAACTGGTCGAACATCCGCGACAAGCTGGCCTACGGCATGGTCGACGCCGCGCACATCCTGGCGCCTGTCCCCCTGGCCGCGGCGACGGGACTGGGGCCCGCCATGGGTGGCCGCATTATCGCCCCGATGGCGCTCGGCGCCAACGGCAATGCCGTGCTGATCTCCAACGACCTCAAGGATCGCCTGGAAAGCGATGGTCAGCCGCTGGGCTCGCTGACGCAAAGCACGCGCCTTTTGTCGCGCGAAGTCGACCGCCGCCGCCGCGAAGGCCTGGGGCGGTTGGTCTTCGGCGTACCATTGAACTTCTCCGCCCACCATTTCGTCCTGCGCCATTGGGTCGCCGCGGCGGGCCTCGACCCCGAACGCCACATACAGTGGGTGGTCGTGCCACCGTCGCGCATGGCGGACATGGTGAAGGACGGCGTCATCGACGCCTATACGTCGGGATCGCCCTGGCCCCAGGCCGGACAGCTGCTGGGACGCGGAACGGTCCTGTTTTCCGACCCGGACTTCTGGAGCCTCAAGCCCGAAAAGGTGCTGGCGGTCCAGTCGAGCTGGGCGGAACAACATCCGGCCGGTGCGATCAGCCTGGTTCGGGCGCTGCTGCGCGCAGCAATGTGGGTCAGTGATCCGTCGCACAGCGAAGACCTGATCCGGCTGATGGCGCGGCAGATCTATGTCGGCGCTCCGGCGGACGCCCTGCGGCTGGCCCTGGCGCCGGCGAATCATCCGCGCGGCGGCGCCGGCCTGATTTTCGATCCCCAGACCGTCACCTTCCCGTGGATCAGCCACGCTAAATGGTTCCTGGGCCAGTTGGTCCGCTGGAACTTCGCCACGCCCGACCACGATTTCGACGCCATCGCCCGAAGTGTCTACCGACCGGACATGTGGCGCGAAGCCGCCGGGTCTCTGCGGCTCAGCCTGCCGCTCAACGACGAAAAGGATGAAGGCGGTCATCCCCAGCCGTGGAGCCTGCCAGCGACGCCGCATGACATTGTGATGCCGCCAAACGTCCTGTTCGACGGCGGCGTCTTTCGCTGCGCCTAGATGTCTTAGTGGTCGCATGCTTCGAAAAGCCGGTTCCCACGTTTTCGGAGCGTGTTCGTAGATAGCTGAACACAGAGATGTAACTCGTTACGGACATGGTTCCAGACGAAACCATTTGGTCCGTTTTTTTACAATGCACACTTAGTCTCCAAAACAGACCTTCCGCCCGATTTTTTGTGACAAATTTGCAGCGCTGAATTTGTGCAGCGCAGAAATATTCAAAAACAACTGTCTTGACGATTGACGAAAGGCCGGGTTCGGACAAACCTTGTCTCATGCAGCCAAGGATGGCGGCATACGAAACACCCAGGCGCCAATGCTGGCGCTGCTACATAAGACAACGACGTCTCAAGTAACTGCTCCGATTTTCGGAACCGTTCGCTTGGGGCGTTTTTTTTATGCTTTCTTCCAAGGGGATACAGGTGAAAGTACGGGACATTTTGGCAGCAGGCTGCGCGATGGGCGCCCTGCTGGCGGCCGCTGAAGTGCGCGCTGAAGACACGATCGCCGATGCGCTGGCGGCTTCGAAGCCGATCGTTGAATCGAGCCTCAGGCTCGAAGGCGTCGACCAGCAGGGCATCGCCGCGAAGGCAGAAGCGCTAACCTGGCGCAATCGGCTCGGCCTGCAAAGCGGCGAGTTTCATGGCATCAAGGCGCTGGTCGAAATCGACAGCGTGATCGCACCGATCGAAAAATACAATTCGACGATCAACGGCAAGACGACCTTTCCAAACGTCGTCGATCCGGCGGTGACCGAGATTAACCGCGCGCAACTGACCTGGACGCCGACCGCCGCAACCACCCTGACGGTGGGCCGCCAGCGCATGATCCTCGACGATGCCCGCTTCATCGGCAATGTCGGCTGGCGCCAGGACGAACAGACGTTCGACGCCGTCCGACTCGACACAACCCTGTTCCGCGTCAAGCTGACCGCCGCCTATCTTGGCCGCATCAACCGCATCGTCGGCGACGCCAAGGACTGGAACTCCAACTCCTACGTGCTGAACGCCACCTACAGCTTCAACGAAGCGGTCAAGGTGACAGCCTTCGACTACAATCTGCGCTTTACGACGGCCGCGAAAACGCCGGTCGCCGCCGACATCAACAACGCCCTGATCTCTTCGGTGGACACCAAAGGCGTGCGCGTCTTCGGCACCACCTGGGCGTCATCGGTCAAGCTGGGCTACATCGCCCAATACGCCGAGCAGGAACCGACCGGCGCCAATCCCGCCGTCTTCGACCTTTCCGCAAGCATGTATGAAGCCAATGCTACCTGGGACATCTTTACCCTCAAGCTGAACTACGAGTCGCTGGAAGGCAACGGCACGCAGGGTTTCATCACACCGCTGGGTACCGTCCACGCCTTCGAAGGCTTCGCCGACGTCTTCGCCTCGACCGGCGGCAACAAGACCTTCGCCGACGGCATCGACGACCTCAACCTGACCCTGGTCGTCGCCGGCCACACCCGTCCGTGGGCGCCGTGGTTCATGAACCCGACCCTGACGGTTGTCTATCATGACATGAAGACCAACCGCCTCGAGCGTCCGATCGGCAAGGAATGGGACGCGGTCCTGACCGCCGGCCTGACCAAGAATCTCAGCCTGATGCTGAAATACGCGGACTTTGAGCGCGCCAGCCCGACCATGCCGGCATCGCGCACCAAAACCTGGATCATGCTGCAATACAAGCTTTAAGGACTTTTCGACCATGACCATCATCAACAGACGCGAAGCCCTGTTTGGCGCCGTCGCTACCGTCGCCGCCGCCAAGGCGCTCTTTCCGTCGGGCGCCCATGCCGCGGGCAAGGGGCCGGAAGTTTCCGCCGCCAAGCTGGGCTTCATATCGCTCACCGACTCGTCGCCCCTGATCATTGCTAAGGAAAAGGGCCTGTTCGCCAAGTATGGCATGCCAGATGTCGAGGTACTGAAGCAGGCCTCGTGGGCCGCCACGCGGGACAATCTGGTGCTGGGCTCCAAGGGCGGCGGAATCGACGGTGCGCACATCCTGTCGCCCATGCCATACCTGATCACCACCGGCCAGGCCGCCAAGCCGACACCGATGTACATCCTGGCCCGCCTCAACACCAACGGCCAGGCGATCAGCGTCGGCAACGACCTGAAAGGCGTGAAGGTCGGACTGAACAGTTCGGCAATGAAAGCCAAGTTCGCCCAGATGAAGGCCGCCGGCAATATCGCCAAGGTAGCCATGACCTTCCGCGGCGGCACGCACGACCTATGGATTCGGTATTGGCTGGCCGCCGGCGGTATCAATCCGGACGTCGATTGCTCGACCATCGTCATCCCGCCGCCGCAGATGGTCGCCAACATGAAGGCCGGCACCCAGGACGCCTTCTGCGTCGGCGAGCCGTGGAACGGCCAGTTGGTGTCGCAGAAGATCGGCTACACTGCCACGACGACCTCGGAAATCTGGATGAACCACCCGGAAAAGGCGTTGGGGATGCGCGCCGACTGGGTCGACAAGTATCCGAACGCCGCGAAGGCGATCATCGCCGCCGTCATGGAAGCCGCCCAGTGGTGCGACAAGAACCGCGCAGCCATGTGCGCCATCACCGCCGGTCGCCAGTACATCAACGTGCCGATCAATGACATCGTCCCGCGCCTGCAGGGCAAGATCGACTACGGTGACGGCCGCGTCGTGGCCAACAGCCCGCACATCATGAAATTCTGGGCCGACTTTGCCAACTTCCCGTTCAAGTCGCACGACGCCTGGTTCATCACCGAGAACAAGCGCTGGGGTATCCTGGACAGCGACCTGAACACCACGGCACTGGTCAACAAGGTCAACCGCGCCGACCTGTGGCGCGAGGTCGCCAAGACCTACAAGATCGCCGCTCCGGCTTCGGATTCGCGCGGCGTCGAGAAGTTCTTCGACGGCAAGGTCTTCGATCCGGCCAATCCGGACGCCTACCTCGCCAGCCAGCCGATCAAGAAACTGGCGTAACCACCTTCGCCCGCTTGCGGGCGTGAGGGTTGGGATGAGGGGCAACACGCGTTGCACACCATTTGCCCCTCATCCGGCCTTCGACCACCGTCGCCGTCATGGGTGGACGGAATAAAGTGCAGACATTCATAAAGGCAACCTAGATGCCCTTCGATTTCGTGAGAAAACCCGTGACCCAGTCGTCACCTGCCCCGGCGCCGGCCATAGACCGCTCGGCCCTGCTCGTAGCCGCCCAGAAGAAACAGATTGAAGCCGCCAGGTTCAGAAAGATGGGCGAGCGCGTCTCGACCTTCCTGATGCCCGCGCTGATGCTGGCCGTGGTCCTTTCCGCCTGGGAAGCCATAGCGCGCGCTTTTCCTGGTGGCCTGCCCGGCCCCTCCATGGTCTGGCTCGAGTCGCAGGAACTGATAACCGATCCGTTTTTCGATCGCGGCGGCGTCGACAAGGGCCTGTTCTGGCACGTGTCGACCTCATTGTCGCGCGTGGGTATCGGCTTCAGCCTGGCGGCGGTCTGCGGCGTCCTGCTCGGCGCCTTCGTCGGTACGGTCACCTGGGCGCGCAAGGGCTTCGATCCAATGATCCAGGTCCTGCGTACCGTTCCGCCGCTGGCCTGGCTGCCGATCTCGCTGGCCATGCTACGCGAGGCCCAGCCATCCGCCCTGTTCGTGATCTTCGTCACCTCGATCTGGCCGATCGTCATCAATACGGCCGTAGGCGTGCGCAACATTCCGCAGGACTATATCAATGTGTCGAAAGTCCTTCAGCTGCATCCGATCGAGTACTTCTTCAAGATCATGCTGCCGGCCGCCACGCCGCACATCTTCACGGGCCTGCGCATCGGCGTCGGCATGAGCTGGCTGGCCATCGTTGCTTCTGAGATGCTGCTGGGCGGCGTCGGCATCGGCTTCTTCATCTGGGACCAGTACAACTCGTCGCGCATGTCTGACATCATCGTCGCCCTGATCTGGGTGGGCCTGGTGGGCTTCGCCCTCGATCGCATGGTCGCCGGCGTTGGCCACTTCGTGTCACGCGGCACGGCTGCTGATTGACGCACTAGCCCCTCACCCGGCTCGCGAGCGAGCCACCCTCTCCCCGTAAACGGGGAGAGGGGAAGTAAAGCGGATTTTCTCCATGACCAAACCCATCCTTTCTCTTGAAAACCTCTATGTCGATTTCGAACGCGACGGCGTCATCTCGTCGGTGCTCGACAATGTCTCCCTGTCGGTCAATGCCGGCGAGTACATCTCGATCATCGGCCACTCTGGCTGCGGCAAGTCGACCCTGCTTAACGTCGTCGCGGGCTTAGTCCCTTTGACGCTGGGCGCGGCGCTGCTGGAAAATAAGGAGATCACTGGCCCCGGCCCCGACCGCGCTGTCGTTTTCCAGAATCATTCACTCCTGCCGTGGATGACCGTCTATGAGAATGTCCGCCTTGCCGTCGACAAGCTCTATGGCAGCAAGGAAACCATGAGCCAGTTGAACGAGCGCGTCATGACCGTTCTCGACCTGGTCAAGATGACTCACGCCGCGCAGAAACGTCCCGGCGAGATTTCCGGCGGCATGAAGCAGCGCGTCGGCATCGCCCGGGCGCTGGCCATGGAGCCCAAGGTGCTGCTGCTCGACGAACCGTTCGGCGCGCTCGATGCCCTGACGCGCGGCCACCTTCAGGACACCGTCATGGCGCTGCATTCGCGCATCAAGGCGACCGTGCTGATGATCACCCACGATGTCGACGAAGCCGTACTGCTGGCCGACCGCGTCGTGATGATGACCAACGGCCCGAAGGCGACCATCGGCAAGATCGTCGATGTGAAATGCCCGCGTCCGCGCAGCCGCCTGACCGCGTTCAACGATCCGGAATTTGTGCGCTGCCGCGCAGAGATCGTCAGCT